>NZ_CP011834.1:327643-655287 GCF_001412575.1 Limnohabitans sp. 103DPR2 | reverse complement strand
TTGGGCGCCGTAGCCAAAGGCGGCACCAGCAACTTGCAAGCCGTTTACGAATATGCTGAACCGGTCAACACCCATGGTTTTGTCTACATGGACACGCCCGGCTACGACCCAGTGAGTGCCACAGGCCAAGTGGCTGGCGGCGCCAACCTAATTTGCTTCACCACGGGCCGCGGCAGTGCCTACGGCTGCGCACCTTCGCCCAGTTTGAAATTCTCGACCAACTCAGCCTTGTGGAAAAAACAAGAAGAGGACATGGACCTCAACTGCGGCGAAATTGTGGACGGCGGCGTCAGCATTCCCGAAATGGGCCAGCGCATTTTCGAGATGATCCTGAAAGCCGCCTCTGGCGAACCCACCAAAAGCGAGAAGCACGGCTATGGTCAAAATGAATTTGTACCTTGGCAAGTGGGCGCTGTGATGTAAGCCACGTCTCACGCCATGCTTTGCCCGTGGCGTTGCACAACAAGAAAGTACTGTCATGAGCCAATGCATTCCCGCCGCACAACTGCAACAACAAATTGCCAACATCATTCGAATGGCGGGCAGCGAAGCTGCTGAAGCCGAGCAAGTGGCCGCCAACTTGGTCATGGCCAATTTGAGTGGTCATGACTCGCATGGCGTGGGCATGGTGCCGCGCTATGTTGATGCCGTTTTGGAAGGTGGCCTGAACCCCAACACCGGCGTCAAAGTGGTGCTCGACACAGGTCCCTTGCTGAACTTGGATGGCCAACGTGGCTACGGCCAAATCACAGGTGTGCAAGCCATGCAAATGGGCATTGAACGTGCCAAGCAACACGGCGTGTGCACGGTGGCACTCAGCCGCTCGCACCACTTGGGACGCATTGGTCACTTTGCCGAAATGGCAGTGGCACAAGGCTTGGTGTCCGTTCATTTTGTGAACGTACTGTCACGCCCCGTCGTCGCACCCTTTGGGGGTGGCGATGGTCGCTTTGGCACCAACCCCTGCTGCATTGGCGTGCCCATGGGTAACCGAAAACCCTTCGTGCTCGACTTTGCCACCAGCCGTGTGGCCCAAGGCAAGATGCGTGTGGCATACAACAAAGGCGAACAAGTGCCAGATGGTTATTTGATTGATGAAAAAGGCCATCCCACCAACAACCCCGGTGTGGTGGTGGTGCCGCAATCGAATGGGCTGTTTGGCGCCCTCATGACTTTTGGCGACCACAAAGGCTTTGGCATGGCCATGGCCTGCGAATTGTTGGGCGGTGCACTCACAGGCGGTGGCACATGGCACCGCGAAGCCGATGACAAACGGGCTGTGCTCAATGGCATGCTCACCATGATCATCGACCCCGTTCGCTTGGGCACACAAACCTCGTTTGAAAAAGAAGCCTTGGCCTTTGAAGACTGGTTGCGACAAAGCCCCGATGCACCTGGCAGTGAAGGTGTTTTGATGGCGGGTGAACCCGAACGCAGAGCTCGCGCCGATCGCGAGCAAAACGGCATTTGGATTGACGATGCCACCTGGGCCGAGATTCAAGCCTCTGAAGCCAAGCTCAAGAACCGACACTAATCATTGCCCTCTTGAACTGGCCTCAAAGAACCCACATGTCTGAACCTCAACTCTCGCGCGGCACGCTCGCTCATATTCCCGCATCTGTCAAAACACCAACCTACGCTGTTCATCCTGAAGCAACCGGTGTGGTGCATTTAGGTTTGGGCGCATTTCACCGCGCCCACCAAGCCATGGTGTTTGACCAACTGCTGCGCGAGGGTGATTCGCGTTGGGGCATTCATGGCGTGGGCATGACGCAACCCGGTTTGGTCAACAAACTGCGCGCACAAGATGGTTTGTATTCAGTGCGCGTTGCGGGCGCTACCGGTGTTGAATGGCAAGTGCCTGGTGCGCTTTGGCAAACCAGTGTGGCCACCACAGAACGGCAAAATGTACTCAATGCCATTGCGGCAAAAAGCACGCGATGGCTCACCCTCACCGTCACAGAAAAAGGCTACACGCCTGCATTGGCCCAACTGCTGATCGATGGCCTGCGTTTGCGTCATGCCGCTGCACTGCCCGGTCTCACCATTGCCTCGTGCGACAACTTGCAAGGCAACGGCCACAAACTTCAAGCACTTATTCATGCCACAGCCACACCGCAAGATGCAGCATTGATGCAATGGATGGACGCGCACTGTGCGTTCCCTTGTAGCATGGTTGATCGCATCGTGCCCGCAGCCACCAACGAAGTGGCCACTGCGGCCAAGGAGACCTTGGGCTTGAAAGACGACTGCGCACTCAGCACCGAAACCTTTTGGGAATGGGTGATTGAAGACAAATTTGTGGACCCTGCCGACGGCGCTTTGTTGGCCAAGTGCGGCGTGCGGGTTACGTCGCAAGTACACAGTTATGAAGAAGCCAAACTTCGCATGCTGAACGGCAGCCACTCAGCCATGGCCCTGATGGGCGCCATCACGGGACGTCCTTACATTGCTTCGTGCATTGGCGTTGACCACATTCGAGAGTTTGTCTATCGCTTGATGAGCCGCGAAGTGGCGCCACACTTAAGCCGCACCGATTGGGCCGACTACCGCGATGCACTGATTCAACGCTTTGGCAATCCGTATTTGAAACACAGCGTGCATCAAATTGCCATGGACAGTTCGCAAAAAATTCCACAACGTTGGCCGCCTTCTATCTTGGGCCAAATGGCCAAAGGCCAAGCGTTTGAACACCATGCCTTGGCGGCGGCTATTTTCTTGCGCTACACGCTGGCCGTGGATGAACAAGGGCACGCCTATGCCTTGAACGATCCGCAAGCAGAGAGCTTATTGGCCATCGGAAAAAACCAAGTAACAGATGCAGCGGACAGCTTAAAAGCTTTGTTGTCACGGCAAGACTTGTGGGGCAATGAGTTGCCTCACAACACACTGTGGGCCCAACGCGTGGCTTATTGGCACGATCAAGTGATTCATCAAGGCGTCGATGCCACGGTGAAATTCGCCATTACCTTAGATGCCTAAACTGCAACATTGATCAACAGACCTTTATGAAAATCACAGCCGCCCGCGTCATCGTTTGCTGCCCTGGCCGCAACTTCGTCACACTCAAAATTGAAACCGACGAAGGCCTCACCGGCATTGGCGACGCCACCCTCAATGGTCGCGAATTGTCGGTGGTGAGTTATTTGGAAGAGCATGTCATTCCCTGTTTGATTGGCCGCGACCCACAGCAAATTGAAGACATCTGGCAGTACCTCTACAAAGGCGCTTACTGGCGAAGAGGCCCCGTCACCATGACCGCCATTGCCGCAGTGGACACGGCGCTGTGGGACATCAAGGCCAAAATTGCAGGGCAACCGCTTTACCAATTGTTGGGTGGCCGCAGCCGCACCGGCATCATGTCGTACGCCCACGCAACAGGTCGCGATACTGCCGAAACCGTGGACGAAGTGTTGCGCCACAAAGAAATGGGCTACTTGGCCATTCGCGCGCAAAGCGGCATTCCGGGCCTGAACAAAGTTTATGGCGTGAGTGGCAATGGCCGCATGTACGAACCTGCCGATGGTCCTTTGCCGGGCGAGCACGATTGGAGCACCGAAAAGTATTTGCGCCACACACCTGGCTTGTTTCAGGCTGTGCGCGAAGCCGTGGGACCCGACACGCATTTGTTGCATGACGCGCACCATCGCCTCACGCCCATTGAAGCCGGCCGCTTGGGCAAAGAACTCGAGCCCTTTCACTTGTTCTGGCTAGAAGACCCCACGCCCGCCGAAAACCAAGAGGCCTTCAAGCTCATTCGCCATCACACCACCACGCCCTTGGCTGTGGGCGAAATTTTCAACACGGTATGGGACTGCAAAGATTTGATCGAGCAGCAACTCATCGATTACATCCGCACCACTGTCACGCACGCGGGAGGCATCACGCACTTGCGCGTCATTGCCAACTTGGCCAGCTTGTACCAAGTGCGCACCGGCTGTCATGGTGCCACCGACATGTCACCGGTCTGCATGGGCGCAGCTTTGCACTTTGACACCTGGGTGCCCAACTTTGGCATTCAAGAACACATGGCGCACAGCGAAGAAATGCTGTCGGTCTTTCCGCATGATTGGCGCTTTGAAAAAGGCATGCTGTATTGCGGCGAGTCACCCGGACACGGCGTGGACATTGATGAAAAACTGGCCGCCAAGTATCCGTATCAGCGGGCCTACTTACCCGTCAACAGGCTTCAACATGACGGCACACTTTGGAGTTGGTAAATTCCTCAGCAAGCAGATACAAAAAAGGCACCTCGCGGTGCCTTTTTCGATGCTGCACAACTTCAAAGCACGCGCGCCAAAGAAGCCTGCAAATTCTCTGAAGGCAAACGCTTAAATCCCGAGCGTGCAAAGCGCTGCATGCGTCCCATCATGAAGGCCACCAACAAAGAAGCCGTTACTTGCGCATCCACGGTGGGAGTGTCGCTTTGAATGCCGCCATCGCGCAGTGACTGCTTGAAGGTGCTTTCCAATTTGTCGAACAACAAGTTCATGCGCTCTTGCAAACGCTCGTTTTCAAACACCAGCGCATCGCCCGTCATGACGCGCGCCATGCCGGGGTTCTTTTCTGCAAATTGCAAAATGAGCGCCACGGTTCGCGCCACTTGTGCAGGACCTGCAGGTTCGCGGTCGGCAATTTGGCGCACGAAGGCAAACACCGACTGCTCGACAAAATCAATCAAGCCTTCAAACATCTGCGCTTTGCTGGCGAAGTGACGGTACAAAGCCGCCTCACTCACCCCCAGCTTGGCCGACAAGGCTGCTGTGGTGATGCGTTCTGCGCCGGGCTGCTCCAGCATGCCAGCCAAGGTTTGCAAAATTTGCAAACGACGCTCACCAGGCTTGGGGCGCTTGCGTGTGGGCGCCGCGCCAGCTTCTTCGTTCTCGGGCAGGTTGTCGGAAGTTGTCTCTGTGGTCATGGCCTGTTCCTCAGTGGCTGCGAATCATGGTGCCGAACGCTTGGTCGGTCAGAATTTCTAACAACATGGCGTGTGGCACACGGCCATCGATGATGTGCACAGCGTTCACACCACTCTTGGCGGCATCCAAGGCGCCACTGATTTTGGGCAACATGCCACCACTGATGGTGCCATCGGCAAACAACTCGTCAATGCGACGGGCGCTCAAGTCGGTCAACAGGTTACCTGCTTTGTCCAAGACGCCGGGCGTGTTGGTCAGCAGCACCAACTTTTCAGCGCGCAGCACACTGGCCAATTTGCCTGCCACCACATCGGCATTGATGTTGTAACTCTCGTTGTTTTCGCCAAAGCCAATAGGGCTGATGACGGGAATGAAGGCGTCGTCTTGCAGGGCCTTGACCACGCTGGGGTCGATCGACTCGATGTCGCCCACTTGGCCAACGTCGTATTCTTTGTGGGGGTCGTTGTTGTCGACCATCTTGAGTTTCTTGGCGCGAATCATGCCGCCATCACGACCCGTCAAGCCCACAGCCTTGCCACCTGCTTGGTTGATCAAACCCACAATGTCTTGTTGCACTTCACCGGCCAACACCCACTCCACCACTTCCATGGTTTCGGCGTCGGTCACGCGCATGCCTTGAATGAACTCGCCTTTTTTGCCCAAGCGGTTCAAAGCCGTTTCAATTTGGGGACCACCCCCGTGAACCACCACGGGGTTCATGCCCACCAATTTCAAGAGCACCACGTCTTCAGCAAAATCGGCTTGCAAAGCAGGATCGGTCATGGCATTGCCGCCGTATTTGATAACCAAGGTCTTGCCATGAAACTTGCGAATGTAGGGCAATGCTTGCGCCAAGATCTCTGCTTTGTCGCGCGGCGCAATGTGGGCCAAGGAATCAATGTCAGTCATGATGGTTCTTTAAATTAAAAACATGCAAGTCAGTACTTGCTCATGTGATAGGGGTCTGTCAGAGCCGTATTGTGAACACTTTTGAGGCGCTTGTGCCCCACCGAAACCATCAAATTACAAAATTTTTGCCAAGAGCTGGTCCACGCCGGTTTGCCAGGGTGGTAACTGCAATTGAAGGGCTTGTTCCAAGCGACCGCAATGGAGCCTGGAGTTCAACGGCCGCTGGGCTGGCGTGGGAAATTCTGAAGTCGGCACGGGCAATAATTCTTTGACGGCAAAGCTCAAACTGGGCTTCAACTGCTTGGCTTTGGCCAGTACATGGTTGGCGTAGTCAAACCAAGTGGTCACACCTGCTGCAGCCAAGTGATAGATGCCAGAGAGTGGCTGGGGCGCTTGCAAGGTCAGCGCCGTGACATCGGCCAACAAGGCCGCACCCGTGGGCGCACCAAACTGGTCGTTGATGACCGTCATCTTCTCGCGTTCTTGGGCCAAACGCAGCATGGTCTTGGCAAAATTGCCGCCCTCGGTGCCGTAAACCCAACTGGTTCTGAAGATCACATGCTGGGCACCCTGTTTGGCAATGCCCAGTTCACCGGCCAACTTGCTGCGGCCATAAGCATTGAGCGGACCTGTGGCATCAGTCTCGATCCAAGGTGTTTGGCCACTGCCGTCAAAGACGTAGTCGGTTGAATAGTGAATGAGCCTTGCCCCAATGGCCGCGCAGGCGCGAGACAACACTTCTGGCGCCAACGCATTGACCAAGTGCGCGGTTTCTGGATCGGACTCGGCTTTGTCGACCGCGGTGTAGGCGGCGGCGTTCACCACCACGTTGGGCTTGAACAAACGCACGGTGTCTGCCAAGCCTTCCAGATGGGTCAGATCACCGCAGTGGGAGGCGCTGTGCCGGTCAAGCGCCAGCACCTCGCCCAAAGGTGCCAAGCTGCGCTGCAGCTCCCAACCCACTTGGCCATTTTTGCCGAGCAATAAAATTTTCATGCGCGGCTTAGGCTTTGTATTGCTTCGTGACCCACTCGCGGTAGGCCCCACTTTGCACATTGGCCACCCACTCGGCGTTGTCCAAATACCAAGCCACCGTTTTGCGAATGCCCGTTTCAAAGGTTTCTGCAGGTTTCCAGCCCAACTCTTTTTCGAGTTTGCGTGCATCGATGGCATAGCGTCGGTCGTGGCCAGGTCGGTCTTTCACATACGTGATTTGCGTTGCATACGACTGACCATCTGAGCGTGGGCGCATTTCATCCAACAGCGCGCACACGGTGTTCACAATCTCGATGTTGGGCTTCTCATTCCAGCCGCCCACGTTGTAGGTTTCACCCAGTTGACCGCCTTCTAAAACGCGGCGAATGGCGCTGCAATGGTCTTTGACATACAACCAATCGCGCACTTGCATGCCGTCGCCATAGACAGGCAAAGGTTTGCCGGCCAAGGCATTCACGATCATCAAAGGAATGAGTTTTTCGGGGAAGTGCAAAGGCCCATAGTTGTTGCTGCAGTTCGTGGTCAGCACAGGCAGGCCATAGGTGTGATGCCATGCACGCACCAAGTGATCGCTGGCGGCCTTGCTGGCACTGTAAGGACTGTTGGGCTCGTACTTGTTGTTTTCACTGAACGCAGGGTCTTGCGGGCTTAAGCTGCCGTAGACCTCGTCGGTGGACACATGCAAAAAACGAAACTGTTGCTGCGCTTCGGGCGCCAAGGCTTGCCAATAACCGCGCACGGATTCCAGCAAACGGAAGGTGCCCACAATGTTGGTTTCAATGAAATCACCAGGGCCATGGATAGAGCGGTCCACATGACTTTCAGCGGCAAAGTTCAACACCGCACGCGGCTGATGCTCAGCCAGTAGCTTGGGCAACAGCTTGTCATCGCCAATGTCGCCTTGCACAAAGACATGTTGGGGGTTGTTCTGCAAGGACGCCAACGACGCCATGTTGCCTGCATAGGTCAACTTGTCGAGGTTGATGATTTTTTCATCTGTGTTGGCAACCCAGTCCAACACGAAGTTGGCACCAATGAAGCCCGCACCACCGGTAATCAGAACAGACATGTTTTTCTTTCCAAAACTCTATTCTAGAAGCCTTGGCAGCCCTTGCCACTGCGGTTAAAGTGAGGTTTTGCCAAACCCACCCCAGAAGTACGGAGTTTTCATGGCCACCAAAGCATCCAGCAAGACAGGCACCAAGCCTACATCGAAGCCTGCATCCAAGACAGCACAAGCCAAAGCCTCAAGCAGCGAGCCCTTGCACAACACAGCCTCTAAAGACATGTGGTTGGCGGGCTTGGGGGCCATGGCCCAAGCCCAAGCCGTCGCTCAAGAAAAACTGCACGAGGCCACAGCGCACTTCAACCAATTGGCCCAAGGCCTGACCACGGGCATCAACACCAGCCTGGTGCAACCTGCCGGCATCAAAGTTGACCGCTTAGAACACCTGTTTGAAGACCGTGTTGCGCGGGCCCTGAAAAGCTTAGGCTTGCCGACTGCACAAGACGTGGCCGATCTGCAAGACCGAGTGGCCGCATTGGAGGCCGCGCTGAAAGCCTCCTCTAGCCGCACAAGCAAAGCGGCACCGCCCAAACGCACCAGTGCAAGTGCCAAGTCCCCCGCCACCAAAGCCCGCAAATAAGCACGCCGCGCGCCACACAACAACACATCACACGGCATGGCCAAAAAAGCACCTCGACGCACCGCTGAGCGCATCGCCACCGTGGCATTGGACTTGTTCAATCGCTATGGCGAACCCAATGTGTCGACCACGCTCATCTCTTCCGAGCTGAACATCAGTCCGGGCAATTTGTACTATCACTTTCCCGCCAAAGACCAGCTGGTCAGCCATCTGTTTGACGACTACAAAGATCGCATTCTGAAGTTGCTGGAGGCCAGCCAAGATGTGAAAGATGTGGAAGACGCTTGGTTCTTCTTACACTCTTTGTTTGAACACATTTGGGATCACCGCTTTTTGTACCGCGACCTCAACGATTTGTTGTCCAAAAATCGGCACTTAGAAACGCACTTCAAAAACATCCTCGAAGCGCAAACAGCCGCCTTGAACCATCTGCTGATGGCCTTGGCGCGTCAAGGCCACATTCGAAATGAAGCCGCCACCTTCACCACCCTGTCGGCCAGCATGTCGGTGGTGGTGACCTATTGGCTGAGCTATGAATATGTGCGCAATCCGCGCCACGCCATGGAGCCCGAAAGCGCAGGCGAGGCATTGGCGCGCGGTGCACGCCATGTGCTGTTGTTGTTGGCGCCTTATTTAGAGCGCGCCGACGAACGCGCGCACTTGATGCAATTGACGCAAGCTTACGAAGTTAACTGAAGCGCGATTGCGCCAGCTTCAACAAGCCGTCAAAAATAAGGCTGTCGACCAATTCAAATTGAATGGCCATGCTGGGGGCCATTTTCCAGCCAGCACCACCGGTCATCACACAGGCGGGTTCCATGCCCGTGTGGTCTCGCAAATGCTGAACCATGCGCTCGCAAGCCCCGGCAATGGCATACGTGCCACCGCTGGTGAGGGCATCGCTGGTGTTGGTGGGAAAAGGCCGCACCTCACCGGTGGGCACATGCAAACCGGCCGTGCCAGATTCCAATGCACGCAGCATGATGCCGTGCCCCGGCAAAATCAAACCGCCTAAAAATTTACCGTGTTGGTCCAAGGCTTCCACCGTGACGGCCGTGCCTACCATGACCACCACCAAGGGCTTGGCCTCCCCTTTCAGCATCAAGCGATGTCGGGCACCAATCATGGCCACCCATCGGTCTGAGCCTAAACGGGTGGGGTGGTCATAGCCATTGGACACACCGGCTTCTTCAGTGGACGACACCACCCACTGGGGCGCGATGTCCCACAACTCCATTTGTTCTTGAACACGCCGCTTGACGGCATCTCCGGCCACCACACAGCCCAGCATGTGATCTGGCACAGGCAAACTGGCCCACGGCCCCTCTGCCAAGGTTTCAATGTTCTCGAGAAATTCTGCACCCTGTGCCAGCACATTGGCTTGGGTGTGAGGACGATCGTAAAGCGCCCACTTCAAGCGGGTGTTGCCGACGTCGATGGCCAAAAAAGTCATATGGGCGATGATAATGATTTTTTGGATCTGAAGCGGCGGTCTGCTTCAATCTTTCAATAGAGACAAACACTCAGGGTTGACGCCTGATCAGTGGGCTGAGTTTTTTCCATGGCAAATCAGCAGGGTCTGCCGCCATGGGGCCAGGGGCTTTGGCCACCAACACCTCAGAGGCGATAGGTGTGAAGTCAGCCCGGAAGTGGTTCGAACTTTTCACCACCACGATCTTCATCTGCTCGGCATGGATGCCCACGGTTCGCAACAATTCACGGTCTAGCAACTGCACTTTGCCGCTGACCACCGCAATCAAAATGCCGTCAATTTCCAAACACGCACTGGGGCCCATTTGCACCGCAACGCCCGTCATCATGGGGCCCTTCAACACGCAGCGGCCATCGCTGATGGCCTTGACATTAAAGCGTGCCTGCAAGGGCGGATCGCTGAGTTGCCCCGTGAAGATGGGCACGGCTTTGCCCAAACTGCAATGGATTTGCGCACCCACACCGGCTTCAAAAGCCATTTGAGCGGCAGCCGGATCAAACACCAAGCCCACAGCAACTTGTCCAGGAAAGACTTTGCCGGCACCTTGCTGCAACAGTGCATGCAACATGCCTGTGGTGTTGCTGTCCCCGCCTGCGCCAGGGTTGTCTTGGGTGTCGGCAATCACCACGGGCGCAGTCACTTTGCCTGCAGTGGCCATCGCATGCACCACGGCTTCTCGCGCAGGCAGCCAATGAGGTCGCCACACAGCGGGCTCGCTGATGGCCTTGAAGAGTTGCTCAACCACGGCTTCGGCCTGAGGACCATGCCCCCAAACCACAGGGCCGCACTCTTCAAAATCAGATGCCGGAAAGCCCATGCAAAAACTCAGCATCACACCCGACTCACGGTCTAGGGCCAGCAATTGTTCGTAGGCGGATTTGGCAGGAGCCATCCAAGTCGACTGCGCATTCAAAGAAATCAAAAAGGGAAAACGCCGCGCGTACATCGGCTCTTTGCGACCCAGTTTCAATCGGCGCTGCATCAACTGCGCCGCCAACTCACCCGTGTCGGCCATGTCAATGTGCGGATAGGTTCTGTAAGACACCAAGGCATCACTTTGCGCCAGCATGCGCTGCGTCACATTGGCATGCAAATCCAAGCTGGCCACGATGGGCATAGCAGGGCCCACCAATTGCCGAATGCGTGTCAACAACTCGCCTTCACTGTCATCGGCATGTTCGGCAACCGCCGCACCATGGAGGTCCAAATAAATGCCATCCAGTCCTTGGGGCAACGCATGCCGAATGTCCTCCAAGATGGCGGCTGCAATGTTTTCAAAAGCTTCTTGCGTCACATAAGAGGAAGGCGTTGCGCCTGCCCATGCAGAAGGCACCAATTCCCACTGCCAACGCTTGGCTGCATCCATGAAGCCCGAGATGGGCATGTTAATACCGGTCATTTGATCGATGACCGTTTGTCCCCGCATGTAGGCCGGAAAAGATTCACCGCAATTGAAGGCGGCCCAATCGGCCAGGCTGGGGGCAAAAGTATTGGTCTCGTGCTGATAGCCAGCGATCAGAATTTTGGTCATGCAAAAAACTTTATCGCATCGCGCCCGTCAAACTCAAACTGGCCAGCGCCATCACTTTGGCAGAATCCACCAACTCTTGAATGCCCACGTACTCGTTGGGTTGATGGGCCAAATCCAAGATGCCAGGGCCATAGGCAATGCAGTCTCTGAGCTTGCCACTTCGCACAATGTGCTTTTGGTCATAGGTGCCAGGGCTGGCAATGTAAGAAGGTTCGCGGCCGAGCACGCGCGCAATGGCCCGCGCTGTGGCATCGACCACTGGTGCGTCACGCGGCGTGGCCGTGGGCACAAAGCTCATGATGTCGCGAATGCCGTAATCAAAGCCAGGGCGTGTGCGCTTCAGTTCATCGAGCATGTCGATGATTTCTTGCTTCACAGCTTCCAAATTTTCTTCGGCAATGAAGCGCCTGTCGAGCACGGTGCGGCAACTGTGCGCCACCACAGGCGAAGGCGCATCAGCGGTGGGCCAACCGCGTTCATCGGTGGCGTATCGCTGCTCAACTTGACCACCATGAATGCTGTTGATGTTCAAAGTGCTGACGCGCGCACCCGGGGGCTCCACCGGTTCAGAGGTGTGACGCTGCTTCAGCTGCGGTTGCAATTGGGTTTCGAGCAAATGAATGAACGCGCTCATGTGGTTGATGGCGCTGTCGCCCAAAAACGGCATCGAACCATGGGCAATGCGGCCTTTGGTTTCTACCTCGCTCCACCACACACCGCGGTGACCTAAGCAGATGCGGTCAACACCCAAGGGCTCGGGAATGATGACATGGTGCACACGTGGTTTGCTGAAGTAACCTCGCTCGGCCAAATAGCCCACACCCGCAAAGCCCCCTGATTCTTCATCGACCGTTCCACTGATTTCAAGGGCCCCCGGAATGGACATGCCCGATTCAATCAAGGCTTCACAGGCAATGATGCTAGCGGCCAAGCCGCCCTTCATGTCGCAGGTGCCACGGCCATAAATTTTGCCGTCACGAATCTCTGCACCAAAGGGATCAGAGGTCCAACCAGTGCCGGCTTCAACCACATCGATGTGGCTGTTGAAGTGAACACACTCACCAGAACCTGTGCCTTCCCAACGGGCCACCACGTTCATGCGCGGTTTGGCATCGGAGTCGCCAGGTGCGCCGTGGGCCCGCACATATTCAACGGCAAAACCGCGCGGCTTTAAGCGCTCGCCAATGAATCTGGCGCAAGCCTCGTAGGCATCGCCAGGTGGATTCACCGTGGGGATGCGCACCAAATCTTGCGTCAATGCCACCACCTCGTCTTGCTTGGCCTCAATGCGCGCCAACAAGGCTTGAACTTGGGGGCTGAGGTCGGCCGGGGTGGTTTTTGAGTTCATCAGTTTTGTCTCCAGGGCAAGCCCCGTTTGCGCCAGCCACCGAGCAAGCCGCGGTGAGCGTTGGCATCTGGGTCGCCCTCAAAGCCTTCCAAAATGTTGTAAGCCTCTAGGCCCAATTGGGTTGCGCGCTGGGCAGCCGCCACAGAACGCACACCACTGCGGCACAGTAACACGATCTTTTTGCCTTCAGCGCCAATGCGTTGAATGCCTGCATCAAAGTCAGGGTTGACATCCACCACAGGCCATTGCTTCCATGCCAAGGGTTTGGCTTCTGGCACAAAGCCCACCCATGCGCGTTCTGCATCAGAACGCACATCGACCATCACCGCTTCACCCGACTGCACCCAATGCCAAGCTAGCTCTGGAAAGACATCGCCTGCATAGCCCTCTGCAGGTCGCACACTCACAACATCATGGGACACAACTTCTCCTCCTGCGTCGTGGCGTAAGCCCGACTTTAAATTGGCGGGAACCGCTTCATCGATTCGCCGCGGTTTGGGTAAATTCAACTGGGCCATGATGGCCTCAAACTGCGCCAGCGTTTTGCCAGCCACGCGCGCATTGTGTTGCATTTCATGGCCGATGCTGGAATGTGTGCGACCTTGGTAATCATGACCCGGCCACACTGTGGTGTTGGCAGGCAACTTGAATAAAATTTCAGTCAAGCTGTTGAACATGTCTTTGGCACTGCCCGATTGAAAATCGGTGCGACCGCAACCGCCAATCAACAGCGTGTCGCCAGAGAACACATGGCCAGCTTGCGCTGTGGCCACATAAAAACACATGCTGCCAGCCGTGTGACCTGGCGTGTGCAGCGCCTTCAAGGCATAGGCGCCAAAGGAAATCATTTGGCCATCGACCAACTGCACCGCGGCAGTCCCAATGTGGCACCCCTCGGGCGCTGCTGTTTGCGCACCCAAGTGCTCGGCCAACAAGCCGGCACTGGTGATGTGGTCTGCATGGGCATGTGTTTCCAATGCCCAGCGAAGTTTCAAACCCAGGGTTTGAATGGTTTTTTTATCGCGTTCAAGTTGCGTGTCCACCGGATCGATGATGACCGCTTCCAAGCTGTGCGCGTCATACACCACATAGGTGTAGGTGCTGGACTCGGGGTCAAACAGCTGAACGATTTGAAGGGTTTGAGAAGACATGCTGCGCCAAACGACTTATGCAAACTTCGTGAGCATCTCGGCCACATGCTCTGCCGATTGATCGCCTTGCTCAATCATGCAGCCCACCATGGAGAAAAAGGCTTTGTCCAAGGCTTTGCGAGATGCGGCCATTTGCTGGGCAATTTTTTCACAATCGGCATCGGAATCGATCAACTTTTGGAGGCCACGGAGTTGGCCTTCAATGCGGGCCAAACGGGCACAAAGGGCTTTCTTTTTTTCGGGATCAGCTAGGCGGCTCATGCGGTTCTTTCAAGGTGAATGCAAATTATGATAACTTTTGCCACCGTTTGAGAACATATTTCAGGAACTCTGTTTGATGCTTGCCAATTTGCACCCTTATTTCATTGCTGCCATCGGCGGCATCCTCATTGGATTGGCCAGCTGGCTTTTGTGGTGGGGCTTGGGACGCATTGCCGGCGTCAGCAGCATCACGTCGGAGGCTCTGGCAGCCCCCACCCATCCCGACACTTGGCGCTGGGCGTTTTTGGCCGGCTTGATTGTGGGCGGTTGCCTTCTGGGTCAAGGCCTTGAAAGTCCAACACTGCCCACCCGCCCCTTGTATCTGCTCATCCCAGCAGGCCTGTTGGTCGGCTTTGGCACCGTGTGGGGCAGTGGCTGCACCAGTGGCCACGGGGTGTGCGGCTTGGGCCGTTTGTCCTTGCGTTCATTGGTGGCGGTTGGCACGTTCATGGCTATAGGCATGATCACGGTGACTTTGATGCGAGGTGCCGCATGACCGAAGCACTGCAAGGCAACCCCATCCGCGCGGGTCGACTGGGCCTGGCCTTTTCTGCCGGACTGGTCTTTGCTGCCGGCCTGGTCCTGTCTGGCATGACCCAGCCGCTCAAAGTATTGGGTTTCTTGGACATCACGGCCATCACCAAGGGCCCCTTTCCCGGTTTATGGGACCCCACCTTGGCCTTTGTCATGGGCGGTGCGGTGTGTGTCACCCTGCTGGCATTTGCCTGGACACAAAAACTGGCCACGGCGCCTTTGTTCGCCAATCAGTACCACGAACCTGCCGTGAACCAGATCGACATGCCCTTGGTGGGTGGCGCCGCTTTGTTTGGCGCAGGCTGGGGCTTGGCGGGCTATTGCCCAGGTCCTGCCTTGGCTTCCGCACTTTTAAGTGTTGATGCCCTGATTTTTACGGGCGCCATGCTGCTGGGCATGTTGATTTGTAAGACTTTTCTAAGTAAACGCGCTAAGATCGCAAGTTGACGTTGACGTAAACGTCAATTAGACTGGGCCGCCTGTTTAAGCGGCCCTTTTTCTCCTTGACTGGAACCTTGCCATGACCGACTTGTCTGCCGAATTCAAAGCCCTTGCCGAATACCGCCCCACGCACAAAGTGCGCTTTGTGACGGCTGCCAGTTTGTTTGATGGCCACGATGCCGCCATCAACATCATGCGTCGCATCTTGCAAAGCATGGGCGCCGAAGTGATTCACTTGGGCCACAACCGTTCGGTCGATGAGGTGGTGACCGCTGCCTTGCAAGAAGACGCACAAGGCATCGCGATCAGCTCTTACCAAGGCGGCCACGTTGAGTATTTCAAGTACATGGTGGACTTGCTGCGCCAACGCGGCGGCGAACACATTCAAGTGTTTGGCGGCGGCGGCGGTGTGATCGTTCCTGCCGAAATTCGCGAACTGCATGCCTATGGCGTGGGTCGCATTTACTCCCCCGAAGACGGCCAGCGCATGGGCTTGGCCGGCATGATTGGCGAGATGGTGATGCGCTGCGACAAAGACATCAGCGCCTACGCCCCTAAAGATTTGAAAGCCATTCAAGGTGGCACAGAGGCCAACTGGCGTTCCTTGTCACAACTCATCACAGTGCTGGAAAACGGCAATGCATCTGCCGACATGGTGGCCGCATTGCGCACCGAAGCCGCCAAGCACAAAGTGCCCGTGTTGGGCATTACCGGCACAGGTGGTGCGGGTAAATCTTCACTCACTGATGAACTGATTCGCCGCTTGCGTTTGGACCAAGGCGACGACTTGCGCATTGCCGTGGTGTCGATCGATCCTTCACGCCGCAAGAGTGGTGGCGCCTTGTTGGGCGACCGCATTCGCATGAACGCCATCAACCCTTGGCGCAATGGCGCACGCGTGTTCATGCGCAGCTTGGCCACGCGCGATTTTGGAAGTGAAATTTCGGCAGCACTGCCCGATGTGGTGGCCGCGTGCAAGGTGGCCGGCTTTGATGTGGTCGTGGTTGAGACCTCTGGCATTGGCCAAGGCGATGCCGCCATCGTGCCGCACGTCGATGTGCCCATGTACGTCATGACGCCCGAGTTTGGCGCCGCCAGCCAATTGGAAAAAATCGACATGCTCGACTTTGCCGAGTTTGTGGCCATCAACAAGTTTGACCGCAAAGGCGCCAGCGATGCCCTGCGCGATGTGGCCAAACAAGTTCAGCGCAACAAAGAAGCTTGGACAGTTCCCACAGAACAAATGCCTGTGTTTGGCACCATGGCTGCGCGCTTCAACGACGATGGCGTGACGGCTTTGTACCAAGCCCTCAAAGTGCGCTTGGGCGAATTGGGGTTGAAGTTGAAAGAAGGACAATTGCCTCGGGTCGATGTGCGCCACAGCACCAACCAAACCCCGGTGGTGCCTGCAGCACGGACACGTTACTTGGCAGAAATCAGTGACACTGTGCGTGGCTACAAAAAACAAGCGCGCGCCCAAGCCAAACTGGCACGCGAGATTCAACAACTGCGTGCCGCTGCAGTGATGTTGGAAGTGGACAAACCCGGTCGCGCTAAAGCTGCAGAAGCCGCCATCGACTTGGCTGTTCGCCGCGAAGAAACACAAGACCCTTCGGCCAAAAAACTCTTAGCCCAATGGCCCGAAATGCAAAAAGCTTATGCGGGTGACGAGTATGTGGTCAAAATTCGCGACAAAGAAATTCGCACGGCACTGACATCGAAGAGTTTGTCAGGCACCACCATTCGCAAAGTGTCCTTGCCCACCTACGAAGACCATGGAGAAATTTTGAAATGGTTGATGTTGGACAATGTGCCTGGCAGCTTCCCCTACACCGCCGGCACCTTTGCATTCAAACGTGAAGGCGAAGACCCCACCCGCATGTTTGCGGGTGAAGGCGACGCCTTTCGCACCAACACACGCTTCAAGCTCTTGAGCGAAGGCATGCCCGCCAAGCGTTTGTCGACCGCCTTTGACTCGGTCACCTTGTACGGCAACGACCCCGATCCCCGTCCCGACATCTACGGCAAAGTGGGCAACTCGGGCGTGAGCATTGCCACCTTGGACGACATGAAAGTGCTCTACAGTGGCTTTGACTTGTGCAATCCCAGCACCAGCGTATCCATGACCATCAATGGGCCAGCACCGACCATCTTGGCCATGTTCATGAACACCGCCATCGATCAAAACTTGGAAAAGTTCAAAGCCGAAAATGGTCGCGAACCCACCGACACCGAAGCTGCCAAAATTCGCGAATGGGTGTTGGCCAATGTGCGCGGCACCGTGCAAGCAGACATCCTGAAAGAAGACCAAGGCCAAAACACTTGCATCTTCAGCACCGAGTTCAGCCTGAAGGTGATGGGCGACATTGCGCAATACTTTGTCCACCACGATGTGCGCAACTTCTACTCCGTGTCGATCAGCGGTTATCACATTGCTGAAGCCGGCGCCAACCCCATCAGTCAGCTGGCCTTCACGCTGTCCAATGGCTTTACGTTTGTAGAAGCCTACTTGGCGCGCGGGATGCACATCGATGACTTTGCGCCCAACCTGAGTTTCTTCTTCAGCAACGGCATGGACCCCGAGTACACCGTGCTAGGCCGCGTGGCCCGCCGTATTTGGGCGGTCGCCATGAAGAACAAATACGGTGCCAACGAGCGCAGCCAAAAGTTGAAATACCACATTCAAACCTCAGGCCGCTCTTTGCACGCACAAGAGATTCAGTTCAACGACATTCGCACCACGCTGCAAGCGCTGATTGCCATTTACGACAATTGCAACTCACTGCACACCAATGCGTTTGACGAAGCCATCACCACGCCCACTGAAGAAAGCGTGCGCCGTGCCATGGCCATTCAGCTCATCATCAACCGCGAGTGGGGCTTGGCCAAAAACGAGAACCCCAACCAAGGCGCTTTCATCATTGAAGAGCTCACCGAGTTGGTGGAAGAAGCCGTGCTCACTGAGTTTGAAAAGATTGCCGATCGCGGCGGTGTCTTGGGCGCCATGGAAACTGGCTATCAACGCGGCAAGATTCAAGACGAGTCCATGCACTACGAGATGCTCAAGCACACCGGCGAGTACCCCATCATTGGCGTCAACACCTTCCGCAACCCTAAGGGCGACGAAGTGCTCGAGAAGCTGGAACTGGCCCGCTCGACCGAGGACGAGAAAAAATCTCAGCTCGACCGTTTGCATGCCTTCCACGCCAAACACGCCAAAGAATCGCCTGCCATGTTGAGTCGCTTGCAACAGGCTGTGATTCACAACGACAACGTGTTTGAGGTCTTGATGGAAGCCGTGCGTGTTTGCTCATTGGGTCAAATTACCAACGCTCTCTTTGAGGTCGGCGGTCAATACCGCAGAAACATGTAATTCGTGTGAATGCCTCTCCAAGGTGACATCAGCAGGGTGAAAGTCCTGCTGATTTACTTTGTTTATCGCTTTGTGCGACATTACGCGCATGAACATCCTTTTCATTGTCGACCCCCTCGCCTCCTTCAAGATCAAGAAGGACACCAGCTTTGCAATGATGCGCGAAGCACAAAAGCGAGGCCACCAAGTCAGCGCCTGCGAAGTGCCCCACATTCAGTGGCAGCGTGGCGAATGCGTCAAAGCGCAAGTGCAAGACCTGCATCTAACCGGTGACACCACCACTTGGTACGAGGTCACTTCATCGCGCGAAGCATGGCTCAAAGACTTTGACGCCATCATCATGCGCAAAGACCCGCCCTTCGACAGCGAGTATTTCTACGCCACGCATTTGCTCAGTCAAGCCGAGCGCGAAGGCGCCAAAGTGTTCAACAAAGCGTCTGCTTTGCGCGACCACCCCGAAAAACTGGCCATCATGGAGTTCCCCCAGTTCATTGGCCCCACCTTGGTCACACGTTCAGCCGACGCCATCAAAGCGTTTCATGCAGAACACCAAGACATTATCTTGAAGCCACTGGATGGCATGGGCGGCATGGGCATTTTCCGCGTGGGTGCCGACGGTTTGAATCTGGGCTCGATCATCGAGACCTTGAATTTGGACGGCGCGCAGTCGGTCATGGTGCAAAAGTTCTTACCTGCCATTGCGCAAGGCGACAAGCGCGTGCTCATCATTGGCGGCAAGCCTGTGCCCTTCTGCTTGGCGCGCATTCCGCAAGGCGGCGAAGTGCGCGGCAACTTGGCGGCAGGCGGCAAAGGCGTGGCGCAACCCATTGCCGACAACGACCGCTCAATTGCCGAAGCCATTGGTCCCCTCTTGGCGGCGCGTGGTTTGTTGTTGATTGGCCTTGATGTGATTGGCACCAGCGTGACCGAAATCAACGTCACCAGCCCCACTTGCTTCCAAGAGATTTTTGATCAAACGGGTTGCGACGTGGCGGCGATTTTCATCGACGCTTTGGAAGCAGCGGTGAAAGCTGCGGCTTAAAGCAAAGCCCCGTCTCTGAACACCATCACCTCACCGGGCACAAAAGCCGTCCAAGGCTCGTCCAATGTGAGGGGTGCGGTGACCACCACCGCCACGCGATCGGTCGGGTTGGTTTGTTCGGCAAAGTTCACCTGCACATCCTCGTCTTTGAGCGTAGCCGTTTTGAACGGGTATTGCCGCAGCACATAGTGCAGGTTGGTTGATGCGTGTGCCCACAGCGCTTGGCCATTGGACAACAAGAAATTGAAGGTGCCGTGCTTGGCTATGGAAGGCACCAACTCACGCAACGTGAGTGTGAGTTCTTCCACACTGGGCACCGAAGCATGCGACTTAGACAACTCTTGCATGATCCAACAAAACGCTCTTTCGCTGTCGGTTTGGCCCACAGGATGAAAGCTGCCATGCAAACGCGGATTGAAATTTTCTAAATTGCCGTTGTGCGCAAACACCCAATAGCGTCCCCACAGTTCACGCACAAATGGGTGGCAGTTTTCCAGTGACACTGCGCCTTGCGTCGCTTTGCGAATGTGCGCAATGACATTCTGACTCTTGATGGGATAGCGCCTGATGAGCTCGGCCACAGGCGACTTGCTGGCCTCTTGGTGGTCTACAAAATGCCGAACCCCCGCACCCTCAAAAAAGGCAATGCCCCAACCATCTGAATGATGGTCGGTGACACCGCCCCTTTGAGAAAAGCCACTGAAGCTGAAGGTGGCGTCAGTGGGCGTGTTGCAATTCATGCCCAAGAGTTGGCACATGCTCAATGTTCTCCGGTTAAAACCACTTGCTCATAGGCGTGCAATGAAGGCAAACCTCCAGTGTGCAAGAACATCACATTCTCGTCGGGATTGAAGAAACCTTTGCGCGCCAAACCAATTAAACCTGCCATGATTTTGCCAGTGTAAACAGGGTCCAACAAAATGCCTTCGCTGCGGGCCAGCATTTGCACAGCCTCCACCATCATGTCGTTGGGGATGGAGTATTTGGGCTGCCAGTAGCCGCCCACACTCACCACCTTGTCACGCGGAATGGTCAAGCCCACATTGAGCAAATCGGCCACGGCTTGTGCTTCTTTGTACACCAGCGGTTCTTGATCCGCCGGATCTCGGCTCACGCCAATGCCCACAATGGGAATGTCAATGTGATTGCCCAAAAAACCGGCCAACAAACCGCCATGGGTCCCCGAACTGCCCGAGCCCACTACCACGCGGTCGATGGTGACGCCCATGTCATAGAACTGCTGTTGCAACTCTTGCGCGCAAGCCACATAACCCAAGCCACCCAAGGCATTGGAGCCGCCGCCTGGAATGATGTAGGCCTTGCCACCTTGTGCCGTCACCTCATCGGCCACCTTTTGCATGGCCTCGGCCATGTTGCTGCCACCGGGCACCACCGTGATGGCTTCAACGCCCATCAAGTTGAACATGAAGTTGTTGCCGCTGGCCGTGGAACTGTAGCTGCCGGGCACCCGCTCTTCAATCACAAAACGGCAACGCAAACCTTCTTTCACGGCCGCAGCCAAGGTGATGCGGCAATGGTTGGACTGCGGCGCACCGCAAGTGACCAAGGTGGTGGCACCTTTCTCAAGCGCATCGGCCGCCAAAAACTCCAACTTGCGTGTTTTGTTGCCACCCGGGAATAGCCCCAGCATGTCATCGCGCTTGATCCAAACGCGCGGACCTTTGCCTCCCGGGCAGGTGGTAGCTAGCGCTTGGCTGAAACGGGGTGCGAATTCCAAAGGTGTGGGGTGTTCGGTGTAAACACGGCGGGGAAATCGAGACAAATCCATGATGCAGTTCTTTCTCTGAAAAACAAATTAAGTGGCGAACGCCGATGCAGGCCAGGACACATCGTCGTCAATGGGAAAAATAGGTCGCGGCATGCGTGTCCAAGGCAGTTGCTTCAAGTTGGGTGTGGTCAAGCCTGGGCAATCCACATCGATCATGCGATCGGTAGAGGTGAATTCGGCAAACGCTGCGCGGTAATGGCCACGGCTTTTTGCGACCAACACGCGCACCTTGGACAAGTCCACCTGCAATGCATCCAGCTGCGCAGGGTCAATCAGTTGCTGGCGTTTTGAAATCACCACCACTTGCACACCGCCCACCGCCAAGCGCGCAGACAAGCCCATCTCGGCTTGAACGCCTTTCAGCAAACCGCGTCGTCCAAAAAATTGACCCTCAGACAACGCCAGAACTTTCGCTTCACACGTCAAGGTTTTGGCAAATACGTCGCTAGAAGCTGCATTGAAGGTGGCATCAAATACCTGACCCACCCCCACAGCATGCGCCGCTTGCGCCAAACGTGCATCGGTGAAGACGGCCACTAAGGCGTTTTGCACTTTGGCATCTATCAGAGCTTTCAGCAAATCGACCGTGTTGCCACCCCCGCCGCCACCGGGGTTGTCGCCCACATCGGCCAAGATGCAAGGCCCTTCAGTCGTTGCCTCAGATTGCCCCACGCGCGCCGCAAAGCCAACAGCGTCTTCAAGTGCCCAAAGGCGTGACACAAACTGATGCCGTGCATCCCATACTTCTTGCGCCATGATTTGCGCCACTGAAGCGCCTTTGTGCGCAGCACCTGCTGTCGAAGTCACCAACACACTGAAGCCACAACTGGTGGCATCGGCCAATGCGAAACCTCCACACAGGGAGACATTCAAGATCTCTGCATCGCATTTTTTCAAAGCGCTTTGCATCAAAACGTGATAAACCGTACCTGGCTCAATCATTTGTGACGTGGCGGGTGGCACAAAGGGCAACTTCACACATGAAATTTGCCCAACACCGTCACGCCAAAAACGTCGAATCATTTGCGCCGCTTCAACCCCGCATTCATGTAAATCTTGATGTGGGTTGGTTTTGTAAGCCACAGCGCCTGACAGTGCTTGGGTTGATCGCACAGTCATGTTGGCGTGCAAATCCAGCACTGTCACCACAGGCACCAAGGGGCCCACCATGCTGCGAACGCATTCAAACAACACCCCCTCAGGATCGTCTTCTGTCTGGCTCAAAGCAGCGCCATGCGATGAAATGAAAACCGCATCGAGCGGCCCAGACGCCTTCAAGCGTTCAGCAACATCTTCGATAAAGCTGTTGAAATAATCATCTTGCGATGGCCCACCTGGCTGCGCACCCGCCATGCGAATGGCCACAGCCTCCCAAGCACCGTCCGCGTTCATTGCGGCAACAAAGCCTTGCGTGTCTGGCAATGTGCGTGGTTTGGACTGTTGAAGTTCTGCGCGTAAATCTTCCCCAGCCAAGTCAAAAGCACTGGCAAACATGTCAGGCGTGGTGATGGGTGCAAACCGGTTGCACTCTAGGAAAAATCCTAGGATGCCAACACGGGGAACTTTCTTGCTTTGCATCTCATTCAAATCGCTGTGCTGGACATGCCCTTGAATGCATCTTGCCAAATCTGCATGGCACGTGTCATGGCTTGTTCACGCCACTCGGGTGTGTCCACAAAAAATGCATCGCGCACTTGCTGTCGTATGGCCAAGCCTTGTGGGGATTGCGGGTCACCCTTTTGATAAAGCCAATTGTCTGCAAACAAAGCCGCCATCACTTGCGGCTGCGCTTGGGTGCCCACTTCCATCGCAATCGACACCACCGTGGCTTGCGGACATAAATGCACAAAGGCCATCCGCACATTGCCATCAATCACCTCAGAAGCAGATTCTCCCGAGGCTGGCGAGGTGACATCAGCACCCCACCATTGACGCGCCAATGCCAAAGACTGCGAGTCCACGGGGTGTCTGCAAATCAATTCGGTATGGCCACTGGGCCCCAGTCCTGTATGGTGATCCAAAACGGCAATGAGTTTGGCATGCTGCAAATACTTGTGCGCCAGTTGGTTCAGCTGCCGATTGGACCAGCACAGTTCTTTGCCACCATAAAAAATACCATCGGCATGTCGATACTGGCCGCCAGTCACAGCCCGCGTACCAGCGCGCACGCCCTTCTGCGCCAAATAACCCATGATTTGCTGCTGCAATGTCAATTGCGTGGCGGAAGTCCATTCGTCGGGCAACAACCATGCGTGAATGTCTTCATACCCGTCATTCGATGGCGGCCCTGCTTCAAAGTTGACATGGTTGCGGTTAATGTCCATGTTGTCTTCATTGACACGGCGCAACCAAGAAAAGCCATAAGGGTTCAAGGCATGCATCACCATGACAGCGGTATCAGCAGGCAATTCTTCTGGTTTGAATTGTTGCAGCCCCGCGATTTGACAACCGCTACCGTACAGGCCTTCTACACCATGCGTGGCAGAAATAGCCACCAACACCTTGCTGGCATCGCGCGCACCCAACCAGGCCACATCAAGGGCCATGTCTTCGCCTTGAAAACCTTTTTGAGGATGCAAGCACATTTCCAACTGAGCGCCAGCTGAATGTGCCGCTTTTAAAAATGACTGTCGAGCTTCAAGGTACGTCGAGGGGAAAAAATGCGTCACACCTTACTCCGGTTGAATGCGGCTGGCCGCGTCTTGGTACAACTCGCGTTGTGCTTTCAAATACTCTCTGGTTTGTGCCGGTGTCAAAGAAGGTGGTAACTCTGACCCTAACTTGAGCACCAAGGCTTTCATGGAAGGCAATGCATTCACCTGCACAATGGCCTGGTTCATTTTCTGAACCACGGCGTCTGGCGTTCCAGGTGGTGCAAACAAAACCGCCCATACCAACATGTCCACGCCCTTCAAAGCTTGCGACTCCCAAAAAGTGGCCACATCTTTGACCAAGGGCACGCGCTCTTTGCTCGACACACCCAACACCTTCACGCGTTTGGACGAAATCATGGCAGCAGCAGTGGCCAAGGTGGTCACTGCAAAATCAATTTGCCCACTGATCAAGTCTGAAATGATTTGCGCACCACCGCGATAAGGAATGTGAACCATGAAAGTTCCGGTACGAGTTTTGATCACCTCCGACATCACATGCCCAAAGGAGCCAATGCCTGCCGAGCCAATGCTGTATTTGCCAGGATTCTTTTTGACCAAGGCAATCATCTCGTCGATGGTGTTGGCCGGAAAATCAGGCCGCGTCACAATGCCCACGGGTGCACCCCCCACCATGGCCACAGGCACAAAGTCTTCGGTTTTGTAATTGACCGCTTTGTTGATCATTGGAATGAGCAAAGACTCGCTCAAACCACCATAAGCAAAGGTGTAACCATCGGGTGCAGCACGCAACAACTTCTGCATACCAATGGCGCCACCCGCACCAGCCACGTTGTCGGCCACAAATGAAGCATTGAGAATCTTGCTCAACTCGCCGGCCAAAATCCGCGTGCCAATGTCTGAAGAGCCGCCAGCTGTGAAGGGCACGATGATGCTTACGGGCTTATTGGGATACCCCGCCGCAGCCTGCGACCACGCATTCATTGAGAGCACTGCAGGCAATGCCGCCGCAGTGGACAAAATTTGCCGACGTGTCAGGCCATGGGGGATTGAAGCCATTTGAATCTCCATTTGAATCTCTGTTTATGTCTGCATCAAAGTCACATCCCTGTGTCAAAGCACACTGAGCATGTTGAGCACATCGTAGAGCGGCCCTGTTTCAGGGTAAAGTGCATTGGTTGCCAACATAGATTCATCCAATGCCAAGCACTTTCTTGATTGAAATTCAAAGCTCACCCGTCAACTTTGCCGGCCCTGTGCACGCGGCTATCGACGTGCTGAACATGATTCAAACCTTGACGTTCATGCGCGACAGCCAAAGTCGCAAGAAAAGCACGCGCAGTCCCGCGCTGCAATGGAAGCTTTGGACGGGTAAAAATTCACGTCAAGTGCCTGACTTGTTTTTCATGCCAGGTTGGTTGGCCCAAAATGGCCCCCACTTAGATGAATTGATCACAAGCAATACCCCGTTGCGCACGCGTTTGCAGCAAGTGCATGACCACGGCGGCCTGATCATTGCCGTTGGCAATTCATCTCCTGCGCTGGGTTATGCGGGCTTAATCGCAGATGGCGAAGCGGTCTGTCCATGGGCTTTCATTCCCACCTTCCGTCGCTTAAGCCCTGACATCACTTTGCGTGCCGATTTGATGTGGACACAGCATCAACGCACATGGACATGCAATTCGCCCGTGCTGGCCACAGAACTTGTCTTGGATGCTCTCAAATCCACACCCCTGGCCGAATTGGCAACGGCCACAGCACACGTGCTATTGCCCAACCTCGACCGCCAGCAAACTGTTCAGCAAATGATGAGTGAAGCCAGCGTCAAAATTCAAGCCGCAGGCAGTGTCGATTTGGCAAGGCGGTACATCGACGCTCACTTAACGGAGCCCTACAACATTGAAACTCTGAGCGCTGCAGCCGCCACCAGTGCCAGAACCCTGCTTCGCCACTTTGAAGCCACACACGGCGTTACGCCGTTGACCTATCTGCACCAGCAGCGCATGAACCGCGCCAAGGTGTTGCTAGAAACAACCTACCTCAGCATTGAGCAAGTGGCGCAGGCCTGCGGTTACACCGACACCGGCAGCTTCAGGCGCGTCTTCCAAAAAATGACAGGCGGTTTGCCAGCCCTTTACAGGGAGCAATACCGCCTGAGAACCTCAAGGCGCCGATGGCGCCAAGGGGCTGTGACGAATTAAGCCGCCGCCTTCACCTTCAAACGCCAGGCGTGCAACAAAGGCTCGGTGTAACCGCTGGGTTGCTCTTTGCCTTTGAAGACCAAGTCGCACGCAGCTTGGTAAGCCTTGGAGGTTTTGAAATTGCCGGCCATCTTTTGGTACAAAGGATCGCCCGCATTTTGCTGGTCCACCACAGCGGCCATGCGCTCCATCGTGGCCTTCACCTGCGCTTCAGTCACCACGCCATGCGCAAGCCAGTTGGCAATGTGTTGGCTGCTGATGCGCAAGGTGGCACGGTCTTCCATCAAACCCACGCCATGGATGTCGGGCACTTTAGAGCAACCCACACCTTGGTCCACCCAACGCACCACATAACCCAAGATGCCTTGCGCGTTGTTGTCAAGTTCGTCTTGCTTGTCCTTCGCAGTCCACTCAGCCGCTTGTGCCTTGGTGACCACTGGGAACTGCAGCAACTTGTTCAAAGTTTCTTCGCGCAGGTCTTTGGCGCTTTGCTTGGCAATGGTTTTTTCCATCTGCTTTTGCAATGCAGGCACATTCACTTGGTGATAGTGCATGGCATGCAGTGTGGCTGCTGTGGGGCTTGGGACCCAAGCCGTATTGGCGCCCGCATTGGGGTGACCAATTTTTTGTTTCAGCATGTCGGCCATCAAATCGGGCATAGCCCACATGCCCTTGCCAATTTGCGCACGACCACGTAAACCGGCTTGCAAGCCCACAGCCACGTTGGCTTTTTCGTAGGCACCCAACCAGGTGCTGCCCTTGATGTCGCCCTTGCGCATCACAGGGCCGGCCAACATGCAGGTGTGCATTTCGTCACCGGTGCGGTCCAAGAAGCCGGTGTTGATGAAGGCCACACGTGATTTGGCAGCGGCAATACAGGCGGCCAAGTTGGCGCTGGTACGGCGCTCTTCGTCCATGATGCCCAGCTTTACTGTTGAAGGCTTCAAGCCCAAGACTTTTTCAACACGACCAAACAGGGTGTCGGCAAAACCCACTTCTTTAGGACCATGCATTTTGGGCTTCACGATGTAAACGCTGCCTGTGCGGCTGTTACGGAAGTTGGCACCCTTCTTTTTCTGCAAGTCCACCATGGCGCACGTAGTGGTGATCATGGCGTCCATGATGCCTTCAGGAATTTCTTTTTGGGTACCGTCAGCTGCGTTGTACAAAATGGCAGGATTGGTCATGAGGTGACCCACATTGCGCACGAACAACAAAGAACGGCCATGCAACACTTCGTGACCTTTGCCGCTGGGCTTGGTGTACACGCGGTCGCCATTCAAAGTGCGCTTGAAGGTCTTGCCACCCTTTTGCACTTCTTCTGCCAACGTACCTTTCAAGATGCCCAACCAGTTGCTGTAGGCCAAGACTTTGTCTTCAGCGTCCACTGCGGCCACGGAATCTTCCAAGTCCAGAATGGTCGACAGCGCAGACTCGGCCACCAAATCAGACACACCTGCGGGGTCTGTTTTACCAATGGGGTGCGATTTGTTGATTTGCAAATCGAGGTGCAAACCGTTGTGCTTGAACAGCAAAGATGTGGGGGCTTTGGCATCGCCTTGGAAACCCACAAATTGTTTGGCATCGGCCAAGGTGGTGGTGCCCGACTTCAGGCTGACCACCAACTTGCCACCCTTCACGCTGTAACCCGTGCTGTCAATGTGCGAACCCTTCTTCAAAGGCACGCAACGGTCCAGCACATAGCGGCAGTACTCAATCACTTTGGCGCCGCGCTTGGGGTTGTAGCCTGTGCCTTTTTCGCAGCCATCGGCTTCGCTCAAGGCGTCCGTGCCATACAAGGCATCGTACAAAGAACCCCAACGTGCGTTGGCGGCGTTCAAGGCATAACGCGCGTTCAAAATCGGCACCACCAACTGAGGACCGGCCAACACAGCCAACTCAGCGTCCACGTTTTGGGTCGTTGCTTTGGGGCTCTTTGGCTCTGGCACCAAGTAACCAATTGACGTCAAATGTTTGCGATACGCCTTCATGGCTCTGGCATCCGCAATCGGGCCAGGGTTGACGGTGTGCCACTTGTCCATTTCCAATTGAAGGCGATCGCGCTCGGCCAACAACGCAATGTTCTGTGGCGCCAAATCTTTGACGATGCCATCAAAACCCGCCCAGAAAGTTTTGCTCTTCACGCCCACTGCAGGCAAGACCTGGTCTTCAATGAAGCGATACAAAGGGGTGGCCACGTGCAGGCCGTGAATGCTGGTGCGTTGGGTCATGAGAGCCTCTAGAAAAGTAAAAAAATGGAAATGGGGGGCGCTCTTGAACAGTTCTGTCCAGATTTGTAGCGCCTATGACACCCACTGTATTCGATGTTTCAAGGTTTATAAATCAGCGAAATGGCTTTTGACTTGTGACTTTTTTGCAAAGGTTCGGCCGCAATTCACCAAAATTTGAGAAAATACGGCCATCTCCCCCTCAGGGTTTACAACCGCTTGCACATACTTCCATGGCCAAAGAACGCATCCTGATCAGTGAAGTGGGCCCGCGCGACGGCTTGCAGTCGGTCAAGCAAACCATGCCCACCGCCAACAAACTGCGATGGCTTGATGCCTTGGTGGCCTCGGGTCTGCAAGAAATTGAGGTGGCTTCTTTTGTGCCCGCGCATTTGCTGCCGCAAATGGCCGATGCCGTCGAAGTTGTTCAACACGCTCTCCAATACCCCCACGTGACGGTCATGGCCTTGGTGCCCAACCGAAAAGGCGCTGAAGCGGCCTTGAAAGCCGGCGCTCAAAAACTCACCATCCCCGTCTCCGCCAGCGAAGCCCATTCCATGGCCAATGTGCGCAAAACACGTGAAGCCATGGTTGCAGAAGTTCGCGCCATCATTCAAGTTCGCAATGAATTGGCGCCCCATGTGAAAGTGGAGGCTGGCATTTCAACGGCCTTTGGCTGCACCCTGCAAGGCCATGTGGCCGAGGACGACGTGGTGAAGTTGGCCGCCGCCGTGATTGAAGCCGGCGCCGACGAATCGGGCTTGTCTGACACCACGGGCATGGCCAACCCCGCGCAAGTGCGCAGAATTTTCAAACGTGTGTTTGCCGAAATCGGTGACAAAACGGGCGCCGCGCATATGCACAACACCCGCGGCTTGGGCCTGGCCAATTGTTTGGCGGCCTACGATGTGGGCGTTCGCGTCTTCGACAGTTCCTTGGCTGGCTTGGGCGGCTGCCCTTATGCGCCTGGGGCGTCGGGCAACGTGGTCACCGAAGACTTGGTCTTCATGTTTGAAGCCATGGGCATCGAAACCGGCATCGACATTGCCAAACTCATTGCAGCCCGCCAAGCTTTGATAGACGGCCTGCCAGGCGAACCGCTTTATGGCATGACGCCCGATGCGGGCTTGCCCAAGGGCTGGACCCACGAACACATTTAATTGAAGACCATGAACACAGCTAAATCCCTGCCCTACGAAGGCATCCGCGTCGTTGAATTCACCCACATGGTGATGGGCCCTACCTGCGGTATGGTGCTGGCCGACTTGGGTGCTGAAGTCATCAAAGTGGAACCCATCGGTCACGGCCACGAAGGCGACAACACCCGCAAACTTTTGGGTTCGGGCGCTGGCTTTTATCCACTCTTCAATCGCAACAAGAAAAGCTTGGCGCTGGACTTGAAAACACCCGAAGGCAAAGAGGCTGTGTTGCGCTTGATCGCCACCGCCGACATCGTCAGCGAAAACTTCAAGCCCGGCACCATGAAAAAACTGGGCCTCGATTACGAGGCCTTGAAAAAAATCAACCCTCGTCTGATTTACGTCACGCTCAAAGGCTTCTTGCCTGGCCCCTACGACCACCGCACTGCACTCGATGAAGTGGTGCAGATGATGGGCGGCCTGGCCTACATGACAGGCCGCCGCGGCGACCCCTTGCGCGCAGGCACCAGCGTGAACGACATCATGGGCGGCATGTTTGGCGCTATTGGTGCCATGGCCGCACTGGCCCAACGCGCGCAAACAGGCGAAGGCCAGGAAGTGCAAAGCGCCTTGTTTGAAAACAATGTGTTCTTGGTGGCCCAGCACATGATGCAGTACCAAGTGACGGGCAAACCTGCAGCGCCAATGCCCGAGCGCATTTCTGCATGGGGTGTCTACGACGTGTTTGTGGTGAAGGACGGCGAGCAAATTTTCTTGGCCGTGGTCAGCGACACGTCTTGGAAAATTTTCTGCGATGTTTTCAATTACCAAGACTTGTTCGACGATCCCCGCTTGGCCAACAACAACCAGCGCGTGCTTGCGCGCGATTGGCTGATTCCCCTGCTGCGCGAACGGCTGAAAGATTTTTCAGCGCAATACCTCAGCGAAGTGTTTGAAAAAAATGCACTGCCTTACGCACCCATCACAGCACCACACGATCTGCTGGATGACCCCCACTTGAAAGCCACCGGCGGTTTGGCACCCCTTGAATTGAACGATGGTCGCACCGTCAACACGGTGTTGCTGCCCCTCAGCCTGAACCAAGAGCGTTTGAAAGTTCGGCAATCAGCGCCTCACTTGGGCGAGCACAACGAGAGTTTGCTCAGCAGCCTGGGTTACAGCGCCGAAGAGATACAAAAATTGAGCAACCCTTCGTAACCAAGGACGTCCTCACATGACTTGCACAGAACTGGTTTTCCAACACAGCGTGTCACAGCTAACACGTCAAATGCGATTCAAATGGCCTTTGTTCATGTGTTTCAGTTTCTGCTTGTCTTTATCAGGTCTCGCGCCCGCTCAAGCACAAAGCAATTGGCCCGACAAACCCATTCGTTTCATCGTGCCCTACACCCCCGGCGGCGGGACCGACACCGTCACGCGCCATTTGGCAGAAAAAATGACGCAAGACACACAGTGGGCTTTTTTAATTGACAACAAACCCGGCGCAGGTGGCAACATTGGCATGGACCTGGTGGCCAAAGCAAAACCCGATGGCCTGACGATCGGCATGGGTCAAACCTCCAACTTGGCCATCAACCCTGCCGCCATGGGTAAGTTGCCATTTGATGCGAGCAAAGACTTTGTGCCAGTGGCCCTGGTGGCCGAAGTGCCCACAGTATTGGTGGTGCGCGCAGACTCGGCTTGGAAAAATTTAGAAGACATGGTGAAAGCCGCCAAAGCCAAACCCGAATCCATCAAGCAAGCTTTGGCAGGCACCGGTACTGTGGGGCATTTGGCGGGTGAGATGCTGTCCAAGAAAGCCAACTTCAAAGTCTTGAGCGTGCCCTACAAAGGCGCAGCACCCGCCATCACCGATTTGCTGGGTGGCCAAACCGATTACATGTTTGCCACTCCGCAGTCCGTCTTGGGCATGTTGCAAGGCGGCAAGCTCAAAGCCTTGGCGGTGACGTCATCGCAGCGTCTCAAAGTTCTGCCCACCGTACCGACGGTTGCGGAGCAAGGTTACAAAGGGTTTGAAGCTGTCGATTGGAAAATGGTGGTGGCGCCCGCCAACACTCCCTTGCCCATTTTGAAGCGCTTGAATGCTGCGGCAGAAAAGGCTTTGAGCAGTCCCGGCTTCTCCGCGCAAATGGCTGCCGAGGGCAGCACACCGCTTGGAGGCAACTTGGAAAAAATTGCCGCCTATTTGAAATCCGAACAATCCGAATGGGGTGATTTGATCCGGGAAGCCGGCATCAAGTTTGACTGATGGACAAACTCAAAGTCTTTGAATCCTTTGTCTCAGTTGCTACACGTGGCAGCCTGAGTGCTGCTGCGCGCGCTGAAGGTGTGGCGCCCGCCATCATTGGCCGGCGCCTGGACGCCTTGGAATCTCACTTGGGGGTGAAGTTGTTGTTGCGCACCACGCGGCGCATCAGCCTCACGCACGAGGGCAGTGCTTTTTTAGAAAACTGCCAACGCCTTTTGAGCGATGTGGCCAATGCCGAAGACAGCGTCTCGGCTGGCGGCCTCAAGGCCAGCGGTCATTTGCGCATCACGGCACCGGCAGGATTTGGCAGGCGCCACGTGGCACCTTTGGCGCCCTTGTTCCATGCGCAAAACCCCGACGTCAAAATCTCGTTGAATTTGAGCGACAGGGTCATTGACCTGGCCGCCGAAGGCTTTGACTTTGCGGTGCGCGTGGGCGATTTGCCCGATTCTTCCCTGGTCAGCGTCAGATTGGCCGATAACCGCCGCCTGTGTGTGGCCACACCCGCCTATCTGGCCAAACACGGCACCCCACAACACCCATCCGAGTTGCTGCAGCACAGCTGTCTGACGCTTTCTAGCGATGCCTCGCAGACCCGAGGTTGGGCCTTCAAAGTCCCTCCTGCCGACAATGCCGAGGGCCCAGAAGTCACTTATTTGCGCCCCCATGGCCCGCTTGATTGCTCAGACGGCCAGGTTTTGCACAGCTGGTGCTTGGCCGGCATGGGCATTGCATGGCGCAGCACCTGGGAAGTCGAAAACGACATCGCATCGGGCCAATTGGTCGAGGTTTTGGCCGATTTTGCAGCCCCGCCCAACGGCATTTACGGCGTTTTCCCCCAACGCAAGCACCTGCCCCTGCGTTTGCGGCTTTGGATCGACTTTTTGAAGCATCACTTCAGCTTGCCCTCAACTTGGCAAAGCGCCCCGTAAAATCGGGGGATGCTTCAAGCCAAACAAGAATTACTCTCGGCCCTCGCTGCCGAACTCGAACGCCTGCACGCTGGTGCCGGCGCCAAAGCCGCTTTTGAATCGCCTAAGGTGGCCGCCCATGGTGATTTGGCCTGTACGGCCGCCATGCACTTGGCCAAACCATTGGGACAAATCCCCAGACAAGTGGGCGAAGCCTTGCGCACCGCGCTCATGGCCACACCGGCCTTCAGCCAATGGGTTGAAAGCATCGATATCGCAGGCCCTGGCTTTTTGAACCTCAAGCTCAAGCCCAGCGCCAAGCAAGCCGTGGTCAAAGAGGTGCTGCATGCGGCCACCTGCTTCGGTCAACAAACCGAGCGCAACGAAAAAGTCTTGGTCGAGTTCGTGTCGGCCAACCCCACCGGCCCGCTGCACGTGGGCCACGGCCGACAAGCGGCCCTGGGCGATGCCATTTGCAATTTGTTTGCCACGCAAGGCTGGTCTGTTTACCGCGAGTTTTATTACAACGACGCAGGCGTGCAAATCAACACCTTGGCCACGTCCACGCAATTGCGCGCGCAAGGCTTCAAGCCTGGTGATGCACAGTGGCCCAGCGGTGAAAACGCCGCCGCCTACAACGGTGACTACATCCAAGACATTGCGCAAGATTTCTTGGCGAAGAAAACCGTCAAGTCCGACGACCGAGAATTTACCGGCAGTGGCGACCTGAACGATTTGAACGGCATGCGCGAATTTGCCGTGGCCTATTTGCGCCACGAGCAAGACCTCGACTTGAAAGCCTTCGACGTCAAGTTTGACAACTACTACCTCGAGTCCAGCCTCTACACCAGCGGCCGTGTCGACAGTGCCGTCAAAAAATTACAAGAAGCCGGCAAGACCTACGAACAAGACGGCGCGCTGTGGCTCAAGTCCACCGATTACGGCGACGACAAAGACCGCGTGATGCGCAAAGGCGACGGCACCTACACTTACTTTGTGCCCGATGTGGCGTATCACATCACCAAGTGGGAACGCGGTTTTACCAAGGTGGTCAACATTCAAGGCACCGACCACCACGGCACCATTGCCCGTGTGCGCGCGGGCTTGCAAGCCGCGGGCGTGGGCATTCCGCAAGGCTACCCAGACTACGTGCTGCACACCATGGTGCGCGTGATGCGCGGCGGCGAAGAAGTGAAAATTTCCAAACGTGCGGGCAGCTACGTCACCTTGCGCGACCTCATTGAATGGACCAGCAAAGACGCCGTGCGTTTCTTCTTGCTCAGCCGCAAGCCCGACACCGAGTACGTGTTTGACATTGATTTGGCCTTGGCGCAAAACAACGACAACCCTGTGTATTACGTGCAATATGCACACGCGCGCATTCACTCCATCTTGCGCACCTGGGGCGGCGATGTGGCCAGTTTGGCCAAAGCGGATTTGTCCAGCCTGGAAAATCCAAAGGCACAAGCCCTCATGTTGCTCTTGGCCAAATACCCCGAAATGCTCACGGCGGCTGCGCAAGATTTTGCGCCGCACGATGTGACGTTCTACTTGCGCGACTTGGCGGCCAGCTATCACAGCTACTACGATGCCGAGCGCATTTTGGTCGACGACGAAACTCAAAAACTGGCACGTTTGGCCTTGGTTGCAGCTTGTGCCCAAGTCTTGCAAAATGGCTTGAAGATATTGGGTGTGTCTGCGCCAGAGCAGATGTAATTCATCCCAACGGCATTACCTTGAGAAACCAACACAACATGTCAACTTCCAAACTTCAAAGCCAGCGCGGCAGCACCCTGCTTGGCTTCATATTGGGTCTGGTCATTGGCCTGACGGTCGCTTTGGGTGTGGCGATGTACGTCACCAAAGTGCCTATGCCGTTCAGCAACAAAAACCAATCGCGATCGGCTGAACAAGATGCCGTGGAGTCTCAAAAGAACAAAGACTGGAACCCGAACGGTGCTTTGCAAAGCAAACCAACCAATGCAGAAACGCCTGCTGACGGCAGTACTGCCCCAGCCACCAACGCGCCAGCGCCCGCCGTGGCTGCCGATCCGTTGGCCGACTTGATGAAGAAATCCAGCAGCGGTTCAGCACCTGCATCACCAGCGGCCGCGGCACCTGCTGTGGCACCGCCGCCAGCAGCCACACCGCAACCCGCACCTTCACCAGCCGCCAGCAAAGCCGCTGCCAACGATCCTTTCACCTACTTTGTGCAAGCAGGTGCCTTCAAATCGGCTGGTGATGCCGATGCGCAAAAGGCCAAGCTGTCCATGATGGGCATCGAATCCAAAGTCAGCGAGCGCGACCAAGCGGGTCGCACCATCTACCGCGTTCGCAGCGGCCCCTTTGACGACAAAGAGCAAGCCGAAAAAATCAAAGCCCGTCTGGACGCCAGCGGCATTGACGCTGCCTTGGTTCGTGTTCAGCGCTGATCTCAACGCTTTTTATCGATCATTCAAATTTCAGGAGTCACCATGAAACGCCGTGATTTTTCCCTCGCTACGTTAAGCACTGCCGCGGCTGTGGGCGGTTTGACTTGGAATGCCCCTGCGTTGGCGCAAGGCCCCGCCAAGTTTGTGGCTGGCAAAGACTATCTCAAGCTGGACCGCGTGGTCCCCACAGACGCCGAAGCCGGCAAGGTCCAGTTGATTGAGTTCTTCTGGTACAGCTGCCCTCACTGCAATGCCTTTGAACCTACCTTTGCGCAATGGGTGAAGAATGCCCCAAAAGATGTGGCGGTGCAACGCGTCCCCGTGGCTTTCCGTGACGACTTTGCCCCCCAGCAACGCCTTTTCTACGCGCTCGAAGCCATGGGCCTGTTGGAGAAACTGCACGGCAAAGTTTTCCAAGCTGTGCATGTGGAGCGTTTGCCCTTGAACACCGACGCCAGCATCTTGGCTTGGATCGAGAAACAGGGCGTCGACAAAACCAAATTTGCCGATGCCGCCAAATCTTTTGGCGTGGCCAGCAAGCTCAAGCGTGCCGTGCAATTGCAAAACGACTTCAAAATTGAAGGCGTGCCTTCTTTGGGTGTGGCAGGCAAGTACTACGTCGACGGCACTTTGGCCGGCAGCATGGAGCGCGCCCTGCAAGTGGCCGAATCTTTGTTGACCCAAGTTCGTCAAGGCCGCGCCTGATCTTTTCAAGGTGTTGTGCATCAGCCCGCTTCGGCGGGCTTTTTTGCGTCATTTTTGTATCAAAAGTGCTTGACCTTGCGATCAACACCTACAATCAAGCAAGATTCGCGCCTTTATGAAATTTCACCTCATTCTTTTGTTCTGCAGTTGGGTCGCCGTCTTCACGGCGACAGGCGCTCACGCCGAAAAAGCGGACCGAGACAAACCCATGAACATTGAGGCTGACACGCTCAAGCACGACGACCAGCAACAACTCACCACCTTCACGGGCAAGGTTCAAATGACCAAGGGCAGTTTGGTTTTGAAAGCCCACCGCATGGAAGTGAAGCAAGACGGTCAAGGCAACCAAGTGGCCAAGTTGTGGGCAGAACCTGGCGAACGCATTTTCTTCCGACAAAAGCGCGAAGCACTTGAAGAGTTCACCGAAGGCGAAGCTGAAACTGCGGTTTACAACAGCCAAGCCGATACCCTCACACTGACCACGCGCGCCGAACTGCGTTTGTTACGGGGCAACGTGGTGGCCGATCGAATTCAAGGGCAACAAATTTTGGTCAACAACACCACCGAGGTGTTCACAGTCGATGGTAAGCCCAACACAGGCAGCGGCAATCAACGCGTCAAAGCCACCATCACCCCTCGCCCCAAAACAAGCGATGTTCCCGCCACACCTTCAGGCCCGGCCTTGAAACCCAGCCCTCGCATTGGCAACGACAAACCATGAGTCAAGAACACGCCATCAGCAGCTTAGAAGCGCGGCACTTGCAAAAGTCCTACGGCAGCCGCCAAGTGGTGTTTGACGTTTCTGTCAAAGTTCAAAAAGGTGAAGTGGTCGGCTTGCTTGGCCCCAACGGCGCCGGTAAAACCACGTCCTTCTACATGATTGTGGGTTTGGTACGCACCGATGGTGGACAAATTCTGATCGATGGTGAAGACGTCACACGCATGCCCATCCATCGCCGCTCGCGCATGGGCCTGTCGTACTTGCCGCAAGAGGCTTCCATTTTCAGAAAACTCACAGTGGCCGAAAACGTGCGGGCGGTGCTCGAGTTGCAGCTCGACGCCGAGGGCAAACCGCTCAGCGAATCCGCCATCCAAGACCGACTTCAAGCGCTCCTGAAAGACTTGCGCGTTGATCATCTGCACGACTCACCGTCCTTAGCCTTGTCGGGCGGCGAACGCCGACGCGTTGAAATTGCGCGCGCACTGGCCACCGACCCTCGGTTCATTTTGCTCGACGAGCCCTTCGCGGGCATCGACCCCATTGCGGTGATTGAGATTCAACGCATCATTGCGTTTTTGAAAGAGCGCGGCATTGGCGTGCTCATCACCGATCACAACGTGCGCGAAACCTTGGGCATTTGCGATCACGCCTACATCATCAGCGAAGGTCGCGTGCTGGCCCAAGGCACACCCAAAGACATTGTGGACAACGCCGATGTGCGCCGCGTCTACTTGGGCGAACACTTCCGAATGTGATGGCTGAACTCCTATGAAGCAAAGCCTTTCCCTTCGGATGTCCCAGCACTTGGCGCTGACGCCACAGTTGCAACAATCCATTCGGCTGCTTCAACTCTCGACCTTAGAGCTCAGCCAAGAAGTCGAGCAAATGCTCGACGAAAACCCCTTCCTCGAGCGCAGCACCGACGAAGCACCGCAAGAAGATTTTGGCTTGCCAGAAGCCGATGCGCGCGTCAGCTTGGGCGACCGTGTGTCAGAAGCCGCCAGCGATGCCGGCGCTGATTCACGCGATGCTGCCAGCGAATCCACAGCGTCCGTTTCCAATGATGAAGCCGTGACCGATGTAGCCGACAGCTGGGATGGCGACGGCAGCGTCGAGATTGCTCCCGACGACAGCGAATGGGGCACCGACGCCGGCGCGCGCAAGAACAACACCAACAACGATTCGGATGGCGCAGACGCCATTGAGTTGGCACGCGGTCTGGGCTCACTCACCGAGTATTTGCACCGACAGGCTTTGTCGATGCGCTTGTCCGAAATTGACCGCGCAGCCTTGCGCTTCCTCATCGAGTCTTTGAACGACGACGGTTATCTGGAAGACAGCCTCGAGTCTTTGGCGCAAGGCCTGGCCGGCACCGACGACATTGAGCAATTGGAAGAGTTGGTGCACCGCTTCACGGTGGCTTTGAGCTTGCTGCAATCACTCGAACCGGTGGGCATTGGCGCACGTGATTTGGGCGAGTGCTTGCGCATTCAACTCAAAGCCATCTTGAAAGATGAGCCCGACCACGAAGTGGCTGCCGTAGGCCTCAAAATTTGCGTGCTGCCTTTGGAGCTGCTGGCCAAACGCGATTTCAAACGCTTGGCGGTTCAGTGCGGTGAAGACGAAGGCATTGTCAAACAAGCGCTGGCATTCATCACGCGCTTAGAACCCAAACCCGGTCGTCCTTTTGCCAATGCCGAGCAGCATGTCATCGTGCCCGATGTGTTGGTCATTGGTACGCGCAAAGGGGGCGAGCCGCACTTCAGAGTTCAGCTCAACCCCGATGTGATGCCCAAACTGCGGGTGCACGACATTTACGCCAACGCCTTGCGCGGCGGCAAAGGCGAAGCCCATTTGGGTTTGCAACAACGCCTGCAAGAAGCGCGCTGGTTCATCAAAAACATTCAACAGCGCTTTGACACCATTTTGCGTGTGTCGACGGCTATTGTGGAGCGTCAGCGCAATTTCTTCATCCATGGTGAATTGGCCATGCGCCCCTTGGTGCTGCGAGAAATTGCCGATGAACTGGGCTTGCACGAGTCCACCATCAGCCGCGTCACCACGGCCAAGTACATGACCACGCCCATGGGCACCTTCGAGTTGAAGTATTTCTTCGGCTCGGGCCTAGGCACCGACAGTGGCAGCGCGGCTTCCAGTACAGCCGTGCGTGCGCTCATCAAACAATTGGTGGCAGCCGAAAATCCCAACAAGCCGCTCTCAGACAACCAACTGTCTGAAATGCTCAAAGAACAAGGCATCGATTGCGCACGTCGCACCGTTGCCAAATACCGCGAGGCGCTCAAAATTGCGCCCGCCAACTTGCGTAAAACTCTGTGAACTCGCTTCAACTTTTCATGCCTTGCGCCGCCGGCGTTGAAGGCTTATTGGCCGACGAGGTCCATCAACTCACGGGCCTCACCGGCAACGACCTGCTAACCGGCCGCGGCGGTGTGATGGCCAACGCGTCATGGCGTGATGCCTTGCGTCTGAATTTGCACAGCCGCCTCACCCAACGCGTGCTCATTCAACTGTCGCAAACTTTTTATCGCAGTGAAAAAGATTTGTACGACGCGGCCAGCGCCGTGGCTTGGGAAATTTGGTTCACCACCCAGCAGACTTTCAAGATTGAAATCACGGCGCAGCACAGCCCGCTCACCAGCCTGAACTTTGCGGCGCTCAAAATCAAAGATGCCGTGGCCGATCGTTTTCGCGCCAAGCGCGGCGAGCGTCCCGACGTCAACACGCAGTGGCCAGACGTGCGCATTTATGTTCACCTCACCACCGACAGCTGCACGCTGTACATGGACACCTCGGGTGAGCCTTTGTTCAAACGCGGATGGCGCGAAGACAAGGGCGATGCCCCTTTGAAAGAAACTTTGGCGGCCGCCATGTTGGCCGCCAGTGGCTGGGATGCGCACACACCTTTGTACGATCCTTGCTGCGGCAGTGGCACCATTGCCATTGAAGCTGCGCAAATTGCCTGCGGCATTGCCCCTGGCATCCTGCGCCGCTTTGCCTTTGAAAAATTGCTGCCGTTTCAACCGCACGTTTGGCAAGCCCTGCAAGACGATGCGCGCGCACAAGAACACGCGCCCACCACAGAAATTCACGCCTCCGATGTGGCCTTCCGCATGGTGGACTTCACGCAGCGCAATGCCGAGCGCGCAGGCGTTGGCCAAGTGGTCCAAGCCCGCGGTGGCGACGCATTGCAGCGCATGCCGCCTTGTGAAACACCCGGCATCATGTTGCTCAACCCACCTTATGGCGAGCGCATTGCCGCAGCCGGTGTGGCGGGCGTCTCCAGCCGCGACCGATACCGGGAACCCGGCGCACCCACTCGCGCACGTGACAACGTGGACTTAAGCCGCGCCCGTGAAATTGCCGAAGGCGATGACGGCGGCGAGTTCTTTGCGCAATTGGCTTCGCACTGGAAAAAGAATTACAACGGTTGGACCGCTTGGATGCTGACACCCGATTTGAAATTGCCCTCCAAAATGCGCTTGAAAGAATCGCGCCGCGTGCCGATGTGGAACGGCCCCATTGAGTGCCGCATGTTCCGCTTCGACCTCATGAAGGGTTCGGTGCGTGACAAGCTCTGAGGCCATTCAAACTGCACAGCCTTGGGTGATTGACACCAACATCGTGCTCGACCTGTGGCTGTTTGAAGACCCTGCCACAGTGCCATTGCGAGCAGCTTTGCAAAGTGGCCGCATTTCGCATCTGGCCACCCGCAGCATGCGCGACGAACTGGAGCGCGTGCTCACTTACCCCCACATCGTCAAGCGCATGGCCAAGTCCAGCCTTCAAGCGCAAGACATTTTGAATCGCTTTGACCAACACCATGTGAGGGCAGAACCCGCGGATAAAGCGCCCTGCACTTGCAAAGACCCGGACGACCAAAAATTCATCGACTTGGCGGTTGCGCATGGGGTGCCTTTGCTCAGCAAAGACGCTGCCATTTTGTGCATGAAGAAACGTCTGTCGCAATCGGGCGTGGTGCTCAACCCGTCCGACATTCCTGCACAGTGAGTGCGCTCACGTCGCCCCCAACATCCCTTTCATCACAGGAACATCCCATGACCGGCCTGCAACCCGAAGACTTTGACGCCCTTGACGACATCTTGGACGACTTGCGCACGCGTTATGAGGAAACACCGCAATGGGAATTTTGCGAAGGTTTTTTGGTGGCCCTCATTTGCTGCCGCCGAGATATTCCGGAGTCTGAATGGCTGCCGGTGTTGTTGGGCCTTGACGATGACGGTGCAGGTTTTTCTGACGAAGCCCAAAAAATCAAATTCTTGGGCCTGTGGCAAGAACGCTATGCGGAAGTGAAGAAAGCACTCGACACTGAAATCAAAGCGCTCGATGAAGACAGTGCCTACGCACCTGAAGTGATGGACGTGCGCGGTGCCATTGCCAGCCTGCCGCCTGAAGAGCGCGCCGAAATTGACAGCGAAGAAATTCCTGCCTTTGCGCAAGTGTGGGCCTTGGGTTTTATGTTTGCCGTCGAAAACTGGCCCGATGAATGGACCGCTCCCAAAGACAAAGAAGCAGCACAGTGGCACGACACCGCCCTTGAAGCCATTGTGGCCTTAACCGAAGACGACACCGACGAACCCACCTTGTCAGCCCTCAGCGAAGACGGGCCCTTGAGTGTCAGCGAGTCCAGATTGAATGCCTACGGTGAAGCCTTGTGGGCCGTGTATGACTTGCGTGAAATTTGGCGCAGCATTGGCCCCCGTGTGACGCAAGTGATCAAAGAGGCCACCCCCGGTCGCAACGATGCATGCAGCTGCGGCAGTGGCAAAAAATACAAAAAATGTTGCGGCGCGAATTAACTTCTTAGACCATGAACTTGCGAAGTGATGTCACTGTCACTTCGGGCAATTCCTCTGGAATGAAGTGACCTGAGGGCACCACTTGGCCCGATACCTGAGCCGCACATTGCGCTTGCCACAGTTCTAGTGGCTTGAACATTTTGTGCACCACACCGCGGTCACCCCACAAGACCAGCAAGTCGCATTGAATTTTGTGGCCCTTGTCCCGGCTTTCTTGATCGTGGACCAAGTCGATGCCCGCACTGGCGCGGTAATCCTCACACGCTGTGTGCACGGCAGGCAGAATGTCCCCCGCTTGCTCAGGTGCCAAAGTGAGGCTGCGCTCGTACTCCGCCATGGCCTCGGGTTCGATGAAGGTGGTGGTACCAGAACCCCAGCCACCCAACTTGGCATGCAAGTAATGCAGCACATTGCCACCAATCATGCGCTCGGGTAAAGGTGTGGGCTGAATGAGGTGGAACCAGTGGTAGTAGGCGCGGGCAAAGTCCATGTCGGTGCGCTTGTACATGTCCAGCGTGGGCGCAATGTCCAATACACACAAGCGGCGAACGCGCGCTGGGTAATCGAGCGCCAAACGATGGGCCACACGGCCCCCGCGATCGTGTCCACACAAAAAGAAATCATCCACATTCAACTGGTCCAGCAAACCCACCACGTCTTGCGCCATGGCGCGCTTGCTGTAATTGCTGTGGTCTGGCAAACCCGGCGCATGGGACGAGTCGCCATAACCGCGCAGATCGGGCAGCACCAAGCGGTAGTCGTTTTTGAGGGCCTGCGCTACGCGGTGCCACATGACATGCGTTTGCGGGAAACCGTGCAGCAAGACCAACACCGGCTTGTCCAGGTGGTTATGCCAGTTGGCCGAGATGCGCGCACACACCACCACGCCATTGACGTTGAACTGGCGTTTCTCAAAGCCGTCAAACCAGCTGCTTGGCGTGTCAGGTGAAACAGCAGATGTCTCTGCAACGGAAGGGTCTGTTGAAAGTGTGCTCATGGTCAGCTTGATTTTGCAGTGGATGGGTGCAATTGGCAATCAGCGCTGTGAACGCATTTCAGCCAAGTCGTTCCAAACTTCTTGGCGCATCAATTGACCTTTGCGCACTTCAAAGCGATCGACAAAGCGAATGCCACTGAATTCACGTCCGTCAGGCCACTCACCGTTCAGCAAGCCACGGCAATACACCACCGTTTGGTCGCCCTGCCATGACTCTTCAAACGTCATGTGGGTTTTGGCAATCCGTCGGTACCGCGGTGCAGCCCAGGTCATCAACTCACTCAATTGATGCATGGTTTGCCCCCCTGGAAAAACCATTTCAAACTGCGGCGACAAAAATGCTTGGGCCGCTTCCAAATCGCGCATGGCCATGCATTCCAAAAACTCAGCCACCAATTGACTTGCCTCTGGCAGCACAGCGCCGCCTTCAGAAAAAACACGGCCATCGCGGCGGTAGGCGCTGACCTCTTGGACAAACACCGTGGTGCCAGCATCGCTGGCATCAATCACCGATCGGGCTGTGTGCGCCAAGCGTTGCACCATACGGTACTGGGCCTCAGGTGGATAGCCAGGTAACAGCGTGACAGAAATGACGGGCATAAAAGTAAGAATGAAAAGGGTTCAACCCATTGGCGAAACGCCGACCAACTGCACATGCAAATAGAACACAAACAGTGCCCACATGGCGACGCCGATCAGCAAGGTGAACAGAGTGGCCATGGTATTTGCGCTTGGTATTGCGACTGGTATATCGCTTGTGTTCTCAGCACCGGCAGCTTGCAAGCTCAGCACTTCTTGTGCCGCAGCACGATCGCGTGCTCTGGCCGCTTTGAAGTTGAACACCGACCACGCCAAGAAACTGCCAAACAACACCACATCGGCCAAGTTGCCATTGGCCAGCAAGTGCGCCAATGCCCAGACCTTGACCGACAACACCATGGGATGGCCCATGCGCATTTTGAGGTGATTGCGAGGCACATAAGCGGCCGCCATCAGCACGCTGGCGAAGAGCATCAGCAACACACTGACATGGCGCGTGGCAATGGGCGGCGTCCAAAGCGCCACCGTCTGCAAGCGTGCTTCGGCATAGCCCGTCACCATGGCATAAAACCCCACCAGAGCAATCACGGTGTAGACGCCTTTGAAAGGCTTTTCGCCCCAAGATGCAATGGCCTGAGTGCGCCAAGCGTCGGCCACCATGCGAATGGAATGCGCCCCCAAAAATAAAACCAAACCAATGATCAACCAAGTCATGAGAACTCCTGTTCAGGGTAATTCACGCATTGTCTAGGAAATCGAGGTCTGAAGCTGCTGCTGTAACAAAGGTTTTTGCACTTTGCCCAAAGCACTTTTGGGCAATTGCGGCATGAACAACACCCGCCTTGGCAATTTAAAGCGCGCGATCTGATGTTGCAAGTGCGACAACACCGTATCGGCTTGCAAGCTTGCACCCTCCGCATTGCCTTGGCGAACCAGAACCAGCACAGGCACCTCACCCCATCGATCGTCGGGCAAGCCCACCACGGCACATTCGGCCACACCTGGAAACGAGGCCAAGGCGTTTTCAATTTCTGCGGGGTAAATGTTTTCCCCACCTGAGATGATCATGTCCTTGTTGCGGCCCACAATTTGCAAGCACCCCTGCGCATCCAAGTAGCCCATGTCGCCCGAGTGGAACCATCCGTCTTGCAAACCCTTCAACGCTTTGGGATTGCCAAGATGCCAATAACCGCGCATGACGTTGGGCGCTCGCACGCACACCTCACCGGTCTCGCCCTGCGCCACTTCTTGGCCTTGGGCATCGATGAGCTTCAAAGACACATCAGCATGGGGCCAACCCGCAAAACCCATGCGCGCCATGGCATCTTGAAATTTCAAAATGACGCTGACCGGACCTGTTTCGGTGGTGCCATAAATTTGGCCAACAGGAATACCCCGCGCATGGAACTTCTCCAAATACGAAGTGGGCAAGGTTGAAGAGCCCGCCATGATGCCGCGCAAGCTTTGAAGATCTGCTTGAGGCCATGCAGGATGCTCAAGCACAGCCCTCAAGGTTGCAGGCACCAGCAATGACAAGGTGGGACGTTCTGCCAGGTCGCCTTGCGAGACGTCATGAAGCCAAGCAGCAGCCTCAAAGCGCGGATGCAAATGCACCGTCACACCCGACAACAATGCTGGCAAGGTTTGAATGCACAGTCCGCCCACATGGAACATGGGCAAGGCAGACAACACGATGTCTTGCGATTTGAACTGATGGGCTTCTTGACTGGCTTTGGCGTTGGCCAACAGGCCCGCTTGCGTATGCACAGCACCCTTGGGCAAGCCAGTGGTACCAGAGGTGTAGACCAACAGCACATCCGCATCAGCCGACACAGTGGGCAAATTCAATGCTTTGGATGACGACGTGGCAATCAAATCATCCAAGGGGCAAGACTGGAGCCCAAAGACGTGACCCTCTTGGGTTAAGGCTTTGGCCGTGTCTGCATGCAGGTCGTCATGGACCAAGAGGCTAGGCTGCGCATCTTGCAACACTGCATTGAGCTCGGCCAGCGCCAATCGGAAATTGAGCGGCATGAAAATCAAACCCAGTCGCGCACAGGCGACCAAGGTGACGCACTGCAATTCGTGGTTCAAGCCAAGCCACGCCACGCGTTGACCTGCTTGCAAACCCAAGCTGGCTTGCAGATGGCCTGTGACTCGTTCAACACGCCGCCAAAATTTGGCAAAGTCAATGTCTTCCGTCTGCCCTGGCATGCCAAAGCGAATGGCCAAGTGCGACGGCTGACTTTGTGCCAACGCTTGAAAGCGTTGGGCCAATGTCGAGCTTTCCTTCATTCGTCTTTTTCGCCGGCTTCGTACAGTGTTTCTCGGCCCAAACGATCGAGGCACAACTCTGCAGTCCACGGTAGCATGAGCGAGCCGCAACGCGCATCGCGGTACAAACGCTCGAGTGGCAAAGACTTCAGCATCGACTGTCCACCACATGTGCGAATGGCCAAACGTGCAATGTCTTGGGCGTTTTCCATGATGGTGTACTGCGCAGCATAGGCACGCAGGCGAGAGGATTTTGGCGGATCAATTTTGGCGTCTTCAATGGCACGCAAAAACAAATTGCGCGTCTGCTCCAATTTCACAAACATTTCCGCCACGGCAATTTGCTTGGTGGCAAATTGACGGCGCTTGACCGGACCGGTGCCTGGAATTTCGCCGCGCAAATAAGCCACCGTAAAGTCATAAGCCGCCTGTGCAATGCCCATGTAAGTGGGCGACAAGGTCATGAACATGTGCGGCCAGCGGCTGGCGGCTTGGAAGTAAACCCCTTGCGGCATCAACGCAGCATCATCAGGCACAAACACATCTTTGAAAATCAAATTGCGTGACACGGTGGCTCGCATGCCCAAAGGATCCCAATCACCTTCGACGGTCAGACCAGGCGCTGTGCGGGGTATGGCCAAATAAAGGGTGTCGCGACGCGACAAATCGGCATCGGGCTTTTTCTCTGTGCACAACACACCAAAATAATCTGCCGCATCGGACAAAGAAGCAAAAATCTTTTTGCCATTGATGCGCCAACCGCCTTCAACCTTAACGGCTTGTGTGCCAAATGGTTGCGCGCCTGCCGCAGCAGCGCCGCCTTCAGAAAAGGGCTGTGCATAAATGGCGCCGTCATTGACCACGCGTGCAAAGTGGGCCTTTTGATGCACACGATGCAGCGCACGTTGTTCTGGCGTCATGTCCAAATCCTCAGACAACAAGCCGCTCCACATCATGGTGCACACATGCATGTTGAACGTCAGCGCCGTAGCGCCACACCAGCGGCCAATTTCTGCAGAAACCATGGCGTAGGTGGCATAGTCCGCGCCCAAACCACCATGGGCTTCGGGCACACACAAAGCCAGCAAACCGCTGTCTTTCATGTCTTTGTAATTCTCAAAAGGAAATTGCGCATCGCGATCAAGCTGCGCCGCACGCGGTGCAAATTTGTGCTTGCCCAAGTCATGGGCCATGGCCATCAACTTCTTCTGCTTCTCGGTCAGTGGATAGTCCTCGCCACTGATCGGCATGTAGTTGGCGGTGCTGTTGTAAGGTGTGCTGCTGGTGGCAGTTGGGTTGTTGCTCATGGGGTCTCCTGCAACGTCAAAATGAGGTGGTGCAAAAATTCAAAATGGCTTGATGGAATGGCGCTTCTTGTTCAAAGCCCATCAAATGGCCAACGCCTGGAATGCATTGGTATTGCGCACCCGGAATCTTTTGCGCCATGCGTCGCAAAACTTCGGGGGGTGCTGTCTTGTCGTACTCGCCTGCTAGGCACAAAGTGGGCACTGAGATGCTGGGCAAGGCGGCACGTTGCTCAAAAGTCACCAAGGCTTGCAAAGCAGCGCGGTAAGTGTTGGGCGGTACTGCAGACATGCAGGCATGCGCCAAGGCCAATCCTGGGGGATAGTCTGGCAACATCGCACCGGCGGGCAAAGCCTGCGGCGCCACCATGCTGGGCACCAAACGATCGGCCACTTGGGCCATGGTTTTGCCTGCATTCAAAGGGGCCAGTCGCTGCGCCACAAACTGCTGCTGAAAGTCGCCGTCTTGTTGGCCAAATGCGGGGCTGCTGGCGGCGATCACCAGACCTTCAATTCGTTCTGGACAATGGGTCCAGGCTTGCAAGGCCACCATGCCGCCCATGCTGTGACCCACCAGCACCGCCTTTTGAAAATTCGCTTGATTCAGCATGCGTTCCAGCGATTTCGCCAGGCTGTCAAAACTGAGCGTGCCAGTTAAAGGGCTGTCGCCATAACCGGGCATGTCCCAGGCCAGCGCGCGATAACCCTTGCTTGCAAAGCAATCGACAGACGACTGAAAGCCTTTTTTTCCGCCACCGATCCCATGCAAAAAAACCAATGTGGTTTTGGCATCGACAGGGCCTGCCTCAATCCAAGAGGGCAAGTCGGCCATCATGGCGCAGGACTTTCAAACACGCCCGGCACCAGCGCACCTTCGTTCACCACGCACTGACCATCCAGTTGGATGGTGCAGCCACGCATTGGCAAATCAAAGTGGCCCAGCGTGTGACGGCCAGCCACTTCGTTGGCGCCGGTGGAATACAAAAAGTTACCGGCAAAGGCACGCAACTCGGTACCATTGCAATCACGCTTGTCATAAAAAGTCATGGCATCCCAGCGCGCGGCGGGGTTCAAACCAAAACCCACATGCGACACCGCACAGGCATCGCGATGGCCTTCTTTGTCAATCCAAGCTTGGTAGTAAGAGCGCATCATCTCAACGTCGACGCCTTCGCCTTCGATGCGCGTGATGGTGTCGTTTTCAATGGTCAGCTCAATGGTGTCGCGCAGGTAGCGCTTGAATGTCAAGTTGACATCGCCTGGCGCCATCACCAAGCGACCATTCACGCTGCCGGCCGCAGGAAATGCCAAGGCCAAGCCACCTGGCCAGTGCGAGACCATGCCTGGCTTGCTGCAAAAACCCCAGACGCCCCCCACCACAGCCGACTTCAGTTGAATGTTCAAGTCGGTGCCGGCCTTGGAGGACACGTGCATGTGCTGCGTGCCGCGCAATTTCTTCATGGCATTGCGGACCACCGACTCCAACGCGGGGTCGGGCACCGTTCGCTCCAAAATTTCGGGGTGTTCATTGGAGATCATGAACAAGCGTGGCACGACGCCGTCGGCCCCTTTCAAGATGGCAGGCAATTCGGGCGCATGCAACATGCCTTCCACGGTGCAATCGATCACCACATGGGCACGTTGCAGGGCTGCCACCACGGGTGCCAAATGCTGAATGACATCGGTGGCACCTGTTGAACGCACGGGGGCAGGCGCTGAAAGTGCCGGTGTGGGCAAACACACTTCAAAGATTTTGGCGCCCATGCGCTGCAAACTGATGCGGGCCAAATCCACGTTGATCCGGCGCGACTGACTCTCGGTGAGCAACGCCACCACTTCACCTTCTTGAATTTTGCACAGGGCGAAGGTGCGCTCAAAGGCAGTCAACCAACGGTGTTCGATTTGCTCAATCAGCATGACAACTCCTTGTGACAAGCACTTTGGACGGCTTGCCATTTCTATGTGCCAGCAAGTTTATATGAAATTTCATACAATCAGCTCATGAATTCCCCTAGCCCCACCTTCGACACCCAGCACTTCAAGCAATCGCTCTCACGCTTTCCAACCGGTGTCTCGGTCATTACCACCCACCAATTGGGTGAGGCCAATCCCGCTGAATGGGGGCATCAATTTGTAGGGCTCACCGCCAGCTCGTTCAACAGCGTGTCATTGACGCCCCCGCTGGTAGTCTGGAGCTTGGGCTTGAAATCACGCACCTTGCCGTCGTTTCAAAAGACGTCGCATTACGTCATCAACATCTTGAGCGAACAACAATTGGCTTTGTGCAATCAATTTGCATTTGGCCAAGGCGATCGATTCGGCGGCGTTGACTATGCGTTGGGCACTGCCGGATTGCCCGTTTTAAAGGGCGCATTGGCTTGGTTTGAATGCCGCAACCGCAGCCAATACACCGAAGGCGATCACATCATTTTTGTCGGTGAAGTTGAACAATGCGGCTTTGCTGATGGTTCACCCTTGGTGCATCAGCAAGGTGGTTTTTACAGCGCCCAAAAACTGCCAGGTTAATTCGAGTCATTGCCCACCATGGCCACCCAAGAATTTGTAGACAGCTATTTGCCCTACTTGCTTGCACGGGCCAGCTTCACCATTTCTTCAGAATTTCATGCGCAAGTTGAAGCGGCAGGGCTGACGGTGTCTGAGTGGCGAATTTTGGCGTCCTTGTCGGGCGTGAAACAGCGCACCGTGGGTGAATTGGCAGAAATTGTGCTGGCCAAGCAACCCACCGTCACCAAGATGGTTCTCCGAATGGAAACAGACAACTTGGTCATTCGCACGCCCTGCACGCAAGACAAGCGCCAAGCCTGGGTGAGCTTGACACCTGCAGGTCAAAAACTGGTCAAGCCGCTCCTGAAAAAAGCGCAGCAACATGAGCAAAAAGTTTTGGCCTTGCTAGGCCCCGCGCACAGCACCTCGCTTAAAAGCATTTTGCAAAAACTGATTGTCAAGGCTTAACGGCCGTCACCTCAATCTCGACCAAAGCCCGGTCTTCTACCAAATCGGCCACTTGAACCAAGCTCATGGCGGGGTAGTTTCTGCCCATCACTTCTTGGTAGACCTTGCCCAATTCGCGACCACGCGCCACATACTCTTTTTTGTCTTTCACGTACCACGTCATGCGGGCCATGTGCTCTGGTCCTGCACCCGCGCAGGCCAGCGTGGCCACAACGTTTTGCAAGGCTTGTTTGCACTGCGCCACAAAGTCATCGGTCTCAAATTGACATTGGCCATTCCAGCCAATCATGCCCGCCACAAAAATCATTTCACCGCGCGCAGCCATGCCATTGGCATACCCTTTGGCAGGTGCCCATCCCTCTGGCTGAAGTACTTTCAAGAGGCTTTGTGACATCTTCTGCTCCTTATTTGTTTGAATTGAAAGCCATCGCTTGCTGGCGTAATTTAAAGCGCTGCAACTTACCCGTCTCGGTGCGCGGCATGGCATCGCAAAACATCACGCGCCTGGGGTACTTGAAGGGCGCAATGGTTTGCTTCACAAACTCTTGAATTTCTTTTTCCAAGACAGGTGAGCCTGTGTAGCCAGGCTTCAGCACCACAAAGGCCATCACCACCTGTCCGCGCTCGATGTCGCTGGCACCCACCACGCCACATTCGGCCACTGCAGGGTGTTGCATCAAAGCGCTTTCCACCTCGGGGCCAGCAATGTTGTAGCCCGCAGAAATGATCATGTCATCGTTGCGCGCTTGGTAACTGAAGTAGCCATCCGCATCCATCACAAACGTATCGCCTGGCAAATTCCAGCCTTCTTTGACGTAATCCTTTTGGCGTGGATCGTCCAAATAGCGACAACCTGTAGGGCCCCTGACCGCTAAGCGACCCACTACACCTGGCGGAACGGCTTGCATGTCTTCGTCCACAATTTGCGCTTGATAACCTGGCACCACTTTGCCAATGCTGCCTGCACGCACTTCGTGTCCTGCACTTGAGATGTAGATGTGAATCACTTCGGTACCACCAATGCCATCGGTCATCTCGATACCTGTGGCTTTTTTCCACAACTGGCGAGTGGCATCGGGCAAAGCCTCACCCGCCGAGACAGTGTGCTTCAAGGACTTCAAATTGAAAGCACCGGGTTGATCGCTGACCAGCATGGCCATTTGGCGGTACATGGTGGGTGCCGTGTAACACTGTGTGGCGCCATAGTGACCCACAGTTTGCAGCAATGACTCGGGCGTGTATTTCTCCAGCAGCACCGCACAGGCACCGTAGCGCAAGGGAAAGGCCAGCAAGCCCCCTAATCCAAAGGTGAATGCAATGGGCGGCGTGCCACACACAATGTCATTGGCATCCATTTTCAAGACATGACGCGGAAACAAATCACACATGGCCAACACATCACGGTGAAAATGCATCGTGCCCTTGGGCTGACCCGTGGTGCCGCTGGTGAATGCAATCAAACAGACATCGTCACGGCTGGTTGGGTAGGCCTCAAAGGCTGTTGCATGCTTTGCCATGCGCGCCTCAACGCCGCCAGCGTCTTCTGACCTGAACCACAGCACTTGCTTTAACGCAGCCGCATGATGTGGATGCGCTGGTTCGGTGCAATGACGGAGTTCGTCGGCCAGCAAGCTGTCGCACAAGGCAGCACTCACCTGCGCTTTGTCCACAATTTGCTTAAGTTCAGCAGCCCGCAGCAAAGGCATGGTGGGCACCACCACCAAACCTGCCTTCAAGGCCGCCAAGAAACATGCGGCCATCATGGGACTGTTGCCACCGCGCAGTAGCAAACGCTGGCCTGATTTCAAGCCCATGTCGGTGGTCAGCACATGTGCAATTTGATTGACCTTGGCCTGCAACTGCGCGTAGGTCCAGCTGATGTCGCCTGTCGCGTCTTTACCGCGGACAGCCATGCGATCGCCAAGACCCTTGGCCACGTGATCGTCGAGCAAGCCTTGAACACAATTGAGTTGAGCGGGGTACTGAACTTCTGGGCGATCGAACACAAACACGGGCCATTGGTCAGGCGGTGGCAAGCGGTCGCGCGTGAACGTGTCTGTATGTGACGAAGGGGCCAATGAAGCGGAGAGAGATGACGTCATGTCTGGCCTCACTTGAGCAAATCGCGACCAATGATCAACTGCTGCACTTCGGTTGCACCTTCATAAATGCGAAGGGCTCTGATTTCTCGGTACAGCGACTCGACAATGCAACCTTTTTTCACACCCATGCCACCATGCATTTGCACAGCCATGTCGATGATTTGTTGCGCATTTTCTGTGGCGGTCATTTTGGCCATGGCCGCTTCTTGCGTGATGCGCTGGCCTTGATCGCGCAGCCATGCGGCGCGGTAAGTCAACAAAGTTGCAGCGTCCAGCAGTGTGGCCATCTGCGCCAACTTGCTCTGCGTGATTTGAAAATCACCCAAACTCTGTCCAAACATCTTGCGCTGCTTGGCCCAGGCAATCGATTCATCCAAGGCTCTGCGTGCAAAACCCAAAGACGCGGCCGCCACCGAGGTCCGGAACACATCCAAAGTGGCCATGGCCACTTTGAAACCTTCGCCGGCGGCACCAATGCGTTTGGCATGGGGCACCAACACGTTGTTGAAATGCAGTTTGGCCAAGGGGTGCGGCGCCACCACATCAATGCGTTCGGCAATTTCCAAACCTGGTGAGCTGGCGTCCACAATGAAAGCGCTGATGCCGCGCGCGCCAGGCGCTTCACCCGTGCGTGCAAAGACCACGTAAAAATCTGCAATGCCACCGTTGGAAATCCAGGTCTTGAAACCATTCAAACGGTAACCTTCAGCCGTGTCGACAGCGCTGCATTGCATCGCAGCCACATCCGATCCTGCATCAGGCTCGCTGAGTGCAAAAGCCGCTAACGCCTCACCTTTGGCAACACGCGGCAGGTACTCGGCTTGTTGTTCTGGCGTCCCTTTCAAACTGATGGCACCCGACCCCAAGCCTTGCATGGCAAACGCAAAGTCTGCCAAGCCATGGTGCCAAGCCAATTCTTCGCGCAAGATGCAAATGGTGCGTGTGTCGATCACATTGGCCGTACCGCCATACAACTGACCAGCGATGGCTGGCTTCAACCAGCCGCCTTGTCCCAAGGCTTTCACCAAACTCACACACTCGCGGTCAATGGCCTCACGCGATTCGTCGTGGCCATGCAAGTCCGCAAACTGTTGGCGGGTCCAGGTTTGCAGTTTGTCTTTGAAACTGCGGTGCGATTCATCAAAGAAGGGCCAGGCCAAATGAGCGGCTGAATTCATGCTCAATCTCCTTCAAACACAGGGGTTTGCTTGGCCACAAAGGCGTGATACGCCCGGTGGAAATCGTTGGTGGCCATGCAAATGGCTTGGGCTTGTGCCTCTGCCTCAATGGCTTCGTCCACACCCATGTTCCACTCTTGTTGCAACATCTTTTTGGTCATGCCGTTGGCAAAGGTAGGGCCACTGACCAAGACTTGCGCCATCGCTTGAGCTTCGCTCAACACAGTCTCGGGGGTGCACACTCGGTTGTAGAAACCCCAACGCTCGGCCTCTTCGCCAGGCAAGCCACGGCCGGTGTACAACAACTCGGACGCGCGACCTTGCCCAATCACGCGGGGCAACAACGCACATGCTCCCATGTCACAACCGGCCAAGCCCACTTTGTTGAACAAGAAATAGGTTTTGCTTCGCGCTGTTCCGTAGCGCATGTCAGACGCTAGCGCTAACAGTGCGCCAGCACCGGCGCAAATGCCATCAATGGCGGAAATGATGGGCTGAGGGCACGCACGCATGGCCTTGACCAAATCACCGGTCATGCGCGTAAAGGTCAACAGGCCTGGCATGTCCAACTTGGTCAGCGGGCCAATGATTTCATGCACATCACCACCGGAGCAAAAGTTTCCGCCTGCACCGGTCACCACCACCGCATGGACATCATCGGCATAGGCCAAAGCGCGAAACAAATCGCGCATCTCTGCATACGACTCAAACGACAAGGGATTTTTTCGCTCAGGTCGATTGAGGGTGAGCGTGGCCACGCCGTCCTTCACCTCAAACAGCACATGCGCTGCTTTGTAGTTGGCCAGTTTGTTGCCATGGCGCGGCAACTGGTGCGGCTCGCCCGGTAAATATTTTTGACTCATGCCATCTCCTCCTGTTTTTGTAAATTCTTTTTCAGTGCACCCAACAAGGTGTACAGCTGACTCTGCTGGTTGTCTGACAAACCGGCAAACATGTCGGCCACCCAGGCTTCGTGCGCAACCGCCATGTCAGTAAATGCATCTCGCCCCGCCTTGGTCAACTTGACTGTGAACGAGCGTCGATCGTTGGCACCCACTTGGCGCAGCACCAACTTCTCTTTTTCAAGCTGGTCCACAATGGCCGTGATGTTGCCGCCCGTCACCATCATGCGGCGCGACAACTCCCCCATCGTGAGCCCCTCCGGATGACGCTCCAGTTGGGCCATCAAGTCAAAGCGCGGCAAAGTGATGCCAAATGACTCTCGCAACTTTTGCCGGATCTTGTCTTCAACGCGCGTGGTGCAAGACAACAAGCGAAGCCACAAGCGCAATGAAGCGTGATGGTCGGCATGGGCTCTGAATTCATGATCGGCGTTTTTTTGCAAACTCATCTCTTGTGCCATCACATCGTCTCCCCGCCATCTACGGCAATCGATTGACCATTGACCGATGCTGCGGCCTCACTGCACAGCCACATCACAGCTTGCGCCACCTCATCGGGTTGAATCATTTTTTTCTGTGGGTTGTGTGCCACCAATGCGTCGCGTGCTTGCGCTTCGGTTTGACCCGTTTTGGCCACAATGTTGGCAAGCGACTCGCGCACAATGTCGGTCTCGGTGAAACCAGGACACACCGCATTCACGGTCACACCTTTGCGCGCCAACTCCAATGCCAAGCTGCGGGTGAGACCAATCACGCCATGCTTGGCTGCAGCATACGCAGACACATAAGCAAAGCCTTTCAAGCCGGCTGTGCTTGCAATGTTCACAATCCGGGCGGCATGACCCTTGGCACTCTCGGCCAACAGGTCTGGCAATGCCGCTTGAATGCACAAATAAGTGCCCGTTAAATTCACATTCAACATTTGTTGCCAAAGTTGCAAATCCGTCTTGGCAAAAGGCTGACTGAGCGCCTGGCCTGCATTGTTGACCAGCAACGTCACAGGACCCCAAGCCGCATGATTGGCGCGGTGCGCTGCCTCTACTGAAGCGGGGTCGCTCAAGTCCATGACACTCAAGTGCAACTTCACACCAGGAAACGCCTTGCGCAATTCAGCCGCTTGCGATTCCAAAGTCTGCAAGTTGCGACCCGACAAACTCAGCACCGCCCCTTCACGGGCAAACGCATGTGCAATGGCCGCACCAATGCCTCGTCCAGCACCCGTGATCCAAACGTGTCGCATCAATTCTCTCCTTTGGCGGCTGCTGGTGACGCACTCATTGCAGCCATGGCGGCAGCTCGTTCAAAATTGGTTTCCATTTGACGCTTGCCCGACACATAGGCTTTGTGCCAGTTCAAATCGGTGTATCCAATGCGCGCGGCCTCTTGCATCGTCCAAGAAGGATTGGCCAAATGGGGTCGCGCCACTGCGCACAAATCAGCGCGGCCAGCCGCAATGATGCTGTTGACATGGTCTGCTTCTGATATAGCGCCCACTGCAATGGTTCGCACACCCGCTTCATTGCGAATGCGATCGGCAAACGGCGTTTGAAACATGCGGCCATAGACGGGCTTTTCGCGCTTGTCGACTTGACCTGAAGAGCAGTCCACAAAATCCACACCGGCGGCTTTGAACGCTTTGGCAATTTCAATCGCATCGTCGGGTGTGATGCCGCCCTCCACCCAATCGTGCGCTGAGATGCGCACTGACATCGGCTTGTCTTGTGGCCATACTTGGCGCATCGCCGTGAACACAGCCAGCGGAAAGCGCAAGCGGTTGGCCAAGGCGCCGCCAAACGCATCGCTTCGGTGGTTGGTCAGCGGCGAAATGAAACCCGACAACAAGTAGCCGTGCGCACAATGCAACTCCAGCCAGTCAAACCCGGCTTTGGCACCCCGCTCTGCGGCAGATACAAACGCCGCCAACACGGCGTCCATGTCGGCTTGCGTCATTTCATGCGGCACTTGGCTCACGCCGTCCATGTAGGGCAAAGCCGAGGGCGCCATCAGCGGCCAGTTGTCGCCATCCCGTGCGGTGTCGTTCAAAGGCATGTCAATGCCATCCCATGCCCTACGGGTCGAACCTTTGCGCCCTGCATGACCCAACTGCAAAGCGATCTTGGCATCTGACTGTGCATGGACAAAATCCACAATGCGCGCCCAGGCGTTTTGCTGTTCGTCATTCCATAAACCAGGGCAACCCGGCGTGATGCGCCCTTCAGGCGTCACGCAAGTCATCTCGGTGAACACAATGGCGGCGCCGCCCACGGCACGGGCGCCGTAATGCATCAAATGAAAATCGCCTGGAAGTCCGTCCACGGCTGAATAGGTCGCCATCGGCGACACCATCACGCGGTTCTTCAAACTCACACCACGCGCTTGCAAAGGCAAGAACATGGGCGGCGTTGATTTGGCTTTGGCGCTGTCATCAAAGTTGGCCAGCGAGGCCATGAAACGTTCGTAGGCGGCCACAAACTTGTCATCGCGCAAGCGCAAGTTTTCATGCGAGATGCGTTGGCTGCGCGTGAGCAGCGAGTATGCAAATTGCTGTGGTGGCAAATTGACATAGCGCGCCACATTCTCAAACCACTCTGTCGAATTGCGCGCAGCATTTTGAATCTTCAGCACCTCCACAGATCGGGTCGCTTGGTAAGCAGTCATCACTTCCTTCATGCCTTTGACATCGTGCCCTACGCGCTCAAAGGTGTCGGCCAGTTCAATGGCATCCTCCAACGCCAGCTTGGTCCCCGACCCAATTGAGAAGTGTGCGGTGTGCGCAGCATCGCCCATCAGGACATAAGGCACTTTCCTGCCATCGGCCGACGTGTCCCAGTGCACCCACTGATCGCAAATGACGCGCGGAAATTTGATCCAATGCGCAGAGCCTCGCAAATGTTTGGCATTGGTCATGAGGGGATGGCCGTCCAAATACTTCGCAAACAACTTTTCACAAAACGCAATTGACTCTTCTTGCGACATGCTTTCAAAACCCGCAGCCTTCCACACGGACTCAGGCGTCTCCACAATGAAGGTCGATGTGTCGCCATCAAACTGATAGGCATGCGCCTGAAACCAGCCGTGCTCGGTTTCTTCAATGGCAAACGTAAAGGCATCAAACAACTTGCGCGTGCCCAACCACACAAAGCGGCATTGGCGTTCGTCAATGTCGGGCTTGTAGGTGGATTCAAAGCGCGTGCGCACTTTGGAGTTGATGCCGTCACACGCAATCACCAAGTCGGCTTTGTATTGCGCGGCAATGTCGGCATGGGCATCGACCTCGGCCTCAAACACCAATTCAACACCCAGCGCTTCGCAGCGCTTTTGCAAAATGTTCAGCAAGCGCTTTCGACCAATGCCACAAAAACCATGCCCCCCCGAGCGCATGGTTTCGCCTTTGAAATGCACCGCAATGTCATCCCAATGGTTGAACGCACCCAAAATCTCAGAGGCTGTGACCGGATCGGCCACTTGCAGCCTCGACATGGTGGCATCGGAAAACACCACCCCCCAACCGAAGGTGTCATAAGGCTTGTTGCGCTCCAGCACCGTGACCTTGTGTTCTGGATGACGCAACTTCATCAGCAGGCCGAAATACAAACCGGCGGGGCCGCCCCCAAGGCAGACGATGTTCATGACGCTTTCCTTGTTCCTGAAATTTGATTGTTTCAACTTCAATAGTTGAAGCTTGAAATAATTATGAACAGTCCAAGGCAAGGGGTCAAGACATAAAAAAAAGCAGCTTCGAAAAGCTGCTTTTGGGAGGTTTTACTGGTTCAACACCGTGATGCCGATCCGTCGATTTCGAGGATCTTTGGGATCGTTCGGGTTGTAAGGCGCGGTATCGGCCACACCCTCAATCCTGGCAAACCGGCTGTTAGGAATGCCTTTTTTCTCAATGATCTTGCGCGTTTCTTCCGCCCGCTCGGCCGACAAAGACCAGTTGTTGCGGTCGTCGGTGTTGGCAAACTGAATGCTGTCGGTGTGCCCTCGAATGGCCACTTTGTTGGGAATGCCCTGCAATGTTTTGGCCACTTCGTTCAACAAAGCTTGCGCCTTGGGCGTCATGTTGGTGGTACCCAAGCCAAACATGGCGAAGTCGGCTTTGTCGAGAATCTCGATACGCAAGCCATCTTTGTCTCTGGCAAATGAAACCTGGTCTTTCATTTTTTCCAGCTTCGGATTCTTGGCCATGGCCTCTTTGATTTCTTTTTCCAGCTTGTCAAAGTTGGCTTTGTCGGCAGCCTCAGCCGCTTTCTTGCCTGGATCGCCATCTTGGCCCGACTCTTTGCTGTCAGCACCTTTGGGTGACGGATCGTTTTCTGTGGGACCGCCTTCAGAGCGTGGGGTCACCATGTTCAATGCACTGGTTTGCTTGGCAGAGAAGGGGAAGCCATCGGGATCTATGACCGAGCGACCCCCCAACATGCCGTCGGAGCCCGCCAATTTGCCCATCGTCACATTGCTGTGCGAGGTGGGTTTGAAATAGTCTGCAATGCTTTTACGTTGGTCGGCATTAGAGGCACCCAACAGCCACATCAACAAGAAGAAGGCCATCATGGCGGTCATCATGTCGGCCAGCGCAATTTTCCAAGCACCACCGTGCGCACCACCATGGCCATCGTCCATGATCTTTTTGATGGTGATGGACGGCGCCACCACCACAGGCGCATCGGGATCGGCTTCTTCAGGAATGAGGGGCGCAGCTTCAGCTTCTGTTTCAGGCGTGCCTTCAGCCACAGCGCCTGCCTGCGCACCCGCTTCTGCGGGTGCGTCTGCCGCAACTGCCTCTTCTGTTGGCGCTTCTAAAACTGCTTCAGCCATGGCGATTAGCCTCGCAACCCGTCAAACACTTCAGCAAAACTAGGCTGATTGTGGTGGCTGATGCTGGAACGCGCGGCCTCAATGATCAAAGGCATGGGGTGACCGTGCAAAGTGCCAATGATGATCTGCTTCACCACTTTGAAAATCTGACCTTCGTCTTCAATGATCTGTGCCAAGCGTGAAGCCATGGGCTCCACAAAACCATAAGCCATGAACACGCCCAAGAAGGTACCCACCAAGGCGCCACCGATCATGCCGCCCAACACGGCAGGCGGTTGGTCAATCGCACCCATGGTTTTCACCACACCCAACACGCAAGCCACAATACCCAGCGCAGGCAGCGCACCAGCCAAAGTGGCCAAAGCGGCCTGTGGTTTCAAAGCATCGTGGTGGTGAGTTTTGATGGAAGCGTCCATCACGTCTTCCACCGCATAAGGGCTCAAGGGGCTGGTAGACACCACCATCAAACGAACCGTGTTACAGACCAAGTCCAACAAAGCATGGTCGTGCAAAATTTTGGGGTACTCCGCAAAAATAGCGCTGGATTCGGGGTTCTCAATGTGCGCTTCAAGGGCCACAGGGCCCTCGGTTTTCAAGGTCTTCATGATTTTGGACACCACGAAGATGGTACTGAGGTAGTCCTCTTTATGGTACGCAGGGCCTTTGAACACTTTGCCCATGCCGGCCATGGCGCCTTTGAAGATGTCCATGGAGTTACCGACCAACATACCACCAATGCCAGCGCCCAAAATACACATGATCTCAAGGGGCGCTGCTTTAATAATAGGCGCCATGTCGCCACCGTGCAGGATGTAACTCCCGAACACGGCAACCATCAGAACGACGATACCAATAATCGCAACCATATTTCTCTCCAAAAACGACCAAACGGGCGGCTGGCTCCCCAGCTGCGCCCGTCATTGTTCCTTCAAAGCTTTGCCCTTTCAGGCAAAAGCTCAATGCATTGCAGACATTGCAACACCTGATGCAGGCGCAGTTTTAGGTAACAAGTTAGGAACATCACGCCAAGCTTGGCGAATTTCATTCAACAGCGTGTGAACTTCTTGCAATGCATCGAGGTCATTGCGAGCATTCACATGCACCAAACGGCGTGTCACATAACTGTACAACTCGTACAGGTTGCGTGCCAAGTCGCCGCCTTTGTCCAAGTCCAAGGCACCTTGTAAGCCCAGGACGATGCGGCCAGCGCGCACCAAACTTTTGTTCTTGTCTTCAATAGAGCCACGCTGAATGTGACCCTTGGCTGTGACCAAGCTGTCAATCAAGCCGTCAAACAGCATCTGAATGAGCTCAACCTTATCGGCCACCATGGCTTGTGATGCATGGTTACCTTCGCCGTAGCTCTCCATTGCTTTGAAATGTACTCGCATGATGTCTTGTTCCTTTTGATCCTGACACAGCAGGAATCGGAGGGACATCGGGAAACTTGAGTCTTCAGATGCAAAAGAAGCCACAAATGGCGGCGGATTGGCGCGAACCCCAGAAAAAGCGAAGGACAGGCTCATGCCGCACCCTTTACAGCCTTGGGTTTGGCCACATTGGCGGGCTCAACTTTGAGAGTACCGCGCAGTTTTTTGACCACCGCCGTGAGCAACTGGCTCACCCTGGACTCGGTCACACCCAAAACTTCACCAATTTCTTTGAGGTTCAGCTCTTCAACATAATACAAATTCATTAACAATTGGTCGCGCTCGGGCAAATCGCCGATGGCATCGGTCAAAGCGCCCATGAACTGCTCGTGCTCCACAATGGCCTCGGGCTGCTGCGACGTATCGGTGGCAATGTTCATCACCTCCTCGGTCACCACTTCCATGGAATAGGTTTCAAAGCGACGCGCCTGGGTGCGCTCTTTGTGAAACAGCTCAATGTCCTTGCCCATGTAGTCGGCCAATTCGGCCTGGGTGGGTGTGCGGCCCAACTCGGCACCCAACTCGTGGGTGGCTTCACTGTGCGATTTGTTGATGGCCACGGCCGAACGAGGCAAAAAGGACAGGCGACGCACCTCGTCCAAAATGGCCCCGCGAACGCGGCTGTGTGCAAAATTCTCAAACTCGATGCCCTTGACGGGGTCGTAAGCGCGGGCCGCTTCGAGCAAGCCAATCATGCCCACTTGAATCAACTCGTCGAGTTCCATGAAAGGCGGCAGTCTCACCTTCAGGTGCAAAGCCACGCGCTTGACCATGCCCAAATGGGCCATGACCAGCGCTTCGCTGTTGTTTTGAACCTGTTCGTAAAGGCGAGTGGAGTTGGCCATGGTCTTATGCGCTGGTTTTCACCAAACGCTCCACAAAAAACTGCAAGCCACCCGAAGCCTCATCAATGGGCGCCAACTGACGAATGGCTTCAGCCAATCGACGGAAATCACGTGCGCCTGCACTGCCAGGGGCAAATTCGGCCACCGGTTGGTATTTTTTGAGCGCCGCCAAAATCAGCTCGTCGTTTTCAATCGAGCCCAAGTAGCGAATGGTGCGGTTCAAAAAGCGGGCACACACTTGGTTGATGCGCTCAAACAGTTGATAGCCTTCTTGCGCGCTTCCCACACCATTGGGGATGAGGTAAATCTCATCCAAACCGTGGTCTTGAATCAGCACCTTGATGGTGGCGTAGGCGTCGGCAATGGACGACGGATCGTCGCGCACCACCACAAAACGGCGGGAACAAGCGGACATGAAAGCCAACACTTCAGGCGAAATGCCAGCGGCCATGTCGACAATCAGAAAATCGATGTCATCGGTGAGCGCGCTGAAGGCACGCACGATGTTGGCCGCTTGGATATCACCCAAGGCTGCCATTTCTTGAATGCCAGACGCACCCGGCACCAGCTTGATGCCTTGACGGGTGGTGACAATGATTTCTTGCAGGGTTTTCTCGCCACTTAAAAAGTGGCTGAGGTTGTAGGGACAACGGCAGCCCAATGCAATTTGGGCATTGGCCAAACTCATGTCGGCGTCAAACAACATGACGCGGTGACCCATGGCCTGCAATGCAACAGCCAAGTTCACAGAGACCGTGGTTTTACCCACCCCTCCTTTGCCACTGGCAATGCCAATGACTTGGGTACTTTTTGCTTTATCCATGAAGCTCATTCTGAGGGATTTCCACTGACCAATGAGGACGGCTCAAACCCAGTGTGTGGGTGAGGGGTTCATTGGCAGCTTCAAGCTCTTTCACCTGAGGCTCTAGTGTCGCAGGTTTTAGGTCAGCTTCCACCATGACATCGCCCAAAGCCTCAGAGCTTGGGGTCAATTGCGCCATGGCAATGTTGATGAGTTTTTGCAAGCCCGACGATTTCAAGCCATCGGCCACGCGGTCCGAACTGCCGCCCGCTGAAACCACGCATTGCGCGCCTTCGGCAATCAAAAACTGGATCAGGGGCCAGGGCGAATGCGATTCGTCCAACTTGCTGATCATCAGGCTCTGCCATTGCAGATTGGATTTCAACATGATGCGTGACAAGGTGACGCCAGAAGAGTCGGCAGGCACCACCGCATGCAAACCGGCCTCTGGGCAAATTTGCGAAATTTCGGCCAAACGCTCGTTCATCTGCACACCGGGGGTGTCAATCAAAATCAAGCGACGTGGTGACAGCTCATTCAAGAGCAAACTCAGTGTTTCGGGGTTGGCTGCACGGAAACACTCCACACCCAATTGGGCGCACAGCATTTGCGTTTGTGCCCAAGCGCCAGCACGCATGTCGTGGTAACTCACCACCGCCACGTATTCGACACCGTAATGCAGGGCCGCTTGTTGCGCCGCTTTGGCCACCATCAAGCTTTTGCCAGAGCCCGACAAGCCGGCCATGACCTGAACGCCGCGGTTGGGAAAACCTTCTTGGGGGCGCTCTAAATTGTGCGTCAGTTGGCTTCGAATGCTGGCCAAGGCGCTGTCCAAACTGGGCTGCTCGCGCAAGCCTTCTTGCAGCAAAGCGCGCAAGGCAGTGGGCACAGAAGCCTCGGTCATGGCTTGCACCAAGGGCTGAATGTGTGCGGGCCAGTATTGGTTCATTTGCCAGCTGGCTGTTTGCTGGCTCAAGCGAAACTCTTGGCGCAATGCGGCCAACTCTTCGCGCACCAAAGACACGATTTCTTGGCTGCGAACTTGCTCACGGCCTTGTGTTAACAAGTGCTCTGAAGAGGATGCGTCACGCGTGAGTTTGTTGAATGTGATCGCTTCAGAAGCTTCTTCTTGCGCCTCTTTTTTAGCGCCCGATTGCATCAAGTGGTGCAAATGGTCACTGAAAGGACTGCTGACAGAAGAGGGTGTATTGGAAACTTGTTGGCGTGTGGGCGCTGCGGCTTGCACAGTCACCGTGCTTCTACCGACCTCGTCGTCCATCAACTCTTCTGGACTGGCCTCGGCCACTTCCAAAGCTACGATCAATTCTGTTTGCCCTTCCACGCGTTGATTCGAGATGATCAACACATCGGGGCCGTACAAAGCCATCGCCTTTTCAGTGGCGCTGCGTGTATCGCGAGCAAGGATGCGTTTGAGTTCCATGGTCTTATCTCTTCATCAATCTAAGGGTTGAATCTGGTTTTATTTGATTGTTTGTCTAAGCTGTTCAGCGTGTTTCGGCGTGCACGGTGTGCACCACTTTCACGGTCTGATCATCTGGAATTTCGCTGTAAGACAACAAGGTCAAATCGTTCACGCGATAACGCACAGCCTTGGACAACCAAGGGCGAATCACGGGCGATACCACCAACACGGCAGGGTGACCCATTTCTTCCACGGCACGCGCGCCATCGCGCAAAGCACCAAACAAACGTTCAGCCAAACCAGGCTCCATGGCAATGCTTTGGCCAGGCGCAGTTTGCTGCAAGATGTTGTGAATCAACTGCTCGAGGCTTGGATCCAAAGTCATCACCGACAAGCTGTTGGTGTCATCCACCAAGCTTTGAACAATCATGCGGCCCAACTTAGGACGAACCAAAGCGGTCAATTGCTCAGGCTCTTGGGTGCGGCTGGCCACTTCAGATAAGGTTTCAGCAATGGTGCGCATGTCACGAATCGACACCGACTCGTTCAACAAATTCTGCAAGGTGCGTGTCACCACGCCCAAGGACAACTTACCGGGCACCAAGTCTTCAACCAACTTAGGCGACTTGGCAGCCAACTTGTCCAGCAGCTGCTGAACTTCGTCGTGGCTCAGCAAATCGGAGGCGTTGTCGCGCAAGACTTTGTTCAAGTGCGTGGCCACAGCGGTACTGGCGTCCACCACGGTGTAACCCAAAGTGCGAGCCAAGTCGCGCTGTGAAGGATCGATCCACACAGCGTCCAAACCAAAGGCGGGCTCTTGCGTGGCTTGGCCTTCCAAAGGACCGTAAACCTGACCTGGATTGATGGCCAACTCTTTGCCCACCTTGATTTGACCTTTGCCGCGAACCACACCTTTCAACACAATGTGATACGCATCGGGATCGATGGTGAGGGCGTCGCGAATGCGAACAGGCTGGACCAAAAAGCCCAACTCGGCCGACAATTTTTTGCGAACACCCTTCACGCGGTTCATCAACTGACCACCGGTTTCGGGGTTCACCAAGGGAATCAAACCGTAACCAATTTCAAGGCCAATCAAGTCCACTTGGTCAACGTCGTCCCAATCCAATTCTTTAGGCTCTTCCAAAGCAGCTTGCGCCGCTTGTTCAGCAGGCGTTCCAACAACAGGTTCACTTTGCTTTTGCGTAATGCGATAGGCCAAGCCAGCGCTGGCCAAAGCCAATGTGATGAACACCAAGTGAGGCATGCCTGGCACCAAACCCAACACAGCCAAAATGCCAGCAGACATATACAAAGCAGTTGGATTGGCCAATTGGGTGGTTGCCTGTTCCGTCATGGACTCAGAGGTGGTCACACGCGTCACGATGATGGCGGTGGCCAGTGACAAGAACAAAGAAGGAATCTGTGCCACCAAGCCGTCACCAATGGTCAGCAAGGTGTAAATGCGGCCCGCGTCTGACAAAGACAAACCGTGTTGGCCCACACCGATGGTCAAACCACCGATCAAGTTGATGACCAAAATCAGCAAACCAGCGACCGCGTCGCCGGAAACGAATTTAGAAGCACCGTCCATCGAACCGAAGAAGTCAGATTCTTGCGAAAGTTCTTCGCGGCGCTTTTTGGCAGTTTCTTGGTCAATCACGCCGGCGTTCAAGTCAGCGTCAATCGACATTTGTTTACCAGGCATGGCATCCAAGGTGAATCGTGCGTTCACTTCAGACACACGGCCCGCACCTTTGGTCACCACGATGAAGTTGATGATCATCAAAATCGCGAAGATGATGAAACCAACCACGTAGTTGCCGCCGATCACAAACTCACCAAAAGCCGCCACCACTTTGCCAGCCGCTTCGTGGCCTTCGTGGCCATTGACCAAAATCACACGGGTCGACGCCACGTTCAAGCCCAAACGGAGCATGGTGGCAAACAACAAAACAGAAGGGAAGGATGAAAACTCGAGCGGCTTGCGGGTACCGATGGCGATCATGATGATCAGCAAGCTACAAGCAATGTTGAACGTGAACAGAACGTCCAACAGCAGCGCAGGCAGGGGCACAACCAACATGGCCATGATCAACAACACCAGCGCGGGCAAGCCGAGGCCGGTGTAATCAAATTTGGCAAGGTTCTGTCGAACCGCTGACAGGGTCAAGGTGCTCATGGGTGGCCTAAAGGGCTGTTCAGAGGGTTAAAACAATCAAACTGCATGGTTTTCTTCCATAGTGCAGCGAGTTACGCAAAGACCATGCCACCTGGAATCCCGACACCCACCCCTGTTTCGCCTGACCCCGCCAAAGCGGCAAGCCCTCTCCTGTCACGGTTTTTGCTAATACAAGGTGTACCCGGCCTCAAAACCGGGGTTGAAACATCAAACTGAAGATGGAAATACCATGGACGCCAACCTCAACTTTTTGACCGCACCTGTCTCGAACCCCTCGTCAGTAGGGGCTTCCAGCGGTTCGGGGGGGCTCGACCCCAACCTCGCCAAGCCCATGAATGGGCAGGAATTTGCGGGGGTCATGCGCGACCTGATGGCCAAGGGCGAGCGGCAAGAGCTTGCCGGAACCGCCACAGGCGAGGCCACAGATGCCACCACGGCAGCGCTGCAAACGCTCAATTTAGGCGACCAGTTTTCAGTCATCACCGCGGCTTCGCCCCTGCCCGACCCCAACAGCCTGGCCCAATTTGCTCGGGCACAAGGTCTGAGCGAATCGGCGGTGCAAGCCTTGTTTGGCGACCTCGGCACAGCCACCGATGCAAGCGCAGCCTTGGCCACGGATCCCGCCAGTTTGAATGGCGCCAACATGGGCTTGCTGGGATTCCCAACCAACCCGTTGATGACCATGCCTGTCACGACAGCACCTACCACCGTTACGGGCGACGCCAACACGCTGACCTTGCTGCCCAGCGCTGCCACCTTGGGTTGGATTCAAGCCCACCCCAACAGCTTGACCATTTCCGACCAAGTGGCCACGCCCCTCTGGGCGCAAGCACCCCATTTATCAGCAACCACCCCCAAGGCATCTGACGTCAACGCCTTGATGCAAGCCGCTGGCGCAACCGGCGTGCTCCAAGCACTGGGTGGCATGAACGCCGCCCCCTCACAAGCCTTGGGCAGCGTGGACCAGTTGGCTGAAATAGCCCCCGAAATGGGCCCCTTGGACGCCATGCGCATGCGCATGGTTCCCGCCTGGGAAAGCATGACCCGCCAATTGGCCCAGCTCAATGGTTCGAATCAAGCTGCGGCTTGGGGCCAACTCACGGCCAACCTGCTCAACAGCAAAGGTCAAGGCGGTGATGGCAAGGAAGTCTTGCTGGACTTGGGCGCAGACGACCCCAACATCATGTCGGCCTTGGACGCCCTCCAAGACCAAAACAACAGCGGCTTTGTGAACCCCGATTCGGGTCGCAACACAGCCAGCACTGGCGCTTTGGGTGCTGCCGCCACCAGTGCGGCCCTGGCCAACCCCGGCATGACCGACCGTGCCGCCCAAATTCAAGACATGGCCGACAAACTGGGCAAAGCCATGGCTGAGCGACTCCAAGACCAGCTTGAAAAAGGCGAATGGAAACTCCAACTTAAACTCAACCCCGCCCACTTGGGCAAAATTGACGTTGAGCTAGACATGAACGCCAGCGGTTTGGACGCCGTTTTCAAAACCGACAACCTGCTGACCCGAGAGCTGATTGCCCAGGGCATGCCCAAGCTCAAGGACAGTTTGTCACAATCAGGCATGACAGTTGCTAATGTCTGGGTGAACAGTGAAAACCAGCGTGGATCTGGCGGAAACTCGACACCACGTCAAAACAACGGCTCTGACAACTCAGTCAATGCCACGGTGACGGAAGTCGCAGCCACTGAATCTCGCATCAAAGATCTCCGATCGAACGATGCTTGGGACACACTGGCTTGATCAGTTAATTGAAACTCTGTGAAATACAGAGTGAACTTGTTTATATAGAGGTGACCTATGGCCACAGCAGCTCCAGAAGAAGAAGTCGTCGCAGAAGAGCCGAAAAAGAAGAAACCGATCGTCCTGATCATTGGCGGTGTGGTGGGCTTGATCGTGCTCATCGTGGGCATCGTGCTGGGAACCTTGTTTTTCACAGGCTACTTCAACCCCAAACCCCCAGTTGACCCTGAAGCCGCAGCAGAAGCTGCGGATGCGCATGGCGGTGGCCATGGCGACAAAAAAGGCGACGCCAAGCCAGGCAAGAAGACCAAAGATTCACCTGAACTCACTCGCTTTGAGTACACCTACATGCAAATTGAACGCGAGTTCTTGGTCAATGTGAGTGGCTCCAAAAAAGTGATGTCTGTGCAAATTGCCGTCATGACCCATTACGACGACCGCGTTTTTGAAAACGTGAAGAAGCACGACTTTGCCATTCGATCAGCCGTGATGGACGTGATGCGTCTCACCACCGATGCCGACTTGGTCAAACCCGATTTCCGCAAAGAGTTGGCCGCCAAAATTCGCGATGCCATCAACACCTTGCTTGAAAAATACGAAGACTTCGGTGGCATTGAAGAAATTCACTTCACCAACTTCATCGTGCAATAAGTTGTCCCAGACCTGTTCGCATCAACTTATTTATTGTTGAGAGTTTCATGGCCACCTCTTTATTAACACCTGACGAACTTTCTGCCTTGGCAGAAGGCGTGATGGATGGTTCGATTCCAGTCGACACTGGCTTCAACACCGCCGCACGGGTGAAGAAACACGACCTGGCCAGCGAAGACAGCAGCTTGGGGGTGAACATCACCTCGATCGACATGATCAACGAGCGCTTCATTCGCACCTTTCGTTTGGGCTTGGTCGAAATGCTGCGCACCAGCCCCAAGGTCAATCCCAACCAGGTTGAAATTGTTCGCTTTGGCGACTACCTCAAAAGCTTGAAAGCCCCCTTGTCGGTCAATGTGGTTCGCATGAACCCCTTGCGCGGCAACTCCATTGTGGTGATTGACCCCACGGTGGTCTTCAGCTCACTCGACAGTTTCTTTGGTGGTTTTGGCAAAGGCGTTGGCAACTTGCCACCCGGCCGCTTGTTCACGCCCACCGAGTCACGCATCATCAACATGATTTTGGAAGTCTTCTTCAAATCACTCAAAGATGCATGGTCGGCTGTTTTGCCTGTTGACTTTGAATTGGTCAGCTCCGAAATCAACCCCCAGTTTGCCCAAATCGCCGACGAGAATGACTTGGTCATCTTGACGCGCTTTGAAGCCGAAGGCAACATGGACGCACAAGGCTTCATTGACCTCGTGTATCCGTATGCCTCGCTCAAACCCATTCGCGAATTGTTGCGCAGCCGAGTTCAGTCCGGCGATGGCAACGACGAGTCCGACAAACAATGGCGCGAAGAGTTGGAAGAAGCTGTTGACAGCGCCAGCTTGGAGGCTAGGGTCTTGTTGGGTAGCATTGAATCTTCTTTTGGCGAAATTGAAGCTATGAAAGAAGGCGACGTGCTCTTCTTTAAGAAGCCCGATCTGGCCCGTTTGTTGGTCAACGGCTTGCCTGCATTTGATGTCCAAGTGGGCACCATTGGCGCACAAACCGCCGTGCAAATTGAGCGGGCTTGCATTCCCGGTATGCAATAAATTTTCAGGAAAACGACATGACCGATACACAAACAGACGCCGCCATCGAAAACGAAGCGGCCCAACGCCAAATCAATCCTGAAGTCCTTCAAAACATCAGCGTCACGCTGTCCATTGAAGTGGGCCGTGCCATGATCAAAATTCGCGACCTGATGCGCCTCACCCAAGGCAGTGTGGTTGAGCTCGATCGCATCGCAGGCGAGCCTCTCGACCTGTTGGTCAACAACACGGTGGTGGCCCAAGGCGAGATCGTTTTGGTCAATGACCGTTATGGCGTTCGCCTCACGCGTGTGGCGCCCGCGTCAGAACGCATGAAGAACTTATAAACTCCTCTCTTTAGACACACAGAAAAGAGGACCACATGGCACCCGGCTTTGGTAGCGCCGACCTGTTTCGGATGTTCGGCAGCTTTGCCTTGGTGCTGGCTTTGATGGCTGCGCTCTTGTGGGCGCTGCGCCGTTTACAGTCTCGCATGAACAGCCAAAACGCTGGCCGCAGATTGCAAATCTTGGAGTCTGTCAGCGTCGGTCCTCGACAAAAAATTGCCTTGGTTCGCGTTGGCGAACACGAGGTCATGGTGGGCATCACGGCCTCTCAAATCTCCGCCTTGGCCCAATGGTCTGAAGGCGTTGCCCAACCCCCATCCTCTTTGCAGAATGAACTGAGCGAACTCAGCGCAAGCTTGTCTGCCCCCGGAGACGCTCATGCTGCGTAAAGTATTCAAACAACCGATCGTCTTGGCCAGCTGCATCCTTGCATTGGCCATGTTGGCATTTCCTTTTGCCGCTTCAGCGCAGGGCATTCCCATGCTGAACGTCACGGGCGGCCCCAAAGGCCAACAACAGTACAGCTTATCGCTGCAACTGTTGGCCTTGATGACATCGCTCACGCTGCTGCCCTCTTTCCTGCTCATGATGACGGCCTTTGTGCGCATCATCATTGTGTTGTCCATCTTGCGCCAAGCGCTGGGCACGGGCCAAACACCCCCCAACACAGTGTTGGTAGGTTTGTCTTTGTTCCTCACCTTGTTCATCATGTCGCCCATCTTGAACGACATCTACACCAACGCCTTGGTGCCCTACATGCAAAAAGGCATGGCCTTTGACAAAGCTTTGGCTGCCGCCGAAGAACCTTTGCGCAACTTCATGATGAAGCAAACACGCGAAGACGACATTGGTCTGTTCATGCAAATGGCCAACAAAGGCGAGCCCGTCAATGCAGCGGCTGTGCCCTTCTCCACTTTGGTGCCCGCCTTCATCACGTCTGAACTCAAAAGCGCGTTCACCATCGGCTTCCTGATTTACATCCCCTTCGTGGTGATTGACCTGATTGTGGCCAGCGTGCTCATGTCCATGGGCATGATGATGTTGTCGCCCATGATGATCTCAATGCCCTTCAAACTGATGTTGTTTGTGTTGGTCGATGGTTGGAGCTTGATCCTTGGATCGCTGGCCGCCAGCTTTGCCACCTGAACTTGGAGCTTACACATGGACACCGCCACCGTTGTTGACCTGGGTCGCCAAGCACTTTGGATGACCGTTTTAATTTCCGCACCCTTGTTGGGTGTGGCCTTGTTTGTGGGTCTGGCCATTGGTATTTTGCAAGCTGCAACGTCCATCAATGAAGCCACTCTCAGCTTTATTCCCAAGCTGGCCGCATTGGCCATCACCTTGGCTGTGGTGGGTGGTTGGCAGTTGACCACCTTGGTCGATTACACGCGCAGTATTTTCCAGCGCATACCCGGATTGTTCACCTGATGGACATCGCAGTCACCGAACTGTTGGAGCGCTTTTATGGGCTCCTCTGGCCGATGCTGCGAATCTCGGCCCTGTTGGTGGCCGCCCCTATTTTTTCACTCAGAGCCCTGAACTTGCGCGTGCGCATTGTGCTGGCCATGGCCCTCACTTGGCTGGTCTACCCCATGCACGAGTGGCCGGTCATTGACCCCCTCTCGCCCACCGGCTTGATGGAAATTTGCAACCAGCTCATGATTGGTCTGCTGATGGGTTTGATGCTCCAAGTGGTTACCGCAGCCATCGTGGTGGCAGGCCAGTCCATTGCCAACGCCATCGGTTTGTCGATGGCCACCATGATCGATCCCAACATGGGCAATGTGCCCGTCATCTCTCAGTTCTTGTTGGTCATGGCCACGCTGATTTTTGTGGGCCTGGGTGGCCACGCATTGCTCTTGAATTTGGTGGTTGAAAGTTTCAAAACCTTGCCCATTGGCAGCAACTTGATGAGTACTGAAGCCATGAAACACGTGATTGCTTGGAGCTCCATGTTGTTCTTGGGCGCATTATTAACAGCGCTACCTGTGATCGTAGCTTTGCTGTTCATCAACATTGGCTTGGGTGTGGCCACGCGCGCAGCGCCCAGTTTGAACATTTTCTCTGTCGGATTTCCAGCCATGGTGCTGGCCGGTTACGGCGTGCTCATTCTGGCTTTGCCCAGCATTGGCGCGCGCATTCAATGGCTGTGGATGCAGGGCTTTTTCCAAGTCCGCGCCTTGGTCGGTATCACCTGAAGGGCGTGACGCATGGCTGAAAATTCCAGTGCCGAACAAACCGAAGAGCCGACGGCGCGAAAACTACGGAACGCTCGGGAAGAGGGCCAAGTTGCGCGCTCGGTCGAGTTGCCTGCGGCCGCCGTGACCATTGGCGCCATCCTGGTGTTGTTCATGATGGGCGGCTACTGGATCAAACAAGTGGCTGAAATTTTTGCATCGGGTTTCAAGTTCGATCGCAAGACTTTGGACAATCCTGATTTGATGGTTGCCACCTTTGCCCATCAACTGGGCGAGAGTTTCTTGCTGATCGTGCCCGTGTTGTTGGTCACTGCTATTTTGGCCATCTTGTCCAGTGGTGCCACGGGCGGTTATTTGTTTTCTTTGAAAAGCATCATGCCTAACTTTGGCAAGCTCAGCATCATGTCGGGCCTGGGCCGCATGTTCGGTGCGCGTGCTGCTGTTGAACTGATCAAGGCCATCTTGAAATTCTCTTTGGTGGCCGTTGTCTTGTGGTCATTGGTCAGCCGACAAATGGACCAAATGATGCAAATGGGTCAGATGGCCCTCGAGCCCGCCTTGGCTGCTGCAGGTTGGATGATTGGCGAGTCGGCCCTGTGGCTTAGCTTGAGCCTCTTGGTCATTGCCCTGATTGATGCGCCCTACCAGCGCTACTCGTTCATCAAGCGCATGCGCATGACCAAGCAAGAGGTCAAAGACGAGATGAAGGACATGGAAGGTCGTCCTGAAGTCAAACAACAAATTCGCCGCCGTCAGCGCGAAATGGCCAACAACCGCATGATCCAAAAAGTCAAAGATGCGGACGTGGTGATCACCAACCCAGAACACTTTGCCGTCGCTTTGTCATACGACCCCACCGGCGATGGTGCCCCTGTGCTTCTGGCCAAAGGCTCTGACCACATGGCGGCTCGCATCCGCGAAGAGGCCCAAAAACACGGTGTTGAAATGTTTGCCGCACCGCCCTTGGCGCGTGCCCTTTATTTCAGCACCGAGGTCGATCACCCCGTGCCTGAAACGCTTTATTTGGCGGTTGCGCAAGTGATCGCCTATGTCTTCAGCTTGGCCGATGTACGCCCCGGTGTCCCGCCCATGCCCAAACCACAACCCAAAGTACCAGCGTCCATGTTGTTTGATGCCAACGGTAAATTGATGACCTCTTAAAGTCAGGAATCACGATGAGCGAACACGACAACTCCAACGAACCCTTGATCATCAAAAGTGATCGGCCCCACGAGGTCACCATGCCTGAAGGCACCAACATGGCTGTTGGTAAAAAAGGTGAGGAAGGTACGCCATCGGTCCGCAAAGTCTTGGCCGACCCCGATGAGCACGCTGTCGAACACATGATCATGGATGGCGGCGTGAGCAAATCAGCGGATCAGAATTTCAGCGTGAACGCTCAAGACCCCAATTACAAGGGCCATCAAAGCGCCGCCGACATGCCCGATCGCTTTGTGGACAACAAAAAAGAGGCCGCGATTCCGCCTGCGGCGCGCAAGACTGTCGACGTCACCAAGCTCGACAGCATCCTGAAGCCTCAAGAGAAAGCGCCTGCTGTCGATGCTATTGAAAGTAAAGCTGCGCCCGTTGTGGCGACAGCAGAAATTCAAGAGCCGGTTTACGAAGCAGAGCCAGAGATGGACTTTCCAGCTCGCGTTATCAATATCAAAATCGAGAATGACCAGTTGCGTGCGCGCCTGGACAAGCTTGAGTAAAGGAACTCGACATGAGCACTCAACCCACCACAGGCGGACACGATCACGGCCATGATCATGCGCACGATCACCACGATGATCACGCAGCTGCGCCAGCCGTCACCGATACTGACGAACTTGAAGGCGTCAAAATGGTGGCGCTGGAGTCGGCCGAGTTGGCCACCCGCTCTGCCAATTTGGCGGTGGGCGCCGGCGAAAACATGAAGAAAGCCACGCAGAACTTGGAAAACCTGATGAAGGTGAACAAGAAGCAGCACCAAATCATGTTGGGCGTATCCGGAGGCCTGATGGTGCTGGTGGCCATCATTTTTGCCACCGTGGTGTTCAGCCTGAAGTCGCGCATTACCCAAATGGACGCCATGTTGGTAGCCATGAGCAAGCACATTGTGGAATTGAGCGATTCCATGGAAATGGTGGGCTCTGTGAATGAAGGTTTGCAAGCCATGATTTCCAAACAAGATGAAATTGCCAAGGCTCAAAGCAGCTTGGAAGCACGTCTGAACGAAGCCATCAAGAACGCCGAAAGCGTGCCCGAGAAAACAGCGCAGCAAGTGGGCGAAAAAGGACAAGTCTTGGCAGCCCAGGTCAAGTCTTTAGAAGGCCGCTTCATGCAGCAGTCCAAAGCTTTGAACAGCTTGGCCAGTCAGGTCAATGGCTTGCAGGGCGCTGTGGGTGAAACCGGCACGTTCAAGAAAGAAATGGAAGCCTTGGCCCGTTTGCAAAAAGAGCGTCAAGCGGCAGAAAATGCAGCAGCCGCCAAAGCCGCCGCCAACGTTAACTCGGCCAACGCTGCGGCACTGGCAGAAGCCAAGAAAAAGGAACGCATGGTGCAGTATCCACGTGTTCAACAAGAAGCGACGCCTGCAGGTGCTAGTGGGGTTCTCAGTACCAAGCCTTGAATGGCTTGCGCTTCACACCAACCGCTTGAGTCACATCAAGCGGTTTTTTTATCGTCTTCGTTGCCTGCAACGGGCAAGGTGCCTTGACGCAAGTCGTACTTGTTGAGTTTTTCAATCAGGGTGGTACGCTGCAAATTCAGCAAGCGAGCTGTTTGCGACACATTGCCATCGGTGCGATTGAGTGCTTGCACAATCAAGTCGCGCTCGATGTCTGCCAAGCGGTCTTTCAAGGAAAGCCCCTCGGGCGGCAAACTGGGCAAGCCCTGCGCCAGCATGATGATGTCTTCCACCTCGTTGTGCATGTCCATGGCCAAGGGCGGCGCAGGATTGGCAAAGGGGTTCATCACTTCGGCATTGGCACTTTGGTGCAACTCTTTGGAGCTTAAGGGCGCCACAATTTCCAAGGAATCGACAATAGGGGTGCTGACCCGTTCAGCTTGCAAAGTACGCAACCCCTTGGGCAACAAGGACGAAGGCACCGATGCCAAGCTGAGCAACTGACCACTGAACAAGGTATTGAACCGGTCCACCAAGTTGGACAACTCGCGCACATTGCCAGGCCACGCATAGTCCTTGAGGGCTTCAATGAAATCCGCTGTAAACGTGATGGGGGTCTGGCCTTTGGTGGCAAAGAGTTCCGCGAAATGCGCCAGCAAGGCCGGTACATCTTGCGCTCTTTGACGCAAAGCGGGCGTGTTCAAGGGCAGCACGTTCAGGCGGTAATACAAGTCTTCCCGAAACCGCCCGGCTTCAATTTCGGCTTCCAAGTCGCGGTGGGTGGCAGCGACCACGCGCACATCCACTTCCACAGATTTCAAACCGCCTACCGGATCGACGGTGCGTTCTTGCAAGACGCGCAGCAGTTTGACCTGCATGTCCAAAGACAGATCGCCAATCTCGTCTAAAAAGATGGTGCCGCCATGGGCCAACTCAAAACGGCCAATGCGATCGGCCATGGCGCCTGTGAAAGCGCCTTTGCGGTGGCCAAACAATTCGCTTTCGAGCAAATCTTTGGGGATGGCTGCGCAATTGATGGGGACAAAATTTCCGCCACTTCGGTCGGACTGGTCGTGCAAAGCACGGGCCACCAACTCCTTGCCTGTGCCACTTTCGCCGGTAATGAGCACGGTGGCCGTGGACGAAGCCACCCGTTCGATCAAATGCCGAATGGCCTCAGCGCCAGCACTGGCGCCAATAAAAGCTTTGGAAAGACTTTTTTTAGCCATGGAATGGAAAGCTTGGGGTGTGGAATTGCAACAAGACACTACTGTATTGCAATTTGGCGCTCAAAACACAAAAATGTCGGGAAACCGTCAATCCCCTTCGCGTTTTCACAACAAGTGGCAAAACCGACCCTCAAGCTTCTCAAGTTGATGCCGAATCAGAGGGTGAAGGACTTCAAGTCCCCCCTCTCACAAGGAACTGAACATGAAACGCATGACCACCGCCAGCTTGACCCTCTGCCTCGCATTGGGCGTCACCGCCCTGACAGGCTGCAAGTCCATCAATCTGGCCATGCCCACCTCATCGGCCAAAGATGCCAACACGGCCATGTCTGCGCCATTGGTTGAAAAACGAGAAACCATCACAGCCACAGGCTATGCGGTGGTTGCTGTTCAAAACCACAAAAACCCCGCGCAGCAGCGTTTGATGGCCATTCGTGCCTCTAAATTAGACGCCTATCGCAACTTGACCGAGCAGGTTTACGGCCAACAACTGGACGCTACGTCCACCGTGGCCGACATGGTCGTCACCAACGACACCTTCCGCGCCAAAGTTGAAGGCGTGATCTACGGTGCCCGTTTGGTCAGTATCACCCCTGTGGGCGAAGACACCTACGAAACCACCTTGTCCCTCGACCGTGATGTTGTGCAAGATTTGCGCATCATGTTCATGGGCCAAATGGCTGCACGAGGCCGTTGATCATGCGCGCGCTTGCAAAACCTCAACACGCAATCGCGCTGGCCCTGGTGGCTGGCTTGATGGGTTCGCAAGCCCATGCGCAAAGTTACAACTTCAACAAATCGGTGCCTGCTGCACAAGCACCGCTGACGGCGCAAGAGCGCTTGGACGCCATTCGCCAAAGCTTGGTCGATGCCTCCTTGCAAACGCCCACCCGTGTTTCAACCACCACGTGGGTTGACCCGCAAGGCAGCCTGCGTGAGAACAGCCGTTTTCAAAACAACATGGACGTCCGCGGTGTTCGCGTTGCTGGATTTGAACGCGATGAAACCGGTCAAGCCAAAGCGCGTTTGCAATTCCCAAACAACTCAAACAGCGCTGCTGTCGACAAAAATGGCGACAGCGCCGTCACTGAAACCGGCTTCAAAGGCGCGGTTCAGAAATTCAGCAAACTGATGGCCAAAGCGAGCACGTTCGTCAAAGAAAAGTCGCTGCAAGATGCCGCCGCAGATGCACAAGCTTGTACCCCCAAGATGAGTGCCCACATGAATCACGTGATCGACTTTGGCATGGACATTGAGCCAAGCGCCAACAGCGTGGTGCTTCAGGGTCTTCTGCCCTTGCTGCAAACGCAATGGGTTCAAAGCACACGTGCTGAAGGCCAGGCTCGGGCTTGGCGTGCGGTCAACAATTTGCCAGCGGCCTCCATGTCCAACAACATGACGACCTATGAGCGTGCACTGATTGGCAATCGCCCGGCTGTTTTGCCTTGGCAAGCTTTGCTCAAAATTCGCACGGTGGCATTGCCTGCAACAGGTCTTGAAGGATTGATGGGCCAAACCGGCAACAACGTCACACTGAGTTTGGAATTCCAATTGACCAGCTACGAAGCTCAAGTTGAAAAATACGAAGAGAGCGTGAGCTTGCAGTTGGAAGTGGACCGTCCTGCTTGGTCGGCTCCCCGCTTGACGCAAGCCAGCTTGAACTTGGTACAACAGCAACTTCAAATTTGGCGCGCAGACGCCGAGCAATGGCTGAGCTGCCACGCCATCAACCCCGCGGTCACAGCCGTCAATGCACAGCAATTGCAAATCAATGCAGGTGCCTTAGCGGGTGTTCGCAAAGGCGATGAGTTGTTGGTGGCCAACCCTGCTCGCTTCCCCAAAGAACTGCTCAGCAAAGAAGGTGCCCCACAAACTTTGCTGGCCCATGTGCAATCGGTCACGCCTTACAACTCGCAACTGGTGGTGTTGGCAGGCCCTGCACAAGCAGTACAAGCCGATTGGCGCGCTTGGCCCACAGACACTTTGGTGAAAGAACCCAAAGTGGCGCCCACTGCACAAACGCCCTCTGCAACTGCCAAACGTTCTGTCAAAACTGCCGCTAACGCCAATGCCAGTTTTGTCATGAACCCCTATTGATTTGATTGAGCTTGCCATGACAACATCTTCACGCCCAGCACCTTCCATCGCAGCCACCGTCATGCTCGGCTGGACGATGACGGCTTTGTCATGCTTGTGGGTTGCACCTGCATCTGCAGCAGATGCGCCTGCAGAAGGCGCAGCGCCAGCCACTGCGGCTTACACCGTGAGTCAAAGCACGCCGGTTGATAAAGTGGTTCAAAAGGTTTATGCCAATAGCCCCTTGAACATTCAAGTCTTGCGTCAAGCTTTGGTCGATGCCAACCCCAAGGTCATCACCGGCAATCCCCAGCAACGTGTGAAAGCTGGCACCGTGTTGACCATTCCAGATCATGGCCAAGTGGTGCGCAATGTCTTGACACCGCTTGCAGCCTCCGACACTTCTGAATCCGGCCCCGCAGCCCGCGACTATCCAGCTCGCAGGCAATGGGTCCGGTTCCCTTGATCTCTGGGGCCGAGGCGCTTGTTGCGCCCGGCCGCATCCACCCCATCTTTTTAGAAGGCAAGTTATTGCCTTTGCAGGGCAGTCCTGCAGCCGAATTGGGCTTGAAAGACGGGCAAGTGATTCAAGCAACTGTGCGCTCCCAGCACGGCCAGCCAATGCTGGTCTTGCAAGGCCGCAATTTGCCACTGCCGGGCTTGCAGCCTTCCCAAGTGGGTGAGTCTATTTGGCTGCGCGCACAAGGCGGCACGCTGGTTCCCGTTAATGCACAACCATTGGTCTCGCGCATTGCCAGCTTGCTGTACCGACCCAGCGTGAACACCGAGTTGTCGCAGCTGTTTCAGCCTGGCACCTTGGATGAATTGCTAAGCAAAGTTCAACGACCTGATTTGCAAGCGCAATGGCGCGGCATGCAACTGTCGATGGCGCAACTCACGCCAGGCGCCTTGCGGCAAGCCATGATGGGGGCGATGGGTGCTGAAATTTGGCTGGCTCGAGGCATGCATCCGCCGGTACCCGACACCAAACAACTGTTGCGCAAACTGATTGCAGAAATCAATGTGTCAGGCAATGCCGATGAAGAAGTTGATGCTGGTGTGATTGAGAAGCTCACGCAAGCCGTAGACGACATTGAAGCCAGTCAAGTCCAAGCCGTTCAAGCGCAAGCGCAACAAGAAGTGCTTTTCAGCATGACCTTGCCATTTGCCGATTCAAATCCAGTCGAGCTGACCGTTCGACGTGGACCTAGGCAAGACGGTGAGCAGCCAGTGCTCACCGTCAATGTGCATTCCAAAACCGAAGAGTTGGGCCCCGTGTGGCTTAAGACCCAACTGATGAATGCACAACAAATTGAACTCACCATGTGGGCAGAAAACGAAGCCGTGGTGGCACAAGCCCGCTCTCGTTCTTATTTGCTGGGCGACGAGTTGCGTGCAGCAGGCCTCAACATGCGCGCCTTCAGCGTGGTGCATGGCGCCAGGCCCAGTGAAGTCAGTGATTGGACACCTTCAGGTCGTGGCCTGGTGGTGGATGTGTCCGCATGAGCCGATACATGCGTCAAGCCGTCGCCCTTGCCTATGGCAAGAATCCCGTCCCTGTGGTCACCGCCAAGGGTGACGATGATTTGGCGTGGCGCATGATCGATGAAGCACGCAAGCAAGGGGTGTTCATTTCGGAAGACCCCCAATTGCTGGCCCTCTTAAGCCGACTCGATGTCGACCAAGAAATTCCGCAAGAGCTTTACACCGCTGTGGCGGTGGTTTTGTCATGGGTGTATTGGCTCAAGGGCATGCGCCCTGGCGATGAAAAAGCAACTCAAGAAGTTCAGAAAGAAGATGTGACTGAGGCTCAAGCGTTTGAAGAAAACGGTACCAGTCAAACTTCTTGATAACCGCGGCCGCGACTAAAGCGGGCCACTTGACCTAAGCGGTCATAAACCTCCACAGGGCTGCCAGAATCGCCAGCGCGCAAACTGTGAAGGGCACCTCGAATGGTGTCTAACTTACGCTCAATCAACACCGCATTGCGCCGATGCAAGTCACGGCATTCAATGAGGCGTTCGCGCAGGGCATCCCACTCGGGAAGTTTTTGGAGGTCTTCTGCTGAAGGGCAAAGTTGCGCCAACTCGGCCAACAAATCATTTTTTCCAGGCTGCAATGATTCAAACCGGTCCAGGTCTTGGCTCTTCAGAGCTTCAAACTCCAAAGCCAACAGCTGGACCAGCTGGTCTGAAACGATCAGTGCTCGCTCACTCACGAATCATTTGCTCAATGGCGTGGAAGCTTTCAGCAATTTTGCGAGGGTTCAATGGGTAATGACCGTCTTGAATTGCTTGCTTGATGGACTCCACCTTGGCTCGATCAAAGTCGGGCTCGGCCATGGCACGAGCCGCCACATTGGTCAATTGCAACTGATCTGCACCGGCCGATTTGGCGCTGGGCGCTGCAGGCATGGCGGGTTCGCTGGCGACACTGTCTTTCGAGCTGCCCTTGCGGTTGGCTTTGTCCAATGCGCTGCGCAACGACGCATCCGACTGGGCGCGTTGTCCATAATTTGAAATTGCATCGGTCATACCAGGCTCACTTTCTTGTATTCACATCAACCCACAAAAAGGGGGGTGGACATGCTCAGTATCGACAGGAGATTCTAGAACTTGAATCATTTTTTTGAAATATTTGGGATTTGAAGGCCAAAAACAGCACTTTTTTGTCATCTCAAAGCCCTTTTGCCGTGTTCAAACCGGTCACGACCCCAGAAACTTGACGCCCAGACTCTGGGTTTTTGAGCTTCACCTGCTCACCCAAACGACCATCTTGCATGGCTTCCATGCGGATCGTGATCTGAAAATCAGACTTGTTGCCAATAGACAACATGACGGTCTGTCCCTGTTTCACCATGACTGCACGGCGAATGTCCGACACCCGCAATGGCTGTCCGGCCCCAATGTCACGGGTCAACTCTGCAAATTGCGCATCTTTCAGCGTACTCAGTATTTGTGTATCGGCATTTCCTGGGGAAGCTTGAACTTCTTCCAGCATGTCGGGCTGCAAAATGCTCCCCCGCTGAAGCAAGCGCTTGGCCACCACCATGGTTTTGGTGCTGCCACCAGGCGTTGGGGTGGCCCCGCCATTGGCAGAACTTGAGACGACAGCTGGCAAATTGCCGCCTTGGGGCATGCTGACTTGTAAATAGAGTTGCCAAACAGGCTCTGGGCAACGAACCCTGAGGGTTTCTTTGGACGCAAAAGGATGGTCGATGTTCAAGGTTTTTTGACAGCCCTGTACTTTCAGCCGGCTGTCTAAGGGCGCAATCACCACCTCTTTAGGCGTCACGCCATGGGTTTGCGCCATCCATTGGCGAACTTGCATGTTCATGGCCTCGGCCTCCGCACTGCCCGCTGCACTGAGGGGGGCAATGGGTGGCGTGCTGGTCTGCGCATTGGCAGGCCTGTTGGTCTGGGCCTGCAATGGCAGGCTTAGCGCAAAGAGCCAAAAAACCGTCAGGCACAGGATTTGCATCAAGCCTTGGGCAGGTGTAGATGTTTTGACACTTGGATTGAACATACCGGAGTTCATGCAATAAAGATGCCACGATCATGAGAATTGAGTCCAATTTACCCAACAACCCTGTGGGCAATAGCACACCCAGTGTGGTGGCTTTGTCACGTCCTGGCTTTTCTCAGGCATTGGCGCAAACGCAATCGGCCAACGTCAAAGTGATTCAAGCCGGCGATACCCTGACCAGCATTGTTCGAGACCAAGCCCAAAAGCAAGGTGTCAAACTCAGCGCCTCCGAAGAATTCCGATGGGCACAAGCCCTGGCCGCAGACAGTGGCATCACCAACCCCAATGCCATTTTCCCCGGCCAAAAGGTTCAACTGCAAAACATGTTGAGCCAGTGGCAGGCAGGACAGACACAGCCCAATCAAGCATCCGGCATTGCGCCCAACACGTCAAACACAGCCAGTGCCAGCGCGGCTCAGCCCCTCAGCACTTCGGCCGCACTGAACAAATCCAATGTCATCAATGCAGTGGCTCACCCGGTGTTGAGCCAAACCCTAGACCGCGCTGTGGCCCGAGGTTTTATTCCCAAAGTGGAAAAGCAAGACGTTTACAACAAAGTCTTGCAAGTGGCCAACAAACACAAATTCTCGCCCGATGACTTTGCCCGCCTCACCCTCATGGAGAGTGATGGCATGAACCCCCAGGCCACCAACACACGCTGCCACGGCATCATCCAGTTTTGCGATGGTCCCGATCGCGGCGCTGCCGAAGTGGGTTTTGGCAAAGCGCCCAAGTCCATCTTGGGCTTGAGCGTTTACCAGCAATTGCACTTGGTCGACACCTACTTTGACAAAGTGGGCCTGAAAAAAGAAGGTCCTGTGCCATTGGATGAACTCTATTTGGCAGTGTTGCAGCCCGCAGCCCGTGGCGAAAAGCGCCCCGAAGAGCCTTTGGGCATTCCTGGCAAACAGGCCAAATACTTGTACGAAGGCCGCGACCCTCAAGCCCCCATGACCCGCAGTTCCATTGCCCAAGGGCTGATGCAAAACGCTGTCGATCGTTTGGGCTTTAAAAACTTCCGCAGCAATTCGGCAGCGGCTGTGCCAGGCAACACCGTTGCCAACGCCATCAACAATGCCTTGAACCCCGCCAGCGCCAACGCATTGGACAACAACCCCAACTCGGCGGCTCGTATTCGTTTGCAAGTTCAAAAAGCGGCGGATTACGACGCCATCGAAGCCCCCAAAATTTGGTTGCGATAAGCAGCCACACCTCAGCTTCTCGATCAAAGCGGCAAGGGTTTGCCGCTTTGAGTTCACCCCCCTCAAAGCGGGCGAATCCCCTCAAACCCGCATGATTCCTAGCTTCCAAGCTTCCACCCCCGTCAAAAACCCATCGCTTTGAGACGCCAAAAGCATGGCACGGCTCTTGCAATCGAAGTCATTGCGAAGAACTTTAATTCTTCGGGCTGTCGGTTTACCGGCATTAAGAGTGACGCGAAGGAAGACACATCATGAACATGATTGACAACGCACTGGGAGTTCACGCTCAGGCCTTGGGATTGCGCAGCAAGCGCATGGAAGTGCTCGCGCGCAACATTGCCAATGCCGACACCCCTCACTTCAAAGCCAAAGACGTTGACTTTGCGTCTGTGCTCAAGCAAACGCGTCAAGACGCCTTGAACACCACCAGCCATTTGCACATGGCCTTGCCCATGGAAGAAAACCCAGGCGGCGAAAAATACCGCGTGCCATTCAATGCCTCCTTTGACGGTAACACCGTTGAGATGAACGTTGAACAAGCCAAGTTTGGTCAGGTTGCAGCCGACTACCAAACCACATTGAACATCCTTGAAAACCGCGTCAGCGGTATTCGCCGTGCACTGCGTGGAGATTAATCAGCATGTCACTTGATCGCATCTTCAACATCGCTGGCTCTGCGCTCAATGCACAGACCACCCGCATGAACACCACCGCTTCGAACTTGGCCAACGCGGGCACCGTCACTGGCAAAGAGAACGAAGCGTTCCGCGCTAAACGCACTGTGTTCAAAACCATCATGGAAGGCCAACAAAAGGCTCATGAGCAAGGCTACGCCGGCGGCGTTCGGATTGAAAAAATCACAGACGATCCATCCCCCATTCGGAAGATGTCAGAGCCTGGCAACCCCATGGCCGACAAAGAAGGCTATGTGTATTTGGCCAACGTGAACGAGATGACCGAGATGGTTGAAATGATGGCTGCGGCCCGTTCGTACCAAAACAACGTGGAAGTGGTGAACACCACACGCCAAATGTTGATGCGCACCATCGACATCATCAAGACTTAAAGCCAGCGCCTTAGAACACGCCGATAGGAACACCGCACCATGATGACCTTGTCCACCAACAACAGCTTGAACGCAGCGGCAGCCACAGCCAACGCGGGCAGCAAAATCAAAGCGCCTGCGGGCCTCAAAACCACAGCAGACGCGGCCAACGAAGCGCTCATGGCCAAGTCGGGCACATCAGCTGGCATGGGTCAAAAAGATTTCCTGACGCTGTTTACCACCCAATTGAAATGCCAGGATCCTTTGGATCCTGTGAAGAACGAAGCCTTCGTGGCGCAGTTGGCACAGTTCTCACAGCTTGAAGCAACCACCACCATGTCTGAAACACTGAAGGCTTACGTCGACAGCATGTCGGGCGAGCGCATGATGAGCAGCGCCAACATGATTGGCAAAACCGTGGCTGTACCTGATGCACCCGCCATCATCACGGCTGGCGGCAAACCAGCTCAAGGTTTTGTGTCATTGCCAACAGGTGCAGAAGGCGTCAAGTTGGAAGTCTTCAACGACAAAGGTCAATTGGTCGCCAACCAAATCATGGGCGCCCAAAGCATTGGCGACATGCCATGGGTTTGGGACGGTACCAGCGATGCCGGCAGCCAAGTCCCACCTGGCAATTACACCGTCAGAGCCACCGTCATCAGCCAAGGCAAAACCACCAAGCCTTCTGTCAACGTGTTGTCCACCGTGACAGGCGTGAATCAGCAAGCAGACAAAACCGTGATGCTTGAAGTGGCTGGCGGCAAGTCGGTCAAGCTGACCGACGTTCAACGCATTGGCTCATAAGCCACTGAACCCATTTTCTGAATCTTTCAAACAAGACCCAACTCAAACCTAGGAGTTATCCACCATGTCGTTTTATACCTCGCTGACCGGACTAAATGCTGCCACCGCCATGTTGGGCGTGACCAGTAACAATATTTCCAACGTGGGTACCACAGGTTTCAAGCGATCGCGCGCTGACTTCGGTGACATTTTTGCGACTTCACCATTGCAGAAAGCTTCTTCGACAGTGGGTCAGGGTGTGTCTCTGAAACAAGTGTCGCAGGAGTTTTCACAGGGTAATATTTCTTTCTCATCCAACGCGCTGGACTTGGCGGTGACCGGTGACGGTTTCTTCCCCATGCGCTCAGCCGACGGTTTGCAAGAACTCTTCACACGAAATGGTTCATTCTTGTTGAACGAACAATTTAACGTGGTGAACTCTTCAGGCCAACGCTTGATGGCGGCGACAGTGGACTCGACCGGTTCTGCGAACGTGAACGAGCGTGTGGTGTTGACCATCCCTCAAAAGACATCGGGTGATGCCAAACAAACATCCTTGGTGTCCTTGGGCTTGAACTTCCCAGCCGATGCGGAAGTTATCACGGAAGAGTTCAACCGTGCCAACCCCGCCACTTACAACAAGTCAACCGCCTTCACGGTGTACGACAACGGTGGTAACGGTTACTTGGCCACCATCTATTACGTCAAAACAGCCAACGCGAACCAAAACGTGCCATTCAACAAGTGGCAAACCCACGTGTTTGTGGGTGAAGACGCGGTGGAAGCCTCACTGGTTCAATCAACCAACAACAACGGTGAAAAGTTGTACGTCAACCAGTACGGCCAAATTCAGCCTTACAGCGTGGTGAAAGACGAATTGACAACCGCCAAAACACAGTTGTTCTCTTTGGACGAACTGACTGACAAGCGCACTTCTACAGCGGCCACCATTCAAGGTGCTGCATTGACATCGTCTACATTGGACTTTACCAACGGCATCAATTTCAGTAGCACCACCAATCCTGCCTTGGTTGTTTCTGGTTCAACAGACCCACTGAAGAATTTGTTCACCGTGGACTTCGAAGGTTCTGGCAACCCAGTCACTTTGGATTTGAGTCATCTTCGTAGCATCAACGAACCGTTGACCGGTTCGCAAATTGCGGCAGAAGCCACTGCAGTGCTGAACAGAAAATTTGGCGACGAAGCTTATTTCGATTTTTCCGATTCTGCCAGCCGCACATTCACCATCACCGATTCGCGAGTGACAACCACCTCGAACAACATCACAGCACCTACCGCATTCACCATCAACATGGTGGCTGGTGCCAACGGTTTGCCAACTGACTTGACCAAAGTGACTGTGAACCAAGCAGTGACGGCCATTCAAGCATTGTTGGATGCAACAGCCCTGAATGCCAACGGCTCTAAAGTGACTGTGTCATACGACTTTGCCACACAAGGCTTCAAGTTTTTAGATGGCGCCAACACCATCACTTTGAAATCTGGCACAACCAAAAATGATGTATTGGGTCTCACGCCCACTGCAGTGACGGCCGATGAAACGGGCAACTTCGGTGCCAAAGCCATTCCCAACGGCTCTGCATTGCGCGCTTCCACAGAACAACGTTATGGCATGAAAATGACTTACGACTCTGTGAACAAAATTTTCAAATTGTCCTCTGGCAAAACAGGCGATGAGTCTAGCGTGGCCATCACCAACACAAGTGCGGCTGGCACAGCGTTGTTTGGTCTTTCTGACTCCACAGTGAATAAATCCAGTTTGGCTTTGCGTGGTATTGCCTCAACACCTGCTGTCACATACGGCACCACCCCAACCGTCAACTTGGCCAACAACTTTGCGGTCGATGCCACCAACAACACATTTGTGGTGACCGTTGATGGCATCAAAGGCACCGTTAAATTGCCGATTGACTCCAACTACTCTTTGTCCACTTTCATGGCCAAGTTGCAAGCGGGTATCAATGCATTGGGCTCCAACAGCTCCATCAATGGCACACCGACAACGGTGAACGGTGTGAAAGTCAGTTACGACGCACTGAACAACCGTTTCAAATTCACAACTGGCAGTACAGGCGAAGACGCCTTCATCAAAATTTCAGGCAGCAATGCTTGGGGTTTAGAAACAGTTGAAGCGGGTCGCGGTACAACCTCTACCTGGATTAAACCAACCCAGCACCAAGACTATGTGGGCGGTGCGTTCCAGCCCAAATACATTGACGGTGACGGCAACGAAACCACCAACGGTGACGGCTTTACAACCTTGCCAGCATGGTCACCCGTGTTCTTGGACAAAGGCGAGCTGACATTTGATACCGGCGGTATTCTGGTTTCGCCAAAAGAAGGTACGCAGTTGGAAACTGTTTACTTGGCGGGTGGTAAAGGTGCTTTGACCATCAACATTGACTACTCTGCTTCAACCCAGTTCTCATCAGCGTTCGCTGTCTTGTCTCAATCACAAGACGGTGCACCTGAAGGTGACTTGGTGGGCGTGACCATCGGTAACGATGGACTGGTCAGCGCTTCCTTCTCCAATGGTTCACAAAAATCATTGGCCAAAATTTTGCTGGCCAACTTCTCAAGCCCAGTGGGTTTGCGTCAGATTGGTGACTCTTCATTCTTGACCTCTGCGGCTTCTGGCAAACCCATTTTGGGCACACCAGGTTCTGCCGGTTTCGGTACCTTGCGTGCCGGTGCGACTGAACGAGCCAACGTGGACTTGACACAAGAATTGGTGGACTTGATTACCGCTCAACGTAACTTCCAGGCCAACGCCAAAGCCATTGAGACGTCTAGCACCATGACGTCCGCCATCATTAACTTGCGCTCATAAGCACAAGCTCTGACCTAAACACAGGACTTCACCATGGATCGTTTAGCCTTTAACGCCGCGGCTGCCATCAATGAAATGCGGACCGGCCGCCAGATGACAACCAACGAATTGGCCAACGTTGCCACACCTGGCTTCAAGCGAAGCTTTGAGTCGGCCATGATGACCCTGAAGGTTCAGGGCGCAGGTTTTGAATCGCGCTTGCAGCCTCAAGCTTTCTCTAGTGACAACATCAACATGAAGCCTGGTGTGATCATCAAAACAGGCCGCGATTTGGATGTGGCCATGGACGATCAAACCGTGATGGGCGTGACAGCCCCTAACGGCGAGTTGGCGTTTACGCGTCGCGGTGATTTAAAAATGAACAGCAATGGTGTTTTGGAATTGGGCACAGGTGCCTTGGTTCGTGGCCAAAACGGCGGTCCCATCACCATTCCGCCGGGCTTCTTTGTCAAGATCAACAAAGACGGATCGGTGTTTGCCACCAATCCAGCTCAGGCCGGTGTGGCAGCGCCTGTTTTGATTGACAAAATTTTGCTGCGCGACGCCAGCCAGGTGAGTTTGGAGCGACGTGAAGATGGTCTTTACAAAGTTGTTGGAAAGCCTACCAACGAAGACATTCCTGTGACTGGCAAATTGGCCACCCTCACACCCGAAACATTGGAAGGTTCCAACGTCAACGCCATGGAAGTGATGGTGAAGTTGATGGACCAAAGCCGTTCATTTGAGATGCAAGTGAACGTGATCAAACAAAACAAAGACGTTGATGAGTCGGGCGGCAGCATGATGCGCGCCTCTTCTTGATCAACTTTTTAAGCAACAACTGAACATTTAAAAGGAGCTCGCCATGGACGCAAGTATGTGGGTAGCCAAAACTGGCCTTGATGCACAACAAACGCGCATGAACGTCATTTCCAATAACTTGGCCAACGTGAATACCACGGGCTTCAAGCGCGATCGCGCTGTGTTTGAAGATTTGCTCTATCAAAACATTCGCCAAGCGGGCGGCCAAACAGGTGCCACCACACAGGCACCGACCGGCTTGATGTTGGGTACGGGTGTGCGTGTGGTTGCCACTGAAAAGCAAAATGCGCAAGGCAACATGGTGAACACGCAAAACCCATTGGACGTGGCCATTACCGGCGAAGGTTTTTTCCAAATTTCACAGCCCGATGGCACCATTGCTTACACCCGCGACGGTAACTTCAAACTGTCCAACACGGGTCAAATTGTCACGGCCTCTGGCGCTTTGTTGCAGCCAGCCATCACCATTCCCAACACCGCCTCCACCGTGACCTTTGGTCGTGACGGTACGGTGTCGGTTGAATTGGCAGCTGGTGGTTCTCAAGTGATTGGCCAAATTCAATTGGCGCGCTTTGTGAATCCAAGTGGCTTGGAAGCCAAGGGTCAAAACTTGATGAAGGAAACCCCTGCATCAGGTGCACCTCAAGTATTGCAACCTGGCGTTACTGGCGCTGGTACTTTGATGCAAGGCACGCTAGAAGCGTCCAACGTGAACGTGGTGGAAGAAATGGTCAACATGATCGAAACCCAACGCGCTTACGAAATCAACTCCAAAGCCATCTCTGCTGTAGACGGCATGCTGAAGTTCATCAACAACAACCTCTAAGGTAAATCCTCATGAACTTGCTTGCAACTTCTGCTCAGTCTCTTTGCCACGCCTACGGCCGCCGCGCCGCTGTCTTGGGCAGTGTGTTGTTGGCTGGGGCCCTCACAGCTTGCACCAGTGTTATGCCACCTCAGGCCATGACGCATTCGCCTCAGTTCGAACCGGTTTATCCCGTTCAAAGCGCTCGCGAAACCATGGCAACTGGCGCCATTTATGTGGGCCGCCAAAGCGACAGCTGGTTTGGCAAAGGTCGTAACTTCCAAGTGGGTGATGTCATCACTGTTTTGTTGAACGAGTCCACCCAAGCAGCTCGCACCCAAAACGGCACCATCACACGTGACTCTTCCAATACCTTGGTGCCCACAGGTTTGCAAAACTATGGCGCAGGTTTGGGTGGCTTTATGAAGGGCATCAATCTGACAGGCGGCTCTGTGTCCAACAAAGGCACCGGCGCAGCAGATCAACAAGCCAGCTTAAGTGGCTCGGTGGCTGTGGCTGTGGTGGAAGTAATGCCCAACGGCAACTTGGTGTTGCGCGGCGAAAAACAATTGGCATTGACCGAAGGCTCTGAAGTGATTCAAGTGGCCGGCATCATCCGACCAGAAGACGTTGCGCCCAACAACACGGTTCAATCTCGTCGCTTGGCCAACGCACAAATTGCATACCGCGGCACAGGCGACTTGGCAAATGCCACTCGCGCTGGCTGGGGCACCAGTGCCCTGCTGAAACTCTGGCCTTTCTAAACACAGGCACTTTGAAACATTGAGCACCCTATGAAAAAAATTGCCCGCCTCTGGACTGCCCCATGGACTGCACTTGCATTGGTGCTATCGCTCAGTTGCACCAGCGCTTTTGCAGACCGCATCAAAGATCTGACCAGCGTGGCCGCCATGCGCTCTAACCAATTGATTGGTTACGGTTTGGTGGTGGGCTTGCAGGGCACGGGTGACGGCGCAGATGTGTCGTTCACCGCACAAAGCATGAAAACCTTGCTCAACCGTTTGGGTGTGAGCTTGGAAGGTCCTTTGTCCGACTTTGAAACCGCCACCAGCGGCGGCAAAGTTGACATTAAAAACGTGGCCGCTGTGATGGTGACTGCCGAGCTGCCAGGCTTTGCAAAGCCTGGTCAAAAAATTGATGTTAACGTGTCAGCCATCGGCAAAGCCAGCAACCTTCGCGGTGGCACCTTGCTGCTGAGCAGCTTGCGCGGCGTGGATGGCGAAATCTATGCTTTAGCCCAAGGCTCACTCACAGCCACCGGCATTGACGCCGCTGCTGCAGGCTCCAAGGTCACCATTGGCGTTCCCACTGCGGCGCGCATTCCTTCTGGTGCCACCGTAGAGCGCGTGGTTGACAACCCATTCGACAAAGCCGATCGCATTGTGTTGAACGTGCGCGAAAGCGACTTCACCACCACCAACGCCATTGTGAATGCCATCAACGGCCGCTTTGGCAACGATGTGGCACGCGCCTTGGACGGTGTGTCCATTACCTTGCAAGCGCCTCAAGATTTAACGCAACGCGTGGCCTTCATGAGCATGATTGAAAACATGGACGTGATGCCAGGCGAGCCCACAGCCCGCGTGGTGGTCAATGCCAAAACGGGCACGGTGGTCATCAGCCGCAATGTTCGCGTGACTGCAGCTGCAGTTACCCACGGCTCCATCTCTGTCTCGATCGCAGCCACCAATGAAGTGTCTCAACCTGGTGCCTTCAGTCAAGGTCAAACCGCTGCCGTACAAAACGCAGACGTGACCGTGACGGAAGCGAACAAACCCATGTTCTTGTTCCAACCCGGTGTGGACCTGCGACAAATTGTGGACGCTGTGAACCAAGTCGGCGCCTCGCCATCCTCGTTGATTGCCATTTTAGAAGCGCTCAAAAGTTCTGGCAGCTTGCGCGCCGAATTGATCGTGATTTAAAGCACATGCACACCGGCAATAGAACGACACCCACACTGGCACAAGATTTGCTGATCTAGATCATTCATTGACCTTTACAGCACTTCACAAAGCACATCATGGACGCCATCAGCACTCCCGCCCCCAACTCCTACCTCGACTTTGACGGTCTAGGTCAGTTGAAGGGACAGGCACGTACCGATGCCAAGAGTGCCATCAAGGAAACCGCGCAACAGTTTGAAGCCTTGTTTCTGCAGATGATGATGAAGTCCATGCGCGACTCCATTGAGAAGAGCGAGCTGTCTGAGTCGAGCACCATGGACACCTTCCAGGGCATGTTTGACAAAGAAGTCTCGGTGCAGCTGGCCAAAAAGAACAGCATGGGCCTGGCCGACATGCTGGTGAAGAACTTAGAACAACAGCAAGCCAACATTGCCACTACGGCCGATATTTTGAAACAGCGGCAAGATCCTGCCGCTTTCAATGCCGTTGCCAAAGGCATGGCCCTCAATCCCAAGTCCATGGGCATGTCCATGGACAAGCTGAGCGACAAACCTGGTGGTATCCCCTTGCCTAAAGCGCAATTTTTGCCTTTGAATTTGCCACCCAAACCCATTAACGGGGGTGGCACATGACCGACTTAGTCAGCGTCGCCTCCAATGCGGTCCAGTCGTACCAACGTGCGCTGGGCACCGTGTCCAACAACATTGCCAACGTTTCGACGGACGGCTACTCACGCCAAGAAGTGGTCATGGCGGCCAACCCTGTGGCCAAAGTGGGTACGGTGTATTTGGGTACGGGTGTCACGGTAGACACCGTCAAGCGGCAATACGACACCTTTGCAGAAGCCAACCTGCGCAACAGCAACAGTGAATTGAGCAGCCAAGAACCCATGGTGAACTATGCCAATCGTGTGATTGACATCATGGGCAGCAACTCGATGGGCCTCAGTGGCGCCCTCGACCAATTCTTCAATGCAGCCCGCGACCTCTCGTCCGACCCCGCCTCCACCGTGATGCGTGGCAGCTTCTTGCGCGACTCGTCTAACTTGGCCGCGCGCTTTGGCGAACTTTCTTCCCAGCTTGACCTGATTCAAAACGAAACGGACGAGGCTGTGAAAAGCTACGCCAATTCGATGAACACCATCTTCAAGCAATTGGCCGAGGTCAACACACAGTTGACCAAGCAAAAATCTGCCAGCTTGCAACCCGCCGACCTGCTCGATCAGCGCGATGTGCTGCTGAAAGATCTGTCTAGCTACGCCCACATCAACACCTTCTTTGCAGAAAACGGTTCTGTCACCGTGAGCCTTGGCCCCTCGCTGTCGCGCGATGTGGTGGTGGATGGTATCAAGTCTTACATGTTGGGCACCGACTTTAATTCGGCTGCCCCAGAAAAAGTCAGCCTGGTCCTAGACCCCTATGGCGCAGCCACACCCCTGACCGGTTTGAGCGGCGGCAAGTTGGCCGGCATCATGAGCTTCCGTGAACAAGTGTTAGGGAGCAGCCGAAGCTCACTTGACACATTGGCCAGCAACTTTGTGAAAGAAGTGAACGCTATTCACACCGCCGGCATTGATGCTTATGGCAACAAAGGCACGGCACTGTTCACCATCGACAAAGCAGGCGTTGGCGCTGCAGGCACCGTCAACGTCGCCTTTGATGATGCTTTGAAAGTTGCAGCAGCTGCACAATTTCGCGTCATTGAAGCGCCCAACAACACGGGCAGTGCGGATGCAGGCATTTTGTATGTGCCGCCCAACTATGCTGGCCCCAAGCAGATCAGCGACGTGTTGGTGAACAACCCCAGCGAAGCCGCCGGCGTGTTAACTCGCACCATTGCCAGCAAGCCTTTTACTGCGGTGGCCACCATTCCCAATGGCATGCAAAACGTTGCAGTGTTCATGGGTGAGGCCGATCTAGGTCAACAGCTTCAGGTCTTCACGCGCGATGGTCGACAAATCATTGGCGCAGCCATCGACAGCACCTTGCAAGGCCAGGTGATGACCACCGCCAATGGCTTTGAAGCCAATGCAGGTTACAGCAGTGCTTACCTGAATGTGAACGGCACCGAAAGCTACAAAGATTTGAGCGTGTTTTATGGCGCCCGTGCAGACTTGCGCAAGCAGATGCAATGGGACATGACCCAAACCGATCCAGAGAAGCATCCACCTTTGGCGAGTACCAACTTGCCAGCCTTGCTAGAAGGCGGTCGCATTCAAACGGGATTGACGCGCATCGACGGTGCACTGTTCAACATCAATGGTGTTGAATTAGGACCCTTGACAGCGGCTTCAGGCACCTTGCAAGCCTCCGACATGGCCACTTGGATTCAAGCCGCAGGCGCATCTGGCATTACGGCCACAGCCAACAACCAAGTGCGAGTGCCAGCCAGCCAACTGCGACTTGATTTGCCTTTGTCGCTCAAGAGTGGCAATGCTGCAGGCTTTACAGCCATTACCACTGTGCCCACTGGCATCACCAGTCCTGCAGCTTTGGTGGCCGCCATCAATGCGCAAAGCCTCAACACCCAAATCCGTGCTTATATGGCCGACAACGGTGAATTGGTACTGACCAACACCACAGGCAATGAAGGCAAAGACATTGTGATTGACAGTGCCGCCACACCCAATGCACTGGGCATGAAAGCAGGTGCCTATGGCGGCAGCGTGAGCATTTCACGCAGCTTGGTTGAGGGCGTTGACACCCCCATCGAGCTGGGCTTTGCCAAGGGTACACCCGCTGACCTGGGCAAACTGGGTTTTAGAACTGGCGCCTACATCAAAGGCTCGCCCAACGAAGATTTGCTGGTGTTTGTAACCGGCACAGGCGAATCCAGAATTGCCGCCACATACAGCGGCAAGCCTGTTGATCCTAAAGAAGCTTTGCGCAGCAAACCTCTGCAGGTTAAGTTTGAGACCAACACACAGTTTACGATCACAGACGAAAGCACTGGTACCGTGGTGGCCAGACGCACATTTGATCCCAACGTATTAGAGCCAGCCTTCTCGTACCAAGGTGTGCAAATTTCATTTTCCAGCCCACCCAAGGCTGGCGACGTTTTTACCATTGACGGCAACAAAGACGGCACTGGCAACAACGAAAACATGTTGCAGCTGATCGACTTGGAATCCAAACCAGCGATGGGTGGCGGCAAAACATTTGCAGCGTCGTACATCGACAACGTGAACGACTTGGGCAACATTGCCCGCCAAGCCACCATCTCGCAATCGGCCCTGAAAGTGGTGTACGACCAAGCTGTCACAGCGCGCGACCAAGTGTCGGGTGTGAGCCTGGACGAAGAAGCCGCCGACCTGGTGCGCTATCAACAAGCCTACCAAGCCGCCGCCAAAATTTTGCAAGTGGCCAGCCAGCTGTTTGACAGCGTGCTACAAGTTCGTTGAAGTGCGTGAAAGCTAAAACATCATGAAAATTTCAACCCACCTTTTGTTTGACCGCGGCTCATCGCAAATGAGCAACGTGCAATCACAGCTGACCCAATCGCAAGCGCAATTGGCGCAGGGCAAACAAATCATCAACGCCAGCGACGCGCCCAACCAGGCCGCCACCATTCAGCGTTTGAAATCTATTTTGAACAAACAAGACAGCTACCAAAGCTCCTTGAACACCATCAAAGCACGCTTGCAAGGCGAAGACAGCACCCTGCAAAGCGTGAGTGATTTGCTTGTACGTGCCAAAGAAATAGCAGTTCAAGGCGCCAACGACACCTTGAACGCAGGTGATCGCAAAGCTTTGGCCACAGAAATGCAGGCCCTGCGCGACCAAATACTGAGCTTGGCCAACACCAAAGACAGCAATGGCAATTATTTGTTTGCTGGCAGTCGTGTGAAGCAACCCGCTTTTGTTGAAACTCCCAACGGCAGCCCTGAATACCGAGGCGACCAAACTCGTATGAACGTCCGTGTGGGCGATCAGCGCAGCATTCCCGTGAACCGAACTGGCACCGATGCATTTGTGCCGGTAGCGCGTACCGATGCCGATGGCAAAACCAGCGGGATTGGCTTCTTTCAAGTGATGGACAACCTGATTACCGGATTGAACACGAGTAAAGGCCCCGATATTCGGAGAGGTGTGGGTGAGCTGGACGATTTGATGCAAGGTGTTAGTTTGGCACGTGCCAACATTGGCACCAACTTGAATGTAGTGGACCAACAAAGCTCGGTGATTGAAGACACCACCTTAAACTTGAAAACCACTTTATCGTCCATTGAAGACTTGGACTACGCCAGCGCTATTACCAAAATGAACCAACAGATGATGAGCTTGGAAGCGGCGCAAGCCAGCTTTGCCAAGGTGAGTCAGTTGAACTTGTTCAACTACATCAAATAAAAGTAGCGGCATAAACCATGGTAACGGCTACGACCTCTAGCACGACGGCTGCAACATCGGCAACAAGCAGTGGCACCCCCACTGGCAATGCTGCGGCCAAATCGGCCGCCGCAAAACTGGTCAGCTCTTTGGGCTCGGGCTCGGGGGTTGATGTCAACTCTTTGGCCAACAGTTTGGTAGAGGCAGAAAAAGCACCTCGCCAGGCAGAAATCAATACCAAAGTCACCAAAGCAGAAGGCAGTATTTCTGGTTATGCCGCCATCAAATTTGTGCTGGGCGATTTGCAAACTGCATTCAGCAACCTGAAGAACCAAAGTTCCTTCAACACCTTGGTGCCGCAAAATAGCCAACCTTCGGCCGTCAACGTGACTACCACAGCCACGGCCACAACAGGCAGTCACACCATTGCCGTCACGCAGCTGGCGCAACAACAAAGAAGCATCTCGGCAGACAACGTGCCGGGTTTTGCTACACCTCTGTCCCAGGTGAATGGAGGCGCAGCTTTCAGCCTGGTTCTAAAAAACAGCATTGATCCAACGCCTACCAAAGTTTTCAGCTTGGGCAACAATGCGCTGTCAACGTCCACCATCACCTTCAAAGCCATGAACAAAGGCGATACGGTAACGGTGAATGGTTTGACCCTGACTGCCAACAAGTCTTTGAGCGCATCTGAAGTGGGTGAGTTGTACGACCAACTGGACACTACCACTGTCGCCGCAGTGGCTGCAGGCGGTGTAACAGCAGCATCCATCAACAGCGATGCCTTGGCCACCTACGGCACATTTTCAGGAAAATTTGCTACGGGCTACTCTTCTGGTGTGAACAACAACGGGGTGCTGACCCTCACTTCCACAGCCAACAACGCAGCCGATATTGCAACACCCACCGGCTCGCAATTTGCCAACAACATTGCCATTGCGGCCGATGCAACCACGCCAGCAGGCATTGTGGCCGCCATCAATTCGGCCAATTTAGGCGTTACCGCTCAGCTGATCAACACAGGCAACATTGCCACGCCCTACCGCATCATGGTGACTGGCTCAACAGGCGCCAGCAATGCATTCTCTTTGACCAGCCTCAAAGCTGGCGTTGGCGGAGGCGAAGTGTCTGGCATCAGCTTTGGCAAAACACTGCAGACAGCCCAGGATGCAAGCTTCAATGTAGACGGCATGGCCATGACGTCTAGCAAAAATACGATCACAGACGCCATTGCTGGCACCACCTTGAATTTAACGGCAACCACCACCGCTGGTGTGCCGGCCAATTTGGTGTTCTCCAGAGACACATCCTCTGTGAGCAGTAAATTGGATGCATTGGTCACCGCCTACAACGATGCCAACACCATGCTGGGCGTGGTGTCCGATCCAAAGTCCACGGTAGACACCTACGGCGCCACTTTGGTGGGCAACTCCATTGTGAGCACAGTACGCAGCCAAATTCGGCAAATGATCACCAGCAATTCCACCACGCCCGCTGGTGGTTTAACGGCTTTAAGAGACATCGGCTTTAGCATTGACCAAAAGGGCGTTTTGTCGATCGACAAGACCAAACTCGACAGCGCATTGCAAACAAATTACGACAATGTGGTCACATTGGTCACTGGCAACCGAGAAAACCAAAGCAAATATTCCGTACTACCCTCTGGTACCGCGGGCGAAGCCGTCAAAAAACTGACTGCAATGCTGGACCCAACGGCGGCGTTGACCACCCAAAGTACCAACCTGACCACCAAAATCTCGGACTACAAAAAGCAACTGGCCGACTTGGACACCCGCATGACGGCCCTTTTGGCCCGATACAACAAACAATTTGCCAATATGGACTCGTTGGTGGGCCAATCGAAGAGCCTCCAAACCAGCCTGAAGAGCACCTTTGACGGCATGATGGCCACTTACACCAATCAATAATTAGCCCTCTTTCTCCTCTGGGAGAGCCTTTTTTTCAAAAAAACTTGAAATCCGTCCTCAAGTTTGGCTTAGGCCTGCCGATTCACCAACCACTGAACTTCTCTTGACACTTTCTAGGTGCAGGAGACCGGTGGTATTCGGCATGTTCAGCATGCTTATGAAGAAAAGGACGGACAACTATGGTTTCCGAAATCAGCAATATTGCTAGAGGGGGTGCAGGCGTTGCAGTAGCCATGCCCAGTGCCCCTGCGCCTGCAAGTTCACAAGCACCTGGCAGTTCGGCCATTCAACTTCCTGAAACACCCAAAGTTCAAGCCCCTAAACCAGTGGCCATTAAGTTTGATGCTTCAGAAGTAAGGCAGAACCTGCAAGAAGCTGTGAGCATGCTCAATCAACAAATGGCATCCACAAAGCGTGGTCTGGGTTTCCAGATTGACGAGGCCGTCGGCGGCCCCGTGGTCACTGTGCGCAGCGCAGAGACCGGTGAAGTGGTTCGGCAAATTCCCAATGAAGTGGTGGTGCGTGTTGCGCACAACATTGAGAAGGTCAAAGGCCTGTTACTGAATGCAAGAGCTTGATGTGATAACAAAAAGACTTTGCATTATTTCTATTAACACACTCAAGTAATTTCTACAGATACCGAATCAGCAAGTAACAAGATTTCAAATTGGATTTCTTGTAACTTCGTTTTAAACCCCTGAAGGAGAAAATCCATGTCAACATCTATTAACACAAACATCAGTGCATTGGCCGCTCAAAGTTCCTTGCGTAAAACTGGCTTGACCCAAGATACCGCAATGGAGCGCTTGTCTACCGGCATCCGCATCAACAACGCCAAAGACGACGCTGCTGGCCTGGCCATCAGCACACGTATGACTGCCAACATCCGCGGCATTTCCGCAGCTATTCGCAATGCGAACGATGGCATCTCATTAACGCAAACGGCTGAGGGCAGCTTGACTGCAATTGGTGACAATCTTCAACGCATTCGTGAACTAGCAGTTCAATCTGCAAATACTGGTAACAACAACTCCGATCGCGGTGCGCTCAATGCCGAAGCCCAACAACTGATTAAAGAAATTGATCGTGTCGCAAATAACTCAGCCTTTAACGGTATTAAATTGCTTGACGGCAGCTTTCAAAATCAATCTCTCCAAGTTGGCGCGGGTAATGATGCTAATGATCGCATTTCAATTTCAATTGGAAATGCTAAAGCAAGTGCACTTGGTGTTTCTTCCACAGCAACCGTATCAGGCTCAGCTATATCCACTCAACTTACAAATGGCTTAATGTCAATTAATGGCATCAACGTAGGCGCTGCACTTTCGGACGGAGTTTCTGACACACAATCGTCTATTAGTGGGATTGCAGTTGCAAATGCCATCAACGCAGTTAGTTCACAGACTAAAGTAACTGCAACGGTAGCTGCTACAAAATTAGCCGGCACTACTGTCGATGCTGCTGGTTATGCTACTGCAATTGTAGATGGTACTGTAAAGATTAATGGCGTATCAATTGGCGCACTCGATGCAGCAACATCGATCGCTTCACGCGGATCCCAAGTTGCAGGTGCAGTAAATGCAATTTCAGATCAAACTGGTGTTACAGCAACTTTTGATACGACTACTGGTGCTGTGGCACTGACTGCAAATGACGGAAGAAATATTTCCATTATTGGGTCTGCTGCAGTGGCTGCCAACGTAACAGGCCTTGGCGTAGCTACTGCGACTACTGTTTCTGTTACGCGATCTAAAGTTACCTTGTCTACTTCAGATACTGCGGGTATTACTGTTGGAGGGAAAGCGGCCGATGTATTGACGGCGGCAGGTTTGGCAACTGGCACCACTGCTGCTACAGTTTCAGTAGGTGGCGTTGCATCTCTTAACTTGAACACAGCAGCAAGCTCACAAATTGCACTTTCAGCTCTAGACACTGCCATCAATACAATCACTGACGCTCGTGCCTCTATGGGTGCATATCAAAATCGTTTGACTGCCTCTATTGCAAACCTCGAAACAACGTCAATGAACTTGCAAGCTTCACGTAGCCGCATCTTGGACACTGACTACGCTAAGGAAACAACCAACTTGGCCAAGTCACAGATCATTACCCAAGCTGCTACAGCGATGTTGGCTCAAGCTAACCAGTCAGCTCAGTCTGTCTTGGCTTTGCTCAAGTAAGCTAACCCCTAAAGGATCGCTTGGTTTAACTAACCAAGCCCCTCTAAAAGCCACTGGCATCACAGCCAGTGGCTTTTTTTTGCCACTTTTTCAGCCGAAACGGCAACGCACTGCCACTTCCCGTCAGGCTTTTGACGCAAAGTGGCAAAGAAAAGCTGGCACACCTCTTGCTCCATACCCTGCATTCGCATCAGCAGCGTTGATTTCATTCAATTTGCTGGTGTTCATTCACTACAGGAGCTAGACATGCACATTGAATTACAACAGGCCATGCAACACTTGGTCGCAGAACAATCTTTGAACCTCAAAGAAGTTTCACGCTTTACACCAGTGGATTTCCGCCTGGGCATTCAATACCTTGTTGCGCAAGACCAACCCGACTTGGCACAAGCCTTGGCAGAAGCTGGTTTGGCTTTGTATCCCTTAAGTGAAGACATTCTGGCAATTTCTGGCCTCTTGGCCATTACCCGTGAAGACTGGCCTCTTGCTGTAGAAATTTTGCAAGACTTGGTCTCTATTCAAAACAACCGTGTTCAGCCTATGACGTACCAAATGTTGGCACGTGCATTGGCATGCAATCTGGATGTGGCCGAAGCACACCAAGTGCTGGAGACGGCTCTCCAAAAGTGGCCCAACGATGCCACCTTGATTCAAGAACGCAATGCAATGGCCGCAGTTCAGGATGCCATGCCTGCATCCACCTTAACCAACTAATTTATTAGTAATTGAACTAACGGCAATCAAAGCGGCAACGTGTTGCCACACAGCAATTCATCGCAATACCTTGCCACTCGCCCCATTAGGAGATACTCATGACCGTCATTAACACCAACGTCAAAGCCTTGTACACACAAGCGGCGCTGAAAGTGTCCAATCGCGACAGCCAAGTTGCCATGCAACAGCTGTCCACCGGCAAACGCATCAATTCATCCAAGGATGATGCCGCCGGCTTGGCCATTGCAGCCCGGATGACTCAAAACATCCAAGGTTTGAAACAAGCGGTTCGCAATGCAGGTGATGCGATCTCCATGATTCAAACGGCTGAGGGCGCCACACAAGAAATTACAGTCATGCTGCAACGCATGTCTGAATTGGCGGTGCAAGCTTCTAACTCGACCTACTCAGATGAGCAGCGCGGTTACCTTGACCAAGAGTTCCAGCAACTCAAGCAAGAGATTGTGCGGATTTCCAATACGCATGAATGGAATGGATTTCCTATTTTGAATGGTAAGGCAGGTACACCTGTTGGCGCACCCAAAATTGAAACGTTGAGACGCGATGGTGTGACATCTACCAACATTGGCAAAGCGCTGAATGCAGGAGATCTTGAAATTCAAACAGCGAATGGTTCATTTGCTATACCTGCTTCTTTATCATCTAGCGACCCCAAGAGCAGCGCCTTGGCTTTTTCAAGTAACAAAGCAGGTAGTGCTATAGCGATTGCAGCAGCCATCAATTCGCAAATTGGCGTAACAGGTGTCAATGCAACTGTAAACGGCGCAGTCGTTTCTGCCAATAAAACTACCGTAGGTACGACGTCCATTCAAACTGACTTGTATGTCAATGGCGTTAAGGTTTCCTTGAGTTTGTCAGCGGGTCAAACTGAAAGCGAACGTCGTCAATATGTGATGGAAAGTATTAATGCTGGTACTGAAGTTCACGGTGTTTCTGCTGGTGACGGCGGTGGCGGTGGATTGACCTTGAAAACAATCGACGGACGTAACTTGTCCGTTTGGTATGACTCAACTTCTGTACAAGGTTCTGACTTTGGTTTGGGCATGAATACAGCGACACCGTCTAACCCTGTTGGTGTGACGGGCATTAGCGGCTCCGCAGCTGTGACAGCCGGTAGCTTTGAAACCTCAGCAATCACATTCAAGGATTTAACAGCAGGTCAAAAAGTGACGTTGAATGGACTTACATTCACGTCAACAGGCGCCACAACCGCGGCACAAGTGGCCGCCGCTTTCTCTTCATTAACATCGGGTATGACTGGCGTAGCAGCAACAGCATCACACCCCGTCAGTGCAGCGCTCGGCACCTATTCTGGTACTTTCTATGAAGGTTTTACAACAGGCACGACAACAACGGCAGCTTTAACTGCAACAGCAACTGGCAAAGGTAATGTCGGTAATATTGCCAGTTCCGGACCTGTCCTGACGATTTCTCAAGGTGGAACTACAGCTGAAACTGCCACCGTCACCTTCAATGATTTAGCAGCTGGCGAAAAAGTTTCGTTTGGCGGAATTGAATTCACCTCAACAGGTGTAACTACTGGCGCACAAATTGCCACGCTTTATTCTTCTTTGGCTGCCGGTGGGGTTCCCACATCTGCTTTGGGTACTTTTACTGGTACTCTGGCTGCAGGCTTCTCAACAGGCGCAGCGTTTGGCTCTTCAGTCACTGCAACATCTGCTACAACGGCAAACGTCGCAGACCTTACTGTATCTGCTTCATATGCACCTGCAGTCATTGTTAGCAATGGTGCAACTGTGGCTGCATCGACTGCTTACGGCACGGTCACATTGACTTCAAATAATCCATTCACCATTAAGCCTGGTGCCAATGCTTACGCTCAAGGATCAACACCTGCTGTTGATCCAACATACTCAAACTTTTCTGCATTGGGATTCGAAGCAAAAACAATTAATCCTAAAAACATTGGTCGCTTAAGCTTCCAAGTGGGTCCTGCAGAAAACCAGTTGATCAACATCGACATGGCAGACTTTGGCCCTAATGGCGACATCACTGGTCCTATTACCAGCGACAAAGCACCCACCAACATTCGCACTGTTCAATCGTCTAACGACGTGATCATGAATGTGAACAAATCCCTGGACCGCATTGCCGAAGTGCGCGCCACCATGGGTGCGGTGATGAATCGTTTGGAACACGTGATGGATAACTTGACCAATGTGGTCATGAACTCCGAAGCATCACGCAGCCAAATTGAAGACGCAGATTACGCACAGGCCTCTACCGAGTTGGCCCGTACGCAAATCATGCAGCAAGCTGCTACTGCGGTGTTGGCACAAGCCAATACATCGCAGCAGACCGTACTCAAGTTGTTGCAAGGCTAAGACCTTTCTTCCTACTAGCGGAGACGCTGGCGTCTGAAACCCTGAGTTTCATGCGCCGGCGGTTTCACGCCAACTTGCTCGCAGACCCAGTCTTGCGTGCTTTGGTGTGTGGATTGGCTTTGTCCATAACCCTGATTTACTGTCGGTAAATTGACGAAAAGCCTTGTTTTTATACGTCATAAGTATTCAATTTAACATGGCACGGCCATTGCTACTACTCATGCATTCCTATGCACATGAGGCACCAGAAAGCAATGAGCTCTTTACATACCGCGCAACAAGTTCTGTGGCTGGACCCCGTCCAGCCTCTCGACGCGCCTGAGCACGCCCAGTTAACCGACGCGGGTTTGGCAATCCGCTGCATTAACACGCTTGACGAACTTCAATCGGCTTTGAGCCATGGCCAAACATTGGCCTTGGTCATTCGGCACGACAACACCATGGACTTGCTCAAAAGCTGCCAGACGCTGATGTTGCGTGCTGGCATTTCTGTGCCCATGGTCTGCCGTGTTGATCGACGCAACCTAGAACTGGCCGTTCAAGCCATGCGCCAAGGTGCTGCCCATGTGTTGGCAACCGACGACTGGTCTGCAGGCTCTTGGCAAACTGCACATCAAGCCATTCAAGCTTTGCGTTTGTCTTCTTCTGCCGCTTCGATGGTTGCGCGCATGGCGCCGCCTACAGAAGTGGTTGCAGCGGCTACTCCCCAAAAGAGTGTGGTGTACGTCGACCCCGTTAGCCGTCATTTGTTGGCACTTGCCCAACGCGTGGCACAAGCCAATGTAACCGCCCTCATCGAAGGCCCTACGGGTGCCGGTAAAGAAATTTTGGCACGTGTGTTGCACGAGTCATCAAAACGTGCACGTGGCCCCTTCGTTGGTTTGAACTGCGCAGCCTTGCCAGAGCAACTGATTGACGACATGTTGTTCGGCCATGAAAAAGGCGCGTTCACTGGCGCACAAAAAGAATTCAAGGGTTTGTTTGAACAAGCCCAAGGCGGCACTTTGTTCTTGGACGAAATTGGCGAGATGCCTTTGCACTTGCAAGCCAAGCTGCTGCGCGTATTGCAAGAGCGTTTGTTGACACGTTTGGGTTCTGAACGCCAAGTGGCTTTGGATGTGCGTGTGATTGCCGCAACCAACAAAGACCTGCGCGTGGCCATTGCCGAGCGCCAGTTCCGCGAAGATTTGTATTTCCGCATCAGCACGTTCAAACTGCGCGTGCCGCCCCTGCGTGAACGCCGTGGCGACATCTTGCCATTGGTGGCCAGCTTGTTGTTACGCCACTCGCCCAATGCACAAGAGTTCACTTTGAGTGATGAAGCTCAAGCACAACTCTTGGCTTACCCATGGCCAGGCAATGTGCGCGAATTGGAAAACGTGGTGCAGCGCGCTGTGGTGTTGTGTTCTGACCAGCACATTGAAGCGCATCACTTGATGTTTGACGATGCGGCCGACATGCAATTGCATATGGCACAAGAGCTGGTGAATACACCAGTTGCTTCTACAGCCCCAACATTGACAGCACCTGCCACGCATGTGGCGAGCTTCAACATGCCCACCGAAGCATTGCGCTATCCCGACACCAGCGCAGCCGAAGACAACGCAGTCATTGCCTCAAATTTGCAAGAGGCAGTAAAGAGCAGCGAGCACCAAATGATTTTGGCGGCCATTCAAACCACCGAGAGCCGCATGGAAGCGGCTGCCAAGTTGGGCATCAGCCCACGCACCTTGCGCTACAAGTTGGCCAAGCTGAAGGCTGAAAACGGCTCAATGACTTGGGCCGCTTAAGGGGAACACACATGATCGACAAAATCAATTCACAAAGCAATATTCAATCGATGTTGCAAACCCTTCGCTCTTACCAGTCCCAAGCCGCTGGCGGCATGGACGAGGATGGCAACAAAGTGGGCGGCCTCAATGGATTGAGCGGTTCACAAGGTCCACAGGGCCCGGCTGGATTTGGCGACTTGATGCGTCAAACCGTTGACAAAGTGAACGAGAACCAAATGAACGCTTCCAAAATCGCGGCCTCTTACGAGCGCGGTGAAGGCGTGCCACTCACCGATGTGGTGTTGAGCATGCAGAAATCGTCCTTGAGTTTTGAAGCCACATTACAGGTGCGCAACAAAGTGCTGAAGGCATACGAAGACATTTTGAACATGCCGGTTTAAGCCGCATTGAACTGAACACAGATTTAGTTTTGTCAATTTAAAGATACGACAGAGAGATTCTCACCATGGCCACTACAGTAGCTCCCTTTCAGCCCGGACTAGCCTCCGCTGGTTCGAGCAACACCGCACTCACCACCACCGGTGGTGGCAACGCCAACGCGGGCGGTGCATTGGCAACGTTCACGCCTGGCATAGATGTTCAAAACAATCCAGGTTATAGCAATGGCGGCGGCGCTGCCTCTGGCCCTTTGGCGTCTGTGCAGCAAATGATGCAGCAACCTGGCGTCAAAAAAGCCATGCCCCTCATCTTGATGGGCTTGGCTGTTTTGTTGTTTGCCATTCTGTACGTGTGGATCAACATGCCCAGCTATCGCCCTCTCATGGTCAACATGAGCGAGGCCGATCAGCAAACGGCCATGGAAGCTTTGAAGGCCAGTGAGTTCAAGCCTGTGATGGACCCAGCTTCCGGTCAAATTACTGTGCCTTCCAACAAGTACCACGAAGCCCGAATTTTCTTGGCTTCTAAAGGCATTCCAAAAACTGGCAACTTGGGCATGGAGTCTTTGAAAGACCAATCGGCCATGACCACCAGCCAGTTCATGGAACAAGTGCGCTACACCTCGGCCATGGAGCAAGAGTTGGCACGCACCATCATGCAAATTGACACCATTCAACAAGCCCGTGTGCACTTGGCCATGCCCAAGCAATCGGTGTTTGTGCGTGACCGTACGCCCCCCAAAGCTTCTGTGGTGATCACGCCTTATGCAGGTCGTTCAGTGTCACCCAACCAGGTTCAGGCCTTGGTGCATTTGGTGGCGTCTAGTGTGCCCTTGATGACACCTGAAAACGTGGCTGTTGTTGACAACCAAGGTAAGCTGATCACTGATTCCAGTACAGCTGCTGCGCTGGGTTTGACCTCGGCACAAAGCACGCACAAACAAAAATTGGAAGATGTGTATCGCCAGCGCGTGATGCAAATCTTGGCGCCCATTGTGGGCGACAACAATGTTCGCTCACAAGTGAACATGGCCATGGACTTCACACAAACCGAAGTCACAACAGAAGACTTTGACACCCGTGAAAAGGGTCCCAAGACGCGATCTGAAGCACTCAGCGAAGACAAGAACTCCGCCATGGAAGCCTCTGGTGTACCTGGCACTTTGTCCAACACACCGCCACCCGCACCTTCAGCCACAACCAACTCTTCGGCTGCCACAACAGCTGGCGCAGGTGGCGGCTCGAACAGTACCACAGCGCGTAGCACACGTAACTACGAACTCGACCGTTCTGTTCGTCACGTTAAAAATGCCACAGGCATTGTGGAGCGCTTGAGTGTGGCCGTGCTGATCAACGAGCGCGCACCCACTGTGACGAAAAACGAAAAAGGTGAAGTCACCGACTCCAAGCCCAACCCCTACACTGAGGAAGAAATTACCCGCATGCAAGACCTGGTGCGCGGCGTGGTGGGATTTGACGAGAAACGTGGCGATGTGGTCACTGTGGTGCAAGCCAAATTTGAACCCGAAGCCGTTTACGACTTGAGCATTCCTTGGTACAAAGACGAGTCCATGCAAACCTACATCAAGAGTGGTTTGCTGGGTGTGGTGTTCTTGGCCTTCCTCATGATGGTGATCCGTCCTGCTATGCTGCGCATGTTGGGCTTGCTCAAAACGCCAGCCGAGTTGGAAGCCGAAGCTGCTGCTGCCGAAGCTGCTGCCGCTGCCGCGAAGGTTGCGCTGGGCGATGGCGAGTTGTCACCCGAAGACATGAACGCCATCCAGTTGGGCGAAGGCGAAACCTTGGAAGACATCAAGGCCAAGCTCAAGCCGAAGAAATCAAGCATCTCCATGGAGATGTTGGACACGGCCAACACGTACGACGACAAGGTGGCTTTGGTTCGCATGATTGTGGCGGAAGACACATCGCGTGTGGCCAGCGTGCTCAAGAAGATGATCAAAGTAGCCTAAGGAATTACCATGGCAGAAAAAGAAATTCAACTCTCGGCTGCAGAAGCCGAAGCCGCAGAAAAACTGCGCATCGAGATGTCCAACATCAGTGGTGCACAACGCGCTGCCGTCTTGATGTTGTTGCTCGGTGAACAACAAGCCTCCGAAATCATCAAGTTTTTGAATCCAACCGAAGTGCAAGCATTGGGCGGTGCCATGGTGGCCGTGTCCGATGTGTCGCAAGAAGCCGTGAACGAAATCTTGGACGACTTTGTGGCCACCATCAAGAAACAATCGAGCTTGGGCTTGGGCACCACCGACTATGTGGAAAAAGTTTTCAAGCGCGCCTTGGGCGACGACAAAGCCGCATCCGTTTTGGGCCGCATCATGCCGGGCCAAAGCACCAAGGGCTTGGAAATCTTGCAGTGGATGGACGCACGCGCCATTGCCGACATGATCAAAACCGAGCATCCACAAGTGACGGCCATTATCTTGTCCGTGCTAGACCACCAAGTGGCCGCCGATGTCTTGAACTTCTTGCCCGACGAAACCCGCCCTGAAATCATTCAGCGTGTGGCCAGCTTGGAAACCGTTCAGCCTTCTGCCATGCAAGAACTTGAGGCCATCATGAAGCTGCAGTTCTCCAACAACACCAGCTCGAAGTCTTCCAGCTTCGGTGGTATCAAAGCGGCTGCGCAGATCATGAACTCGACGAAGACTGCTTTGGAAGCCTCCATCATGAAGGGTCTGGAGAAGATCGACGCCGACTTGATGATGCGCATTCAAGACAACATGTTCACTTTCGAGAACCTGAGCGCTGTGGACAACAAAGGCATTCAGGTGCTGATGCGTGCGGTGGACAACAACCAGTTGATGATTGCCATGAAAGGCGCCAGCGAGGAAGTCAAAGCACGCTTCTTCGACAACATGTCCGAACGTGCCCGCGGCATGTTCAAAGACGAGATGGATGCCAAAGGCCTCATGCGCTTGTCCGATGTGGAAGAAGCGCAGAAACAAATCATGCGTTCTGCCCGTAAGTTGTCTGACTCTGGTGAGTTGGTCTTAGGCGGAGGCGACTTTGTATAACCCACTTCCACCCGGCAAGTTGGCCAACAGTGGTGCTGCCAGAGGCGCACCACAGTGGCAACCCTTGCAGCCACTCAAACCCATTGAGTTGCAAAACGCTGGCTTTGTGCAAGAGAATTACTTGCGCAAAAAAGCCAACACCTTTGCCTTGTGGACGGTTGAAGAACAACACGCGGCCAACAAACTGGCCGAGGAAGCATTAGCCGAAGAGGCTGGCGTGACTGATGTCACGGCTAAAGCTGACGACAATTCGACAGTGGCACAAGCTGCATCATCTGAAACACCGGCTTTGTCGGGTTTGGATGCAGAAGCCATTGAGAAGATCAAGCATGAAGCCTACGAGCGCGGCTTGGTTGATGGCCAACAAATGCAACGCGAAACAGATCTGGCCAATGCAGAAAAAGAACAAGCCGAAAGCTTGTCGTCATTGGCTGAAAAAGCCAATCAAATCTTGGTCAACATTGAGCAAGGCGTCATCGCTCTGCAAGAAAACCCTGCTGCCTGGAACGAACCGCTCAAGCGCTTGGCTTTGCATTTGGCAGAGCAACTGACCCTGACCGAACTCAGCATTTCTTCAGCCGGCATTCAAAACATGATTGACCGCTGCATTGAAACCCTGGATGTGCAAACTGCCTCCAGCGTGGTGGTTGAGCTGAATCCCAATGACATGGCTTTGCTACAAAACCACAAAGCTGTGCCTGGTGAAAAAATGCCCACATGGCGAATGGTGGCCGACACCCATTTGCTGCCTGGCAGTGTGCGTGTGCGTGCTGACGATGCGGTGGTGAGCGACCTCATTGAACATCGCCTCGAAACATTGGCGCGTGCTTTATTGGAAGACACCAAACCCTGGCAAGCCCAAACTGCTTTCCAGCCTGAACGTTTGTCTGCACGTCGCGGCAAAGCTGAAACAGTTGAAGACGCGCTCCCGCGTGAAGCCAGCCCAGAGCCTTTGAATTTATCGGCTTTGGACTTGCCAGATCTAGAGTTAAGCGACGATCAACCTGCACAAGACGACCCTGCAGAGGATGCCTCTCATGAGTAACTTTGCAGCCGAAGTGGCACGCTCGATGTCTTTAGCGCGCGCCTCTAGCCCTGAGCGCTGCGGCACCTTGGTCCGCTTGGTGGGCCTGCGCATGGAAGCGCGCGGCATCATGGCCCCTGTGGGTTCTAGCTGCGAAGTGATTGGCCAAGACGGCCACAAAATTGAAGCCGAAGTGGTGGGCTTCAACGACAAGACTTTGTACCTGATGCCGCTCACAGAACCTGTGGGCATTGGCCCTGGTGCCTCTGTGCGCATTGCGAACGACTTGGGCACTGCATGCTTGGGTCCTGAACTGCTGGGCCGTGTGATCGATGGTCGCGGTGAACCTTTAGACGGCAAACCCAAGCCTGCTTGCAAAGCACGTTTGAGTTTGCTGGGCTTGCCCATCAACCCGATGGAGCGCGGCCCCATCGACAGCGTACTGGACGTGGGCGTCAAAGCCATCAATGGTTTATTGACCTTGGGCCGCGGACAACGCGTTGGCTTGGTGGCCGGCTCTGGTGTTGGCAAGAGCGTGCTCTTGGGCATGATGACCCGCTTTACCAAAGCCGATGTGGTGGTGATTGGTTTGGTGGGCGAACGTGGCCGCGAGGTGCAAGCCTTCATTCAAGAATCTTTGGGCGAAGAAGGCCTGGCCAAATCGGTGGTCGTTGCGGCCCCTGCCAACGTGTCGCCTGTGCTGCGCTTGAAAGCTGCTCACATGACGCATGTGATTGCCGAATACTTTCGTGACCAAGGCTTGAACGTCTTGATGTTGGTCGACAGCTTAACGCGCGTGGCCCATGCCCAGCGCGAAATTGGCTTGGCCATTGGCGAGCCGCCTACTGCCAAAGGCTACCCTCCTTCTGTATTTGCTTTGTTGCCCAATTTGATTGAGCGTGCCGGCGTAGGCCGTCATGGTCATGGTTCGATTACGGCCATTTACACCGTACTGGCCGAAGGCGATGACGCCAACGACCCCATCGTCGACATTGCCCGCGCCTCTTTGGACGGCCAAGTGATGTTGTCCCGCAAATTGGCCGATGCTGCGCATTACCCCGCCATCGATTTGAACGGCTCTATTTCTCGAGTGATGCAAAGCTTGCTGTCACCCGAGGATTTGAAAATGGCCAACAAGTTCAGACGCCTCTGGTCTTTGTACCAACAAAACATGGATTTGATTCAAGTGGGCGCCTACGAGATGGGCAGCAACCCCACCTTGGACGAAGCCATTCGATTGCGCGAATCGATGGAGCAGTACTTGCGTCAAGACATGCACGAAGGCAAAGACGAAGCCAGCACTCGTGAAGACATTCGCAACATGATGGCGGTACCCGCATGAACGACACCGTGGTTGCCCGCCCCTGCTGGACCGTCTTGACCAAAAAGGCCGAAGACAAAATTGCACTGATTCAAAATGAGTTGGTTCAAGCGCGTTCGCGCTTGGAAAGTTTACGGACCAGTGAGCAACGTGTCCAAAAAATGTACGACGAATACCGTGAAGGTCTTATACGTGGCGATGCCCAAAGTTTGGGAATGCGCGAAACCATGAACCAGCGCCAATTCATGTCGCAATTGCTGACGCTGATGCAACGCATTAAAACCGACATCATGTACACTGAAAACGCCATCATTGGTATCAAGGAGCGCTTGATGCTGGCCGAACGCGAACGCATCAAAATGCAAACCTTGGCCGATCAAAACGCCCAAGCTGTGCAGCGCGAAGAAAACAAAAAAGACCAACGCCGCATGGACGCTTTGGGTGTGATGCAATTTAACCTCAAACCACAAGCATGAACCTCACTGGCGGCTTCACTTGGCATTGGTTGGCGTGGCGCTCGCAAGCGCGCTGGGCCCCCACGTCACACGCCATTGAAAACTGGTTGATGCAGCAAGCCCAAGCTTTCAAACCAGAAGCTGTTGCCGGCCAACCCAGTTTGCTCTTGATTGGCGCCAGCGCCGGCTGGATGATGTCGAGCCGCTGGTTAGGTCAGTTTGCACGCGTTGATACATTTGACATTGACCCCTTTGCGGGCACGCTGTTCAAGTGGCGCCATGGTGCGGCACTGAAAGAACAAGGCACCGAATTGCATTGCCACACCCAAGATGCCATGCAGAATTTGCCCGCCTTGTTGTCAAAGCATCCGAAGGCCTGTGTATTTTTTGACAACGTGCTGGGGCAATTGCGCTTTCAACACCCCGCCAACGATTGGCAAGTGGTTGAGAAAAAACTGCAGCAACTCAAAGTGACTTTGAAAGGTCGTGAGTGGGGCAGCGTGCACGACCGCATGTCGGGTCCTACGCTTGAAACCATCGCCGAGGGTTCAGCGCTGCCTGTACGTCACCCCGATTGGCATGACCAACATTGGCTTACTCAGTTGAACGCGCAAAGCCCTTGGCTGGACCATTTAACGCACAGCGTTTTTCCGACGGGTGTGTCGGTGCAAGATTTTGCGTGGAACTTTTCGCCGCGCTACAGACATTGGCTTCAAGCCGCATGGGTGCGACCATGAAAGCCATGCAGCATTTATTTACCGCAAACGAAGCGGAACAAATTGACCAAGGGTGTGTCGGGTGGAATGGTTTGCCATTCGCGCATCACACCTTGCGAATCGATGATTTCGCCGGTGAGCATAGGACCACTGTGCATAGAGAATTGCAAAATGTGCACCATCTCTTTGCGGCAGTCCATTTCCATGTGCGTGCGCGTAGAAACATAAAAAGCACCGCGCTGCGCTTTTTGGGGACTCCTGTAGTCGAACAAACTCCAGAAGGACCTGATGGGGCCTGTGCGTTTGATGGTGGCATCGTCCACGTAAATGATGCCCGAGTCGGTGGTGGTGACCTTTTGCCATTCGGCATGCGCAGCATGCGGTGCCAACATGACCAGCGCGGTGGCTGCAGTGGCCACGGCTTGTTTCAAAAAGTTCGCAAATCTGCTGTGGCAGGCTTGTGCAGTCGGGGTGATTTGAATGAAAGTCATACGCCCTACTATAAAGTAGTGCTTCGTTCTTGAAAAGAGTATCACCATGTTCCATCGTCTTCTGATCAAGTCCACTGTGTTCATGTCTGCCATCTTGCTGTCTGCATGTGGCGGCGGTGGCAGCACTAATGTGGCCGCGGCAGACCCGCCCGCACCGCCCATCACCACACCTCTCACAGTGCCTGGCGCCTATGTGGCCAGCCTGAATGGCAAAGATTGGGTGGGCATTTTGTTGCGCACCACAGGCGGCTCTGGCGCCGTTACCAATTTTTACAGCCTGCATTACAACGCCACCGATCCAGATCTTTACAGCGGTTCGGGTTTGATTACAGGCACCACCAGTGCCCTGCTCACCCGCGTGTTTTACTACCCCAATATTTCGGGCGCCGTAAGAACCGGTACGGGCACCATCAGCAATTTGGGCAATGGCACCATCCGCGCTGCACTGAGTTTTCCTGCCACGGGCATCGAACAAGGCAAGGATGTGACGGTGGCTGCCAGCCAACCCAGCACTTACCAATACAACTTACCCGCCAACTTGAGCAGCATTCAAGGTGCGTGGCAAGGTCGTTGGTCTTATGGCCTTGGCTTTGTAGACAACTTCAACTTGAACATTTCGGGCCAAGGCGAGGTCACCACCTCGTTGGCATTTCAGCAAGATTGCTTGTTGACTCAAAGTTTATTGACCCCCAACTTTGACGGCACCAACTTGTTCACCTTCACCTTGACCATCCCCAATGCCACGCAATGCTCACTCAAAAGCCAAACCTTGAACGGTGCAGCCTTTGTGACCAACAGCCCTGTGGCTGGCAAAACCCAGCGCCTGTACATCGTAGGCGTGACCACCGACGGCCGAGGCATCAGCTTCAAAGCCGACCGATAAATTCAAGTTTTCAAGCCTAGTGCCGAATCTGCCTAAGCACGGAAATTAAATTCTGGAAAAGACCATGTTCAAAATCATTGCCATCATTTTGCTAGCCATCTCGACTGCGGGTGCGGGCTACTTTGGCTGGACGCAGAAGAAGTCCGTCGCGGCGGTCTCTGCCCAAGTTGAGGAGCTGACCCAAAAAGTGGAAGAGGCCGACAAAAAAGCCGAAGCCTCTGAGGAAGAACTGGCTGCCAGCAAAGAAATGCTGCCGCCTTTGATGACCAAAGCGCAAGAGTTGGAAGCCGTCAAAGCCGCCTTCTCTACAGGCACCGTGCTCAAAGACCTTGAGGCCGCATACGCCAAAGAGAAAAAAGGCTTGTCCCCCGAACGTCAGTTGGGATTGGCCGGTGTGCGTTTGCTCACCAATGGCACCAAAGATCCCGCCACCGTCGAGGCCTTCCAAAAAGCCTTGGAAATGACCGACTGGAAAGCACAGCAAAAAGTGATTTGCGCTGCGCAAAACGCATTGGCAGCTGCTGGCGAAAAAGTCAAAGTGATGTCGGAGTGTGCGCCTGAAGCACCTGCTGGCAAAGCTGATGCACATGGCGCATCTGCCGCCAAAGATGCTCACGCAGCCCCAGCGGCCAAAGACGCGCATGGCAAAGACGATAAAAAAGGCGACAAAAAAGACGCCCACGGCCCAGCTGATACACACGCCGTCCACTGGGATTACGAAGGTGCGATGGGCCCAGAAAACTGGGGCAAAGAATTCCCAACTTGCGGCAAAGGCAAGTCACAAGCTCCTTTGAACATCAAGGGTCCGTTTGAAAAAGTTCGCTTCAGCGTTGCACCTGATTACAAGCAAGGTCAATTGAAGATCGTGAACAACGGCCACACCATTCAAGTGAATGTGCCTGCCGGCTCCAAAATTCGCATCGATGGCAAGCCCTATGACTTGTTGCAGTTCCACTTCCATCGCCCCAGCGAAGAACACATTGATGGCAAACCTTCTGCCATGGTGGTTCACTTTGTGCATAAAAACACAGAAGGCGAATTGGCGGTGCTGGCTGTGATGTTGCGCGAAGGCAATGAAAACCCAGGCATCAAAACTTTGTGGACGCATGCCCCCAAAAAAGAAGGTCCCGAAGTGGTGCCAGATGGCGTGATGTTCAACCCCGCCAATTTGTTGCCCAAAGAAATGGACTTCTTCCACTACGACGGTTCTTTGACAACACCGCCATGTACCGAAAAAGTGAAGTTCTTTATTTTGAAGACGCAAGTCAACATTGCCAAAGAGCAAGTGAGCGACTTCCCCTTCAAGATGAATGCGCGCCCTGTGCAACCCGCCAACGGCCGCCCCATCTACACCAACTGATTTCGTTTGAGAGTGCCATTAAGGCGTAACTCTAAGGAGTTACGCCTTTTTTTTGATCTGCGTTCGCCACAACAAAAACACGGCAATGCTCAAGTTCAAAGCATTCCAAAGTACGCCGTTGATAAATGCCGCGTGATACGAGCCGGTTAAGTCAAACACCTTGCCCGACATCCACCCGCCTAGCGCCATGCCAATCATGGTGGCCATGATGACGGCCCCCACCAACACGCCCACCTTTTGCGCAGGAAAATACTCGCGCACGATGATGGCGTAAGAAGGCACGATGCCGCCTTGAAACAAACCAAACAAGGCAGAAATCACATACAGCGACACCATGCCATCAAATGGCAAGAACATCAGCAGCGCCACGCCTTGCAGCACCGAGCCCAACACCAAAGTGCGCAGCCCGCCAATGCGATCGCAAATGACACCTGAGACCAAGCGGCTCACAATGCCACAGGCCAACATCAGCGACAACATTTCGGAGCCACGCGCCGCACCAAAGCCGAGGTCGGTGCAATACGCCACGATGTGAACCTGCGGCATGGCCATGGCCACACAACAAGCCACACCTGCAACACACAACAAGGCATGCGCTGTGTTGATCGACAAGCCAAACGGTTTTTCTGAAGCCAACTGCTGCACACTGCCAGGTGCGGAGGTGGCCATGAGAGGCGGGCGTTGCCGCATGAAAAAAGACAAGGCCAACATGCCCAAGCCGCACACCACCCCAATCCACACATAGGTTTCGCGCCAGCCCAAAGCTTCCACACCTTGTTGCGCCAAGGCTGGCCAAATGCTCCCGGCTACATAGTTGCCACTGGCACACACCGCCACTGCAATGCCGCGCCGCTTGTCCCACCACATGGAGGTATCGGCCAACAATGGGGCAAAAGTCGACGAGCTGCCGAACACCCCCATCAGCACACCATGCGCTAAAGCAAACAGCCAAATGTTGGGCGACAAACCGGCCAACACAAAACCACTGCCCACCCCCACAGCGCCAATCCAAAGCGCCACATGCACACCCCACTTGTCGGCCAACTTGCCCATGGCCAAACCGCCTGCACCAAAGCCCAACATCATCAAGGTGTAGGGCAAAGACGCATCGGCGCGCGAAATGCCAAACTCTTTTTGGACTTCAGGCAGTACCACCGACACCACGTACATGCTGCTACCCCCCAGGGTCATGAGCAGCAAAGTGATGAAGAGGCGGCGGGCGGCGTAGGACGAATCGATCAGATCCGCATGGGCTGGATGGGTTGAAATGATATTCACCGTCTGACCTTATCACCACCCGCCTGTGGGGGTGCCCCCTAATTTCCCCTAAAAAGCCTCATTTTCTGATGCTATAATCCCGCTTCTGTGAGGCCCGGTAGCTCAGTTGGTAGAGCAGCGGATTGAAAATCCGCGTGTCGATGGTTCGATTCCGTCCCAGGCCACCAATCCAAACCCCAGCAATAGAAATGTTGCTGGGGTTTTCTGTTTTCTGACGGTTTGTTCAAGCGCGTGGTGCAACTGCACGCAGCCACATTTTTTCAACTTGATCACTCATGTTGACTGGCGTCAGTTCTACTTGTGGATGTTCATTTGCGTAGACGCGAAACAATTCATCTGCAAAAGCTTGTCCAATTTCATTCACACTTTTAAAGTCAAGAATAACTTTCTTAAATCGATCAAATCTAGCAATCAATCTTTTTGCTTGTGAACGAGAAATAAGTTGCTCATCTCCTAAACGCGCCAACTTCATGGGGACGATAGTTTTGGAAAAGTCAAAGTCCTCGGGTGCATTCATAAACTGATTAAAGACATCGCTTGTAGTGCGCTTGCTGTCCAAGCCGATACGCATGAACACCACAGTCCCATTTACAAAGGGTCTAAGCTCTTCCATCAGAAAGTCATGTTTTTCATCATGACTAAACTGCAGACCATTTGCCTCAATTTCAAAATTGTCAAACATTCGCGACGTAAAAAAGACGCCCTCGCCGCTGTGCTTACTTGGATCAGTCGTGAACTTTCCTTTTGAAAGTTCGAAAAGTGCTTGTCGCTTATCTGCCAAATTCAATGCAGTTGAAATTTTTTCAAAAATCCCAATGCCATCGTCAGCTACCACCATCGTGATTGATTGTTCTGTTTGAGAAGCTGCAACAAATACCGACGATCCAGAAGAATGGTCGATTGCATTGTTGACCATTTCCGTAAAACCATGTGCAGCGATGTTGGTGACGTTAGCTTTCAGATTGAAGTAGGGTCTGAAATCGCGTGTCCAAATCACATCCTCTTCAAGATCTTTCAGCGCATAAAGTTGTGAAACGCGTCGTTTGTAGCCAGGACTAAAAATAGGTCGCGTAGCGGATCCACTTCTAGCGATCCAACCTTCTCGCTCCAACTGAAGTACGTATCGCGCCGCGGCCGCACGTGTAATGTTCTCGGTTTCTGAGTAAAACTTCGTTAGATCCTTGGGGTGAGCGAGCACATCACGGGTGACATTTTGGGTGAGGTGATTGAATCTCGAGGGCTTTGCCATAGCGTTCACCTGATACTTAAAATAATCTACTGTATATTTAAATTCCTTGGCTGTATACTTAAATCAAATAATGGGCAAGCTCAAATGCCAAACAGATTGTTCCTAGCGCCCACCAAAGGCGTTAGCGCTAGGCATGAGGATCATTCAAATGCTCGACTGATTGAACCTAAACCACAACCAAAACGCGACCCGATATCAAGGTTCCCAATTGCGCGGCTTTGGCCACCACATTTTGGAACGCTGTCGACATGGCATTCTCATCCAACTCTTTGCCGAGCACCTGCAAAGAGTCCATGTAGTAATTGATGGCCAGCCTGTCCATTTCCGGCGCAAAAACAGGAACAACAGCAGTCATACCCGTACCTGCACTGAATGCGGCCTTGGCATCAGGCAGCATGGCAATGGCGGCTTGCAAATTGGCCCGTGAAATTTGATATTGACGTTGAACCAAAACGGGCTGCGCTGTAGGCTCACCAAACACTGTTCTGTAAACATACGGGCCCGATATTGACTGAACATTACCGCCCTCTAATTGCGCGCGCGCAGAATTGACGCCTGCCGAAGCTGCCAAAGTTTGAAAGCCATTAATGCCCTCTTGGAAGTTTTCAAATCGAACAAACATTTCAAGGTTGCCAGCGTCCTCGCCCATGATGACTTTGAACAATCTGGTTTTGGTTCCTGCATGAGTGGCTTGTTCCGCTAGGCTTTTGGCTTGCGCCAAGGCCGCTTCGGCTTTGCCTTGGGCTGGGACGATGATTCTGCGTGAGATGACGGTCATGACAAGTTCCTTTGCTTGGTGAAAATAATCAATGAGCGCAATGTTGAAGACGCGAAACATATTTCTACGCCTTTCTATTTTTGATGGGATTAAGGTTTTTACTTATCTAGCCAGCTTTTAGCAGCCGAATTGAACTAAAGAACTAGGTCATTGAATGACAATGCACATGCTTGCGCCAATGCCGTCATACTCCATCATCAAGACAAACAGTTTTTCAAATGAGATCACCTACAAGCATCGTCGACGTCGACCGTCTCGACAGTTGGACCCGTTACAAACCCGGTATGTGCGACTCGTGCGCCGCCAACTGTTGCACCATGCCCGTTGAAGTCAAAATGGCCGACCTCATTCGTTTGGAATTGGTGGACCCGTTTGAAGCCGAGCACGAAGAGCCCAAGCAAATTGCCAAGCGCCTCATGAAGGCAGGCTTCATTGATCACTTCAATTTCAAGAACAGCATCTTCACCTTGGCGCGTCGCAGCAGTGGCGATTGCCAGTTTTTAGATGCCAAAGAGCGGCATTGCACCGTCTACGCCAAGCGACCCACCACGTGCCGTACGCACCCACAGGTGGGCCCTAAACCGGGCTTTTGTCCTTATGGCGCTTTGGCGCAAAGCCGCGCCAAATGAGCATCAAGGTTTAGATTTATTCGGCACTGCTTGTGCCAATGCAGAAGGCACCGCCTTGATGCTCACATCGCTCGACAAGCCCAGACGTGTGATGGTGTTTTTGGCGCGGTCTTTGGATTTAAAAGGTCCCGTTACAACTGCAAAGCGCGCTTCGTCCTTGCCATCGGCAAACAGGGGCACGATGCGCGCATTGGCCAACCACTCTTTGCCCTTGATGGCCGCTTGTGCTTCTCTGAGGCTGGCAAAGCTTTGATGCTCTAAAACAAAACCGTCTTCAGGCAGACCTTTTAGCCACGCGCGACCCTGAACTGCGGCCTCGGGTAATTCTGTGATCACCTTGTCAGCCAAAGTTTCTTTGACTGGTGACGCAGGCACGGGTTCGGCAGCTGCAGCTGCCTTGGCGACTTCAGGCGCACCTGTAGCACTCGGCGCACCCGGCACTGGCATGGGGTTGTTGGCCTCATCCTTGGCAATCACTTGCTCGACTTTTTCAGGCGAGCCGGGTGGAAGTTCAGCAGGCTTGGGCGCTTCGGCCTGCATGCCCATCAACTGCTGGCCCTGCTCCCATACTTTGGTGGCCACTTCGGGGTTCAACCACGCGGCCACACCCACAGACAAGACCAGCATGGCCATCACAATCAGGGTCCACAAAAGCGCATGACCAGATTTTTTCTTTGGAGGCTTGGAAGCATTGGCCGGTTTTTGCATCTTGGCCGCCTGTGCAGCAGCAGCCGATTCTGTGGCGCGCACCGAAGGCACATCGGTTTTGACGGCACGTTTGGCCAAACGATTGAAGAACTGGACAGCCGCTTCTTCATTGCCTTGTTTGCGCGCCTGCTGAATGGTGGCCAACTTTTGCTCAGCCGTTGGCATTTCCAAGGCCCAAGATACAAACTGTTTGTTTTGGCGTATCAAAGATTCGCTGGGCGCAGTTTCTGAAGCAAACATCAAAACAGCACTCACGCCCGAACCCGGAAACTGCTGAATCAAACGACCTAGCAATTCAACTTCATGAACGCTCAATGCGCTGGCATCGTGAACCACCCAGACTTTGTCGGGCACCATGCCGCTACGCGCTTTGGTGGCCACAGTAAGGGACATGTCGCTTAGCAGTTGGTTAAAGCGCTGCAGCATGGCCTCGGTATCGGCCGGCATGAACACTTCAATTTGACTGGTGGTTAGCTCATTTTTAAGGCGCCGTAAAAACGATGCGCCGTAGTAGTCCAACAGCTCGTTGGACTGGCTGTGAATGACAACACTTTTACCCTCTTTGGACAGGGCTGTGAGGCAGCTGTCCATTTGCAATCGGTCTGCTGTCCTGAAGAAAAATTCAGGATTTGAAACATTGCTTTGCTCACCCATATCAGTCATTTCACAGAGGCATCCGTTGTTGTCATGTCGATCAAGGCCCAATGATAAGCACTTCGCCAAGCCATGGCTGAATTTTCTGGCCCTGCGCCCCGCATTCGCTGGCCAAAATGGCCTTCCTGCAACAAAACCAGCCTACATTCCACGGAACAACTGCGACGCGCTTCGGCTGACGGCCAGTCTGTCGGCGCGCCCTTTGATCAGCACCTCTTGGCGACCACGCTCATCTCGCTGAACGCCTGAAATGGCATTCACATTGACCAAGGTACTGCGGTGAATTTGCCAAAAAACCTTGGGGTCGAGTTCGTCCACCAGCTCTTTGATGGGCTTGCGAATCAAAAATTCTTGTTTCAAGGTTTGCACGCGCGTGTACTTGTCGTCGCTGACACAGAACAGCACATCCGCCACGGCCACCATTTGAATGCTTTGCCCAACCGAGGCCTGTAACCAAGACAAGTACTGCGCAGGTTGACCTTTGAGTTGCGCCGACAACACATGCAGCAATTGCTGTACAGAGGCGCCGCCACCAGAATTCGCAACGCTAGAAGCTGTGGCCACGCTGTCGGAGCCTTCACCGGCCCTTTGCATCAAGCGCTTTTGCAAACGTTCAGCAGTGACGCGCAAGCGCTCAGGTTCGGCGGGTTTGAGCACATAGTCCACCGCGCCTTGCTCAAACGCATCCAAGGCGTACTGATCGTAGGCGGTGATAAAGACCATCTCGGGCAACAAGGCATCGTCACCCAAATCGAGTTGTGCAATTTCTTTGGCGGCTTCCACACCCGTCAAGCCAGGCATGCGAATGTCTAAAAAAATCACATCGGGCTGGTGTACGCGTACCGCCTCGATGGCCTCTAAGCCATTCTTTGCCTCGGCAACGATCTCCAAGCTGGGCCAAACCTGCGCCAGCCGCGTACGCAGTTGGTCACGCATCAAGCGTTCATCGTCGGCGATGACTGCGCGGGCTAGGGTGTGGCCTTGTGAATTCATGATCAGGCAGTGACAGTTTGCGCGTCAAGGGGAACCACGCGATAAGGCACTGTTAATTTGGCCAAGGTACCGGAACCCTCGTAGGGTTCCATGGCGCGAATGCTGAAACTGGCTTGATCACCGAAGAGCAAGGCCAAGCGATCGCGAATGTTTTTCAAACCAAAGCCATGGCCCGTTTGCGAGGACAAACCAGCCGACTCCGCAGGGTAATAACCCACACCTGTATCGCGCACTGTCACCTCCAATTGGCCATGGTTCACTTCTGCGCGCAAGGTCAATTGACCACCTTCGGCTTTGGGCTCTAGGCCATGCTTGAACGCATTCTCAACCAAACTGAGCACCATCATGTGCGGCAACTCGGCAGAATGAAGTCCTTCTGGAATGTCCCACTCAATTTGCAAGCGGTCTTCCATGCGCATTTTTTGAATGTCCAGGTAAGGCCGGATGACGGCCAACTCTTGACCCATGTTGCGCAGCTTGGCTGTGCTGGTTTCTCGCATAGAGGGCAAGGTGGCACGCAGCAAAGCGATCAAGCTCTTTTGCATCAAGCTGGCGCGCGGCGGATCGGTTTCAATCAAATGGTCAATAGACGCCAAGGTGTTGAACAAAAAGTGCGGCTCCACTTGGGCTTGCATAGCGGCCAAGCGCGCTTCAATCAGTTGGCGTTTGAGTTGCTCAGCCTCGGCCAAGTATGTGGCAGCACTGGCCTTTTCTTCCGCCTGAATTTGCTGCTTGTAACTGGCTTTGATGACGATGGAAGACAGGATCACCAAAATGGCCGTTTGAGGCAAGAAGTCTTCCTTTTGTGCGGGCAGCCAAGATTGGATCATTCCTGCGGCCATGATGAGCACAAACGCCATAGCAAAAAAGAGCTTCCAGCTGATGCTGACAAGCCATCTCGCATAGGCATGGAATGCGTCCAAGGCTGGCTGCCACTTGGAAGTGAAGGAAGGGTCTGTCGTTGAGTTTGAAGAAGTCATAAGGCCTCGCTGTTTGGAATGGGCCTAATGTAGAAACATCAAAGTTTCAGTGCACGCGGTTTGCGACCAAACGTCAAAACCGGGTGATGAACTGCACAAATTCAGAGTCGAACTGACGCCAGCTTCAATTGCCAGCGCGCTTGCTCTTGGTCAGGTCAACACCCAACTGCTTGAGTTTGCGGTACAGGTGGGTGCGCTCCAGGCCCGTTTTATCGGCCACGCGGGTCATGGAGCCACCCTCGTTGGCCAAGTGAAACTCGAAGTAGGCTTTTTCAAATGCATCGCGTGCATCACGCAATGGCAGATCGAGCTCAAAGGTTTGCGACACTTGCAAAGCATTGTCTTGCGGTGCGGCAAGATGACCTGCCGTGCTTGCGGCCGAACCCTGTGGGGCTTGCGAAGCTTGGTATGCCGCTGCGGCTTGGCGCACTTGCTCGCGTGCCAAACCTTGCTCGACGGTTTTCAACAGCTTTTGCAGTGTGATGGGTTTTTCTAAGAAGGCTTGCGCGCCAATGCGAATGGCATCCACGGCGGTGTCGATGGTGGCATGCCCACTCATCATGATGACCGGCATGTTCAAGAGACCATTGGTGGACCACTCTTTGAGCAAGGTGACGCCGTCGGTGTCGGGCATCCAAATGTCGAGCAAGACCAAATCGGGGCGCATGCGATTGCGCACGTCGCGGGCTTGCGCGGCGTTCTCGGCCAGCTCGACGTTGTGTCCTTCGTCGTTCAGAATTTCCGAGAGCAAATCGCGAATGCCAAGCTCGTCATCCACCACCAAAATGTTTGCCATGTTGCTTTTCGTTGTCTCAGGTTTGCGCTAATTTCTCGACACTGAATGATAACGACACTTGGGCGCCTTTGACCACCCCTTCTTCAACTCGATTGGCAATGTCCAAACGGGCCCCATGTTCGTCGGCAATCTTCTTCACTACCGCCAGCCCCAAGCCGGTGCCTTTGGCCTTGGTGGTGACGTAAGGTTCGAAGGCGCGCTGCAAAATATTGGGCGAAAAACCGGGGCCTTCATCGAGAACCGTCAGTTTGACCCGCTTGCGCGCCGGGCTCCAGCGCGTCACCAACATGACGTGGGATTGCGGCTCACTGGCATCTTGTGCGTTTTGCAGCAGGTTGTGCACCACCTGGCGCAATTGCTGGGCATCGCCCTCAATCAGCGGCAAAGTGGGGTCCAAGTCGGTGAATATTTGGGCACGCGTGGCGGTCTCTGAAGGCTCTTGGGCATAGAGCCCCATCACGTCCATGATGAGGTTGTTCAAATCCAGTGGCTTGAGATCGGCCGAGGGCAAGCGGGCGTAATCTCGGAATTCATTGACCAGGCGCTTCATGGCCGCCACTTGTTCCACAATGGTTTTGACCGATTTGGACAGCACCGTTTGGTCGGCCTCTTCCAGCTTGCCATCCAATTTGCGCTCTAGCCTTTCAGCCGACAACTGAATGGGGGTGAGCGGGTTCTTGATTTCATGCGCCAACCTGCGCGCCACTTCGCCCCAAGCTTGCGAGCGCTGCGCCGAGACAATTTCAGAAATGTCATCAAACACCAGTAAGCGCATGCCGTCCGGCAAGATGGCACCACGCGCCACCAAAGTGACCGAAGTGGCCTCGAGGCCTTGACCCGAAGCATGAATTTCGAATGACTTTTGCCAGTGGTCAAGCTCGTGGCGGTCTTTGTCCGCGCTCAACAGTTCAAACTGTTCTTGCACGCCAATGGCAAAGCTTTGCAAATTGGGCAAGCTGAGCAAGGCCGTTTTTTCGTGGGCGGCCAAAGGCACTTTCAAAACGCGTGTGGCACCAGGGTTGGACGACTGGATGATGCCGCGCGCATTGAGCACAATGACGCCCGCCGTCAGGTTGTCCAAAATGGTTTGCAAGTTGCCACGCGCAGCATCCAGCTGCATCAGGCTTCGTTCCACCGCACTGCGCGCGTCGGACAACTGCTGGGTCATCTCGGCAAACGATCGCGTCAAACCACCCAGCTCGTCTTTGCCCTGCAAGGTGTATTTGGGTGACAAGTCGCCCTTGGCCACCTGCCGCATACCGTGCGCCAGCAACAACAAAGGACGGGCCAATTGATTGCCCAACAGCATGGCCAACAGCACGGAGGCCAGCACCGCCATGATGAGGCTCAAGGTGAGTGTGCCGATGTACATGCGGCGCAAGCCGTCTCTGGCCATGGCACGCTCTTGGTATTCACGGTTGGCCAACTGCACGTCCAAGGCATTGGCCACCAAGGTGGCGGGCAGTTCTTGCGAAATCTGCAAGACCCATGGGTCTTCGCGCAGGCTGAGGCTGTTTTGGGGCACCAAGGTCAGCACTTTAATGCGGCCTGTCGGCGCGCCTGCTGTTTCGTCCAAGCCCTCCACAATTTCCACACTCAGTTTGTTGCGCACTTGTTTGAACTGGGCGGCTGTGGGTCGTTCGGGACGAATAGAAAATCGAGACTGGCCAGCCGTGGCAATGAGGCGCCCATCGGAAGACCACAACACTGCATCGTTGGCGTCCATTTGCGCACGCACGCGATCTAGCATCAAGGCGGCGCTGGCCTCTTGAACATCGACCAATTGCTGCGCGGCCACACGTGACTGTTTGGCCAGATCACCGGTGAGGGTGTCCAAGGTGGCGCGTCCCAAGTTCAAGCCCGCCACCAAGGCGCCTTCGACCTTGACGTCAAACCAGCTTTCAATGGAGCGCGACACGAACTGATAAGAGACCACATAAATCAGGACCCCGGGCACCACACCGACCAGCGCAAAAATGGCGGCCAACTTGACCAGCAAACGCGAGCCAAATTGCCCTTGACGCACCCGAATCACCAAGCGGGTTAAGCCCCACAGCAGGCCCAACAACAGCAAGCCTGCCACCACGGTATTGACCAAGTACAGGCGCTCGTAATTTTGATCGTACAGGGCGCGGTTGCTGGTCGCTTGGGTCAGCAAGACCAGCAAGCCTAGGCCAATGGCAAGCAAAACCACCACGCCCAAGCCAACCAACCAGCGCACCGTTTTAGACGGTTGGGCGCCAGTGGCAATCAAATCTTGTGGGTTCCGACTCATGGGAGCAATTGTCGCCGACGAAGCACATCAGCGACCGAGGTCAGCGGTGATGCGCAGTGTCTTTTGCGTGTTCAAGTTCCATTCGGCTTGGCTACCTGCCGTCATCTGGAAGGGTCTTGGCAATTGAGACACATCCAAACGGAATTTAAAAATGAGGGTGTATTTGTTGTCGGCATCAAAGTCGGCCAAATCGGCCAATTTCCAATTCACGGTGCGCCGAATGGCCGCCAGGGCCTCGGGCAGAGTTTCGAAGGTTTGCGACAAACTGCTGGTCAAACCCACTGCACCAATGGGATCGCGCGAGACATTCAAACGCCATAAACGTGTAAGGGGTTGGTAGGCCAAACGGTAGTGGCGACTGACGGCGCCCACTTTTTTGTCATACCAGTACCAACGGTCGCGCGTCAGCTCGGCCTCGGTCACGAAATAAATGGGCATGCCTTTTTGCAGCGCATCTTCAACCGTGTTGCTGAGGTCGATGCGTAAACTGCTTTGCAATAACAAGGCGCCGTCGGCGCGCTCCAGTCTGAGCTCGGTGATTTCCACGGCTGAATTGGCCGAGGTTTGCGCTGTGGCGGGCATGCAAGCCATGGCCATCAGCCATGTCAGGACGCACAGCGCACGAAGCCAAAAGCCTGTGCGCCCCCTGCCATTCAACTCACATTGAACGCTTTTCCAACAGTGCGTAATAAAAACCGTCATGTTCACCCATGCCATTGTCGCGGAGACTGGCATCAGAAGTGACATTTGAGGGTGTTAAATGCCCAGGAGAGGGCAAGATCAGGGCATCAGTGTTGTGTTGAACAAACGTTTGGATTTGCGTTTCGCCTTCGGCCTTGAAAACAGAGCAGGTGCAATACAACAAGCGGCCCCCAGGCCTGACCAGGGGCCAAAGGGCTTTGAGCAACTTGGCCTGGATGGCGGCCAATTGCGCCACATCGCTCTCACGGCGCAACCAACGCACATCGGGATGGCGACGGCCAATGCCCGAGGCCGTGCAAGGCGCGTCGAGCAAAATGCCATCAAAGCTTTGACCGTCCCACCACTTGGAAGGATCGGCGGCATCGGCGGCCACAATTTGGGCGTGCACTTGCAAGCGGTCGACATTTTGTTGAATGCGCTCGCAGCGCTGTGGGTCTACGTCCAAGGCGAGCACATTGGCGCTTGGTTCGCACTCGAGCAGGTGGCCGGTCTTGCCGCCCGGCGCTGCACAAGCGTCTAGCAAACGCAGTTGAGGGCCAGCTGCTTTCAAACCTTTCAGCAACAAAGGCGCCGCCCATTGCGCTGCGGCATCTTGCACCGACACATGGCCTTGAGAAAAACCAGGCAGCACATGAACAGGCACCGCCTTGTCCAATTGAACACCCGAGGGCTGTCCTTCAGCGGTGATGACCTTGCCCTCAATGCCTTGTGCCTGCAATGCCTCCAAATAGTGGGCCACTGTGTGATGCTGAGAATTCACACGCAAGGTCATGGGCGCTGCCACTTGCGCAGCTTCCAAAATGGTGGCCCAACGATCGGGATGATCGTGTTGCAAGCGCTTCACCCACCAAGCCGGATGATTCCATTGCGCAGTGACATCGTCTTCAGTGGCTGCAAGCAAAGCATCGCGCTCACGCAAGAACCGGCGTAAGCAAGCATTCACAAACGGCGCCTGTGCACGCATGTCTTTGTGGCGCCGCGCAGCCTCCACAGCTTGATTCACCAAGGTGTGCACAGCGTAGGGCGCCAAGTCGTCGCGCCAAGACAAAGCCAATGCCGTGCACAGCAAAGCATCGGCGGTTGCGGGCGGCGCTTTGCGCGCCAATTGTTTGCGAATCGCTACTGCGCGGCCCCACCAGCGCATGGCCTGAAACGACAAAGCTTGTACACCGGGTCGCAGGTCTTTGGGCACTTGCTCGATGGCCGCGGTCATGGAGCGGCCATGGTGAACCGCCTGCGCAACGGAAGCCGTTGCTTGAAGCAATTGCCACAAGGGCGCTTGCAAATTCGATGCGGCTTGCGAGGTGTCCATGCAATCAGGCCAGCAAGTCGGCGTTGTCCAACATTTGGGCCGGTAAGAAATTCACTTGCTTGGCCAACAAGCTGGCGGGAAACTGGTTCACGGCTTCGTTGTATTGAAAGACGGCTTGGTTGTAGGCGTCCATCAGGGGCCAAGCCTGCGCTTTGAGTCGGTCAAATTTATAAGGCAGCGGATCGATGAACCAAGTGGCCTCGCCACTTTGCCCTGCACGCACTTCGGCTTTGGCCCAAGCGGCCAAGGCCAGTCGGTCTTCATTGACTTTTTGCATGGCACTGGCCGACAAAGGCTGTGTGCGGGCCAAGTCCAAGCTGTCGGACAATTCTTCCAAAATTTTGAGCAAATTCAAATCACGTTCATTCTTCAACAAGGCCTCGGGCAAGGCCGCCTCTTCCATTTCACTCAGCATGTCGCGCATGGACGCCGGCAAATTACCCTGCATCCACACCAAAACGCGCAACAACTGCGCATCGACGGCCGCAAACTGTTTGGCCACGCTGGCGCGCAACACCACCAAACGGTTGTAGGCACCCACCGCCCAAAAAAACAGAACGGCCAGGACTGAGCTGAAGATCAGAAGTGACATGGTCTCGTCATTGTGAAGCAAAACTTCTTCAAAAAAAACGCCTCTGGCCGTTGGACGGTTCAGAGGCGTTTTTCAAAGCATCCGGCCGAAGCCGGCGCTTGATCAGGAGTTGGAATCGGCAGCGTTGGCTGCGTCTTCGGTCAACTGTTGCGCTTCGGCCAATTCAACGGCTTCGGCTTCTGTGATGGCGCGGCGTTCTGCCTCGTCCATCGCGTCTTTGGCGGCACGGGCTTTGTGATAAGCCAAGCCTGTACCGGCAGGGATCAAACGACCCACAATGACGTTCTCTTTCAAACCACGCAATTCGTCGCGCTTGCCCATGATGGCAGCTTCGGTGAGCACGCGGGTGGTTTCCTGGAAGGAAGCCGCAGAAATGAAGGAGTCGGTCGACAAAGAAGCCTTGGTGATACCAAGCAACAAGTTGCTGAAGGTTGCAGGGATTTTGCCTTCGGCGCGCAATGCGTCGTTGGTGTTCAAAATCTCTGAACGCTCCACTTGTTCGCCAGCAATGTAAGTGGAGTCACCGACATTCTCAACCACCACACGGCGCAGCATCTGACGCACGATCACTTCAATGTGCTTGTCATTGATCTTCACGCCTTGCAAGCGGTAAACGTCTTGCACTTCGTCAACGATGTAGCGCGCCAACTCTTCCATGCCGAGCAAGCGCAAGATGTCTTGTGGATCGGCGGGGCCGTCCACAATGCTCTCGCCTTTGTTAACAACTTGGCCTTCGTGGACCATGATGTTTTTCTCTTTGGGAATGAGTTCGTCCCACACTTTGCCGTCTGGATCGGTGATCTGCAAACGAACCTTGCCTTTGGTCTCTTTACCAAACGACACGGTACCGGTCATCTCGGCCAACATGCCCTTGTCTTTGGGGCTGCGCGCTTCGAACAGTTCGGCCACACGTGGCAAACCGCCGGTAATGTCTCGGGTCTTCTGACCTTCCACAGGGATACGTGCCAAGACTTCGCCTGGGCCCACATCTTGACCGTCGCGCACTTGGATCAAAGAGCCGATTTGGAAACCGATGGTCACAGAGTGATCGGTACCCGGAATCTTCACTTCTTTGCCAGAGGCGTCGATCAATTTCACTTGAGGACGAACCACTTTGGTCGAACCACGACGCTTAGGATCGATCACCACCAAGGTGGACAAACCGGTCACTTCATCGACCTGCTTGGCAACCGTCATACCTTCTTCGACATTCTCGAATTTGATCTGACCTGCAAACTCAGTGATGATGGGTCGTGTCAACGGATCCCAGTTGGCAAGAATAGCGCCGGCCTTGATGGCTTGGTCAATCTTGACAGTGAGGATGGCGCCGTAAGGCACTTTGTGACGCTCACGCTCACGGCCATGTTCGTCGTGAATGATGATTTCGCCAGAACGAGAAATGACAACCAACTCACCTTTGGTGTTGGTGACATAACGCATGGCGGCATTGAAACCAATCAAACCATTTGATTTGGCTTCGACGCTCGATGCAATGGAGGCACGCGAGGCCGCACCACCAATGTGGAAGGTACGCATGGTCAACTGTGTACCTGGCTCGCCGATGGACTGCGCAGCAATCACACCCACAGCTTCGCCGTTGTTGATCAAACCACCGCGGCCCAAGTCGCGGCCGTAGCACTTGGCGCACAAGCCAAAGCGTGTGGCGCAGGTCAAGGCTGTGCGAACTTTCACTTCGTCCACACCTTCCGCTTCGAAGATCTCGATCATGTCTTCGTCGAGCAAGGTGCCGGCAGTGGCGACCACAGCGCGAGACTCAGGGTGCAACACGTCGTCGGCCAAAGTGCGACCCAAAACGCGATCGCGCAAGGATTCAATCACTTCACCGCCTTCAACGATGGCGCGCATTTGTGAGCCGTCGGTGGTGCCGCAATCGAGTTCAGTCACAACCAAGTCTTGTGTCACGTCAACCAAGCGACGTGTCAAGTAACCGGAGTTGGCTGTCTTCAACGCAGTATCGGCCAAGCCTTTACGTGCACCGTGTGTTGAGATGAAGTACTGCAACACGTTGAGGCCTTCACGGAAGTTGGCCGTAATAGGCGTCTCAATGATCGAGCCGTCAGGCTTGGCCATCAAACCGCGCATACCGGCCAGCTGACGAATCTGAGCCGCAGAACCGCGGGCGCCAGAGTCGGCCATCATGTAAATGGAGTTGAACGATTCTTGCTCAACTTCTTTACCGTGACGGTCAGTGGTTTTCTCTTTGCGGAGTTGGTCCATCATCACCTTGGACACAGCGTCACCCGCTTTGCCCCAGATGTCAACGACCTTGTTGTAACGCTCGCCAGAAGTCACCAGACCCGATACATATTGCTGTTCGATGTCTTTGACTTCTTTCTCGGCTTCACCAATGATGGCGCCCTTCTCTGGCGGCACCAACATGTCGTCGATGCCGATAGAGATGCCTGAACGTGTGGCCAAACGGAAACCATTTTGCAGCAACTTGTCGGCAAACACCACGGTGTCTTTCAAACCGCACTTGCGGAAAGACGTGTTGATGAGCTTGGAAATTTCTTTCTTCTTGAGTGCTTTGTTGATGTTCTCGAAAGCCAAGCCCTTGGGCAAGATTTCGGACAACAAGGCACGGCCCACGGTGGTGTACACCATGTTGGTCGAAGGCGTGAACTCTTTGGTTTCTTTGTTTTGAATCCAATCGGTAATGCGCACGCTGATCTTGGTTGTCAATTCAACCACTTTGGCGTCCAAAGCAGATTGAACTTCTGCGATGTCGGCAAAGATCATGCCTTCGCCTTTGGCGTTGATGCGTTCGCGGGTTGTGTAGTACAAGCCCAGCACCACGTCTTGTGACGGCACGATGGAAGGTTCACCATTGGCTGGGAACAGCACGTTGTTAGAAGCGAGCATCAGTGTGCGTGCTTCCATTTGTGCTTCCACAGACAAAGGCACGTGAACGGCCATTTGGTCACCGTCGAAGTCGGCGTTGAAGGCCGCGCAAACGAGTGGGTGCAACTGAATGGCTTTGCCTTCAATCAGCAAGGGCTCAAATGCTTGAATGCCCAAACGGTGCAATGTAGGCGCACGGTTCAACATCACGGGGTGCTCTTTGATCACCTCTTCCAAGATGTCCCACACCACGGGTGTACCGGCTTCCACTTCTTTCTTTGCAGCCTTGATGGTGGTCGCGATGCCCATGGCTTCGAGACGCGCAAAGATGAAAGGCTTGAACAACTCGATGGCCATCAACTTGGGCAAACCGCACTGGTGCAGCTTGAGCGTTGGGCCCACGGTAATCACAGAACGACCAGAGTAGTCGACGCGCTTACCCAACAAGTTTTGACGGAAACGACCGCTCTTACCTTTGATCATGTCGGCCAAAGATTTGAGGGCACGCTTGTTAGCGCCAGTCATGGCTTTACCGCGGCGACCGTTGTCGAGCAATGAGTCAACCGCTTCTTGCAACATGCGCTTTTCGTTGCGTGCAATGATCTCGGGTGCTTTCAACTCGAGCAAGCGGCGCAGACGGCTGTTGCGGTTAATGACGCGGCGGTACAGATCGTTGAGGTCGGAAGTGGCAAAACGGCCACCATCCAGTGGCACCAAAGGACGCAGGTCCGGTGGCAACACGGGCAAGACTTCGAGCACCATCCACTCAGGCTTGATGCCTGATTTCTTGAAGGCTTCGAGCACTTTCAAACGCTTGGCGTTTTTCTTGACCTTGACTTCAGAGCCAGTGAGGTCACCGCGCAGGCGTTCAATTTCGGCTTCGATTTCGATGCTGTTGAGCAAGTCCTTGATGCCTTCCGCGCCCATCTTGGCTTGGAATTCATCGCCGTACTCTTGCACTTTGGCATCGTAGTCGTCTTCGGACATGATGCTGTACTTCTTCAAAGGTGTCATGCCGGGATCGGTCACCACATAGGCTTCAAAGTACAACACGCGTTCGATGTCACGCAGGGTCATGTCCAATACCAAGCCCAAACGGCTAGGCAAAGATTTCAAGAACCAGATGTGTGCACAAGGTGCTGCCAAGTCAATGTGACCCATGCGTTCGCGACGCACTTTGGTCTGTGTGACTTCAACGCCGCACTTCTCGCAGATCACGCCGCGGTGCTTCAAGCGCTTGTATTTACCGCACAAGCATTCGTAGTCTTTGATAGGGCCAAAGATCTTGGCGCAGAACAAACCATCACGCTCAGGCTTGAACGTGCGGTAGTTGATGGTTTCAGGCTTTTTAACTTCGCCGAAAGACCAAGAACGGATTTTTTCGGGTGAAGCCAAGCCAATGCGGATGGCATCAAAATGCTCGTCCGGTGTGAACTGCTTGAACAGGTCCAGAAGTGATTTCATGAGACTCTTCCTTTTATTAATCTAGCAGGGGTTCAAGAACGCTCGAGTTCAATGTCGAGACCCAAGGAACGAATTTCCTTGACCAAGACGTTGAAGGATTCGGGCATGCCGGCACTGATGGTGTGTTCGCCTTTGACGATGCTTTCGTACACTTTGGTACGACCTTGCACGTCGTCGGACTTGACCGTGAGCATCTCTTGCAACACATAGGAGGCACCGTAAGCTTCCAAAGCCCACACCTCCATCTCGCCGAAACGCTGGCCACCAAACTGGGCCTTGCCGCCCAAAGGCTGCTGCGTGACCAGTGAGTAAGGACCTGTGGAACGGGCGTGCATTTTGTCGTCGACCAAGTGGTGCAACTTCAAGAAGTGCATGTAGCCGATGGTGGTGGGACGCTCGAAAGCTTCACCGGTACGGCCATCAAACAAATGAGCTTGTGTGCGCGTTGCAGTCAAACCTTTGCGTGCAGCCAAGTCATCGGGATAAGCCAACTTCAACATGGCGCGAATTTCTTCTTCCGCAGCACCGTCGAACACGGGCGTTGCGAATGGCAAACCACCTTTGAGGTTTTCCGCCATGGCCAAGACGTCTTGGTCAGACAACTGAGACAAGTCTTCTTTACGGCCAATGCCGTTGTAGAGTTCTTCGAACAGCTTGCGGAACTCGGCCACGCGGGCTTCTGCTTGCAACATGTCACCAATGCGGTGGCCAATGCCTTTGGCAGCCCAGCCCAAGTGAACTTCGAGCACCTGACCCACGTTCATACGTGAAGGAACGCCCAAGGGGTTCAACACGATGTCGGCAGGGGTGCCGTCGGCCATGTAAGGCATGTCTTCAACGGGAACGATCTTGGAGACCACACCCTTGTTACCGTGACGGCCGGCCATCTTGTCACCAGGCTGCAAGCGACGCTTGACTGCCAAGTAGACCTTGACCATTTTGAGCACGCCTGCTGGCAACTCGTCGCCTTGCGTGAGCTTCTTGCGCTTCTCTTCGAAGGCCAAGTCAAAGCTGTGACGTGTTTGCTCAAGTGAGTTCTTGATGGACTCGAGTTGACCGGCGATGTCTTCGTCTGCAGGACGAATGTCGAACCAGTGGAACTTCTCGATGGACTCGAGGTAAGCCTTGTCGAGCTTGGTGCCTTTGGCCAGCTTTTGTGGACCACCGTTGGCAACTTTGCCGATCAAGAGTTTTTCGATACGGTCAAAGGCGTCGGCTTCAACGATGCGCAACTGATCGTTCAAATCCAAGCGGAAGCGCTTGAGTTCGTCGTCAATAATTTGTTGCGCACGCTTGTCGCGCACGATGCCTTCGCGTGTGAACACTTGAACGTCGATCACGGTACCTTGAGAACCTTGATCCACGCGCAATGAGGTGTCTTTCACGTCGCTGGCTTTTTCACCGAAGATAGCACGGAGCAGCTTCTCTTCTGGTGTGAGTGTGGTTTCACCTTTAGGTGTGACCTTGCCCACCAACACATCGCCAGGTTGCACTTCTGCACCCACGTAGATGATGCCGGACTCGTCCAAGCGGCCCAATTGCTGCTCTGACAAGTTAGGAATATCGCGTGTGATTTCTTCGGCACCCAACTTGGTATCGCGTGCCATCACCACCAACTCTTCGATGTGAATCGAGGTGTAGCGGTCTTCAGACACCACGCGCTCGGAGATCAAGATCGAGTCTTCGAAGTTGTAACCGTTCCAAGGCATGAAAGCGATCAGCATGTTTTGACCGATGGCGATTTCGCCCAGGTCAGTCGATGCGCCGTCGGCAATCACGTCACCCTTGGCCAACTTGTCACCACGCTTCACAATGGCGCGTTGGTGAATGTTGGTGTTCTGGTTAGAACGTTGGTATTTGATGAGGTTGTAAATGTCCACGCCCACTTCACCCGCTTGGGTTTCGTTGTCGTTGACACGAATCACGATGCGGGTGGCATCGACATAGTCGACCACACCACCGCGAGTGGCGGTGACCACGGTGCCAGAGTCAACCGCAGCAACGCGCTCGATACCGGTACCGACCAATGGCTTCTCAGGACGCAACACGGGCACGGCTTGACGTGACATGTTGGCACCCATCAACGCGCGGTTGGCGTCATCGTGCTCAAGGAACGGCACCAAAGAGGCCGCCACAGACACGATCTGTGCAGGTGACACGTCCATGTATTGAATGCGATCAACACCGCACAAAATGGATTCACCTTTTTCACGGGCAGACACCAGACCGTCGGTCAAGCGACCTTCTTTGTCCAAAGTGGCATTGGCCTGGGCAATGACGTACTTGCCTTCTTCAATGGCGGACAAGTAATCGATGTCCATGGTGACTTTGCCATCCACCACGCGGCGGTAAGGTGTCTCAATGAAACCGTACTCGTTCAAACGCGCATACAAGGCGAGTGAGTTGATCAAACCAATGTTCGGACCTTCAGGCGTTTCAATAGGGCACACACGACCGTAGTGGGTCACGTGCACGTCACGCACTTCAAAGCCTGCACGTTCACGTGTCAAACCACCTGGGCCAAGGGCAGACACACGACGCTTGTGCGTGATCTCTGCCAAAGGATTGGTTTGGTCCATGAACTGTGACAACTGGGATGCACCAAAGAACTCTTTGAGTGCTGCAGAAATTGGCTTGGAGTTGATCAGATCGTGAGGCATCAGAGGCTCTTGCTCTGCTTGACCCAAACGCTCTTTCACAGCTTTTTCGATACGTGCCAAACCGGTACGGTATTGGTTCTCGGCCAACTCGCCCACGCAACGTACGCGGCGATTGCCCAAGTGATCGATGTCATCGACTTCGCCGCGGCCATTGCGCAAGTCAACCAAGATCTTGACCACGGCCAAGATGTCTTCGTTGGTCAGCACCATCGGACCGGTGGACTCGTCGCGGCCCACACGGGCGTTGAACTTCATGCGGCCCACGCGTGACAAATCGTACGTGTCGGGGTTGTAGAACAAGCGCTGGAACAAAGCCTGCACTGCGTCTTCTGTGGGTGGCTCACCAGGGCGCATCATGCGGTAGATGGCCACACGTGCTGCGAATTCGTCAACGGTTTCGTCCACACGCAATGTTTGCGAAATGTACGCGCCTTGGTCGAGTTCGTTGGTGTAGATACACTGAATTTCTTGCACGCCAGCAGAGCGCAATTTTTTGAGCAATGCTTCTGTGAGTTCTTCGTTGGCCTTGGCAATGATTTCGCCAGTGTCGGTGTCGACAATGTTGCGAGCCACCACGCGGCCAATCAGGAAGTCTTCTGGCACGCTGATGTGCGTGGTGCCAGACTGTTCGAGTTCACGTGTGTGACGAACGGTAATGCGCTTGTCTTTGGCGACAACCACTTTGCCAGACTTGTCGGTGATGTCGAAACGGGCCACTTCGCCGCGCAGACGCTCGGACACAAATTCCATTTGTGCGCCACTGTCCATCAAGCGGAAGTTGTCGTTCACAAAGAAGTTGGCCAGAATTGATTCTGGGTTCAAGCCAATGGCTTTGAGCAAAATGGTGACGGGCATCTTGCGACGACGGTCAACACGGAAGTACAGCAAGTCTTTGGGATCGAATTCGTAGTCGAGCCAAGAACCGCGGTAAGGAATGATGCGCGCACTGAACAACAATTTGCCAGAGCTGTGTGTCTTGCCCTTGTCGTGTTCGAAGAACACGCCAGGCGAACGGTGCAACTGAGACACGATCACGCGCTCTGTACCGTTGATGATGAACGAGCCTTTGTCTGTCATCAGGGGCACTTCGCCCATGTAGACTTCTTGCTCTTTCACTTCTTTCACAACTTTGGATTGTGATGTAGAAGAGTCACGATCGTAGATGATCAACTGAACGCGAGCGCGCACAGCGGATGCAAAGGTGAGGCCACGTGTTTGGCATTCGCGCACATCAAAGGCCGGCTTGGCCAAGTTGTACTCGAGAAACTTCATCTCGACAAAACCGTTGTGTGACACGATGGGGAAAGCTGATTCAAATGCAGCTTGCAGGCCTTCGTGGGCACGTTTGTTGGGGGCTACGCCTGCTTGCAAAAATGACGTGTAGGCGTCTTTTTGCATTTGCAGCAAGTAGGGAACTTCGAGCACGCTTTCGCGGCTTCCAAAACTTTTGCGAATGCGTTTGCGTTCGGTAAATGAATAGGCCATGAGATCTCCGGGTCTTGATCTTTCGGCGACTGTGTACCTTTTTTGAACAACGCGTTGTTCACAAGGCGGGCTTGGCCGCTGGCCTCTACCAGCGTTGGCGGACGGCTGCGCATTGCACGCAGCCCGAACCAAGGCGTCTCTGCAGTCGGGTCAGAGAACACTCAAAAAATGACGTTGAAGCTATTTTTTGGCTGTGCTCTGTAAGCACCAAAGGCTGGAGGCCCTTGTGGGACGCTCCAGCCTTGGACAAAAATCGAATTACTTGAGTTCGACTTTGGCGCCGGCTTCTTCCAGCTTTTTCTTAGCAGCTTCAGCGTCAGCTTTAGAAGCGCCTTCTTTAACAGCCTTAGGTGCGCCGTCAACCATGTCTTTGGCTTCTTTCAAGCCCAAGCCAGTGATTTCGCGAACAGCTTTAATGACGGACACTTTGTTAGCGCCTGCTTCAACCAACATCACGTTGAATTCTGATTGCTCTTCAGCAGCAGCGGCACCGCCACCGCCACCACCAGCAGCAGGTGCTGCCATGGCTGCGGCGCTCACGCCAAATTTCTCTTCGATGGCTTTCACCAAGTCGTTGAGTTCCAAGACCGTCATGCTGTCGAGAGCGGTCAAAAATGCGTCTTTATCAAATGACATTTTTATTTCCTAAACAATTTATTTAAAAAAGGACTGCGCGATTACGCGGCAGCCGTTTCGCCTTTTTTGGCCGCCAATGCACCCAACACCACTGCGGTACGGGAAATTGGTGACTTCATCAAGCCGCACAACTGAGCCAACAACACATCTTTGGATGGGATGTTTGACAGTTGCTTAACGCCGTTGGCATCCAAAACTTTGCCTGAGATGGCACCACCGCGAATGACCAACTTGTCGTTGGTTTTCGCGAAGTCAGCGACTACTTTTGCAGCAGCCACAGCATCTACAGAGAAGCCATAGATCAGCGGACCGGTCATCTGATCAGAGACAACTTCAAACGATGTTCCGGCAACAGCACGGCGGGCCAAGGTGTTTTTCAACACACTCAGGCTCACACCTTTGCTACGTGCATCAGAACGCAGTTTGGTCATGTCAGTGACCGTGATGCCGCGGTATTCCGCAATCACCAGCGTTTGAGCTTTAGCGGCGAGGCTGGTCACTTCTGAAATGACCGCTTCTTTCTCACTGCGATTAAGACTCAAGGTCTACTCCTTTTGAATGAGCTTTTGAGCAATGTTGCTCTAGAGCTCGCCTAATTTCAGCGATCAACTGTTCAGGATTTTGTCCATCTGCAGCGGGATCGCCATCTGCGTTGGCTTTCACGATTAAGTGCATTGCTGCACGCCAACGGTCTTGGATGGCCTGAACCTGGTCCGAAGATTTGGGTTCAGCCCACCACACTGAGCGTCGTGCCAAGTTGCCCTGGCACGCCACTCGGTTTTTTCACGATCAAGCCGCGATGGATTGTGTGTCGACGCGAACGCCCACACCCATGGTGGAAGACACAGCGACTTTGCGCAGGTAAACACCTTTGCTGGTTGCTGGTTTTGATTTGTTCAATGCATCGATCAATGCAGCCAAGTTGCCTTGCAACTTTTCAACGTCGAATGAACGCAAGCCAATCGCGCCGTGCACGATACCGGCTTTGTCAACACGGAACTGAACTTGACCGGCTTTTGCATTTTTAACGGCAGTGGCCACGTCAGCAGTCACGGTGCCAACTTTGGGGTTAGGCATCAGACCACGGGGGCCCAAGATTTGGCCCAAAGTACCCACGATGCGCATTGCGTCGGGAGCAGCGATCACCACGTCGAAAGGCATGTCACCGGCTTTGACTTGTGCAGCCAAATCGTCCATGCCCACCACGTCTGCACCAGCAGCTTTGGCTTCTTCAGCTTTAGCGCCTTGGGCGAACACGGCCACGCGTTTTGTTTTACCAGTGCCGTTAGGCAAGACCACGGCGCCACGCACCACTTGGTCAGATTTCTTGGCATCGATACCGAGTTGCACGGCCACGTCGATGGACTCATCGAACTTGGCAGTTGCGCACTCTTTCACCAAAGCCAATGCATCGGCCACAGCGTACAACTTGTTGGCGTCAACTTTGCCAACCAGTGCTTTTTGTTTCTTAGTCAACTTGGACATTTATACGCCCTCCACATTCACGCCCATGGAGCGTGCAGAACCCGCGATGATGCGGACAGCAGCGTCCAAATCAGCAGCGTTCAAGTCTTTCATTTTTGTCTTTGCAATTTCTTCGAGCTGAGCGCGAGAAATCTTGCCAACTTTGTCAGCGTGTGGACGGGCAGAACCCTTGTCCAACTTGATGGCTTTCTTGATCAAGGTGGTCGCTGGTGGCGTCTTGATGATGAACGTGAAGCTCTTGTCGGCAAAAGCAGTGATCACCACTGGCAAAGGCAGACCTGGCTCAACACCTTGGGTCTGGGCGTTGAACGCCTTGCAGAATTCCATGATGTTCAAACCACGTTGACCCAAAGCTGGGCCGATAGGGGGTGATGGATTGGCCTTGCCAGCTGGAACTTGCAGCTTAACGAAGCCGACGATTTTTTTCGCCATGTTGAACTCCTAGTGGGTGCAAACGCTTGATGGTTTAGGTCAAGCTCCCCAAATTAACGACTCTTCTTTTTTAAAACTTCACTTGCTGAGTCGGGTAGCTCGTGAAGAGTTTTAATACCTCTGATTAGTTGGGGTCAGAGCAAATTTACTTCGTAAATCTTGATCTGACCCGCAATCTTTTTAGGTAAGTCTCTAAACCCCTTAGGGGGTTTGGGACTTAACTTAAGTTTTTTCGACTTGGCCGAACTCTAGTTCGACCGGTGTCGCACGTCCAAAGATCGTGACAGACACACGCATTTTGTTTTTCTCGTAATTCACTTCTTCCACCGTGCCGTTGAAGTCCGTGAACGGGCCTTCTTTCACGCGCACATATTCGCCCACTTCAAACTCCACCTTGTGGCGGGGCTTGTCGGTGCCTTCTTGCATTTGATTGACGATCTTGCGAACGTCATCTTCTGAAATAGGGGCAGGACGGTTTTTGGCACCACCCACAAAGCCAGTGACTTTGTTGGTGTGTTTGACCAAGTGCCATGTCTCATCGTCCATGACCATCTCGACCAGCACGTAGCCAGGGAAAAACTTGCGCTCGGTGGTGCGCTTTTGGCCATTCTTCATCTCAACCACTTCTTCAGTGGGAACCAGAATGCGGCCAAATTTGCTTTGCATCTCGGCGCGTTGAATGCGCTCAATGATGTTGCGCTCAACAGCCTTCTCCATGCCTGAATAGGCATGAACCACATACCACTTCAAGTCTGGATTGGTGGATTCGCCCGCTTTAGGCGCGTTATCAACAGCGTCAGTCATTATTTTTTCCACCCCAAGATCAGATCGTAAAAAACCCACTCGAGTGTTTTGTCCGTCAGCCACAAGAACAGCGCCATGACCACCACAAACACAAAAACGTAAGCAGTGATTTGCATGGCTTCCTTGCGCTCGGGCCACACGACTTTCTTAACTTCGCGCACAGCATCTTGGCCGAACGACACGAATTGTTTGCCGGTTTCTGAGAGCAAGAACACCACAACAGCGACAGCCAAACCAGCAATCAAGGCACCCCACTGGGCCAAAGCGCCTTGCTTGGAGAGCACATAGAAAGCAGCCAAAGATGCCACGGCCAACACAATGGCCAAGCCAAGCTTGAGCTTGTCAGCGGTGGAACCTACGGTTTGAACTTCAGAAGTTGCCATGTTGGCTTACAGACCTTTTTAGGCTCTTTCGAGCCCTACAAAATTACCTTGTCTTTTAGACGCCGAAGCCCGCCAGGTGATGGCGGGCTTGTTTTGCTCACCCTTATCAGGTGGCAGGGGCAGTAGGAATCGAACCTACAACCTTCGGTTTTGGAGACCGACGCTCTGCCAATTGAGCTATACCCCTTCAGCGCATGAAAGACGCAAATTAAGCGATGATTTTGGCAACAACGCCAGCGCCCACAGTGCGGCCGCCTTCGCGGATCGCAAAACGCAGACCTTCTTCCATGGCGATCGGGTTGATCAACTTCACAGTGATCGACACGTTGTCACCAGGCATCACCATCTCTTTGCCTTCTGGCAATTCGATCGCGCCTGTCACGTCAGTCGTACGGAAGTAGAACTGAGGACGGTAGTTGTTGAAGAATGGCGTGTGACGGCCACCTTCGTCTTTAGACAAGACATAGATCTCGCCTGTGAAGTGTGTGTGGGGCTTGATAGAGCCGGGCTTGCACAGCACTTGGCCGCGCTGCACGTCTTCGCGCTTGGTGCCGCGGAGCAAAATACCCACGTTGTCACCAGCTTGACCTTGGTCCAGCAACTTGCGGAACATCTCAACGCCTGTACATGTGGTTTTTTGCGTGTCAGCAATACCAACGATCTCGATCTCTTCACCAACCTTGATGATGCCGCGCTCGATACGGCCTGTCACCACTGTGCCGCGACCCGAGATGGAGAACACGTCTTCCACTGGCATCAAGAAAGAGCCGTCCACTGCGCGGTCAGGCGTAGGGATGTAGGAGTCCAAAGCTGCTGCCAACTTCATGATGGCTTCTTCGCCCAAAGGACCCTTGTCGCCTTCCAAAGCCAGCTTGGCTGAGCCTTGAATGATCGGTGTGTCGTCGCCGGGGAAGTCGTACTTGGACAACAACTCGCGAACTTCCATTTCCACCAACTCGAGCAACTCGGCGTCGTCCACCATGTCGCACTTGTTCAAGAAAACGATGATGTAAGGCACGCCCACTTGGCGAGCCAACAAGATGTGCTCACGTGTCTGGGGCATGGGGCCGTCAGCAGCAGAGCACACCAAAATAGCGCCGTCCATCTGAGCCGCACCCGTGATCATGTTCTTCACATAGTCAGCGTGGCCTGGGCAGTCAACGTGTGCGTAGTGACGGTTTTCTGTCTCGTACTCAACGTGCGCTGTGTTAATCGTAATGCCGCGAGCCTTCTCTTCAGGCGCTGCGTCAATTTGGTCGTACGCTTTAGCAGCGCCGCCGAACTTGGCTGCCAACACGGTGGTGATCGCAGCTGTCAATGTTGTTTTGCCGTGGTCAACGTGACCAATGGTGCCAACGTTCACGTGCGGTTTTGTCCGCTCAAATTTCTCTTTTGCCATTTCTCGACTCCGAAAAAAAACGTTAAAAACTAAAACTCAAAAAGTGCTCAAAATTTGCACAAAAAACTGGTGCCCTTGGCGGGAATCGGACCCGCGATCTCCCCCTTACCAAGGGGGTGCTCTACCACTGAGCCACAAGGGCGATCATGACTCAGTACAACAAGGCACTTTGTCCGCACTAAACTGCACCACCTTGCTAAAACTGGAGCGGGAGACGGGAATCGAACCCGCGTCATTAGCTTGGAAGGCTAGGGTTCTACCATTGAACTACTCCCGCATTTGACTGCAGCAGAGTCAGGCACATCATCCGGGCAATTCAAGTCAATTGAATGACAGTCACCCCGATGCGTTTTCTGATTCCAAACGCTCTTTGTTCTTAACAAGGTAATTTTGCTGGTGGAGGAGACTGGATTCGAACCAGTGTAGGCGTAAGCCAACAGATTTACAGTCTGCCCCCTTTAGCCACTCGGGCACCCCTCCTCAGCGAATCTGGGATTATGCCACTTTTTTCTCAGCCTCAGCAAGCCTCAAGAAGGAAATTACCAAAGTATTGCTTTTTTATTTTGGGCCAACAACCACCGGTTCACTTGGCCGAAGTGGCCGCACCCCATGAATGGCAAGGGGGGTCTGAGGGCCGACAAGGGTGACGGATGGTTGGCCTTTAAAACCAAATGGCGCTTCGCCACATCACCCGCTTCAATCAAGGCCGCCTTGCCTTGGGCATGGCCACCCCAGAGCAAAAAAGCCCGGGGTTGTGCATCCATGGCAAGGGCTTCAATGATTTTGTCAGTAAGCACTTCCCAACCCCAACGACTATGACTGGCAGGTTGTGAGTCCTCAACGGTCAGGGCGGTGTTCAAGAGCAGAACACCCTGCGATGCCCATCGCACCAAGCTGCCTGCATGGGCGCCCTGCGGCATGTCAGCCCCCGTGTCACGCTGAACCTCTTTGAAAATATTGCGCAAACTGGGTGGGATTTTTTGCCCTTCGCCCACCGAGAAGGCCAAGCCTTCGGCCTGTCCTGGGCCATGGTAGGGGTCTTGCCCCAAGATCACCACGCGAACTTGCTCAAAGGGCGTCAGCTCAAGTGCCTTGTAGGGTGTGCGAGGATAAATCACCTTGTGGGCGGCCAACTGGTCGACCAGTTTTTGGGACAAAGCGTGTCCTGTCTCGCTTTGCCAATGCATCTGCAGAAGCTGAGACCAAACAGACGACAAGCCTGTCAGGCTGGGCGGCCAATCGCTGCTGCGCAGTTGATTCCAATGAATGTCATAACCCGCGCCCTCATCACCTTCACGGGCCAACTCACCAAACAAGGTGGTTTGCTTGCCAATTGAACTCATGGTGCGAAAAGACCCGCCCGCGAATGGCAGGAAGTCTTAATGAAACAAGTCAGCCAAAGCCTGGCCGGGATCGGTTGCACGCATGAAAGCCTCGCCAACCAAAAAGGCGTGCACATGTGCGTCGCGCATTTTTTGCACATCGGCGCTCGACAAGATGCCGCTCTCGGTCACCAAAATACGATCGGCAGGTACATCCTTCATCATGCCCAAGGTGGTGTCCAAAGACACTTCGAAGCTTCGCAGGTTGCGGTTGTTGATGCCCACCAAAGGCGTTTTCAATTTGAGCGCACGCGTTAACTCTTGTGCATCATGCACTTCCACCAACACCGCCATGTCCAAGCTGCGCGCCACCGCCTCCATGTCTTTCATTTGCGCATCGTCCAAACACGCTGCAATGAGCAAGATGCAATCTGCCCCCATCACGCGTGCTTCATAAACTTGATATGGGTCGACCATGAAGTCTTTGCGCAGCACGGGCAAATCACAACTGGCACGCGCTTGCTTCAAGTAGTCTGCGCTGCCTTGGAAAAACTGCGCGTCGGTTAAGACGGACAAACAAGCCGCGCCATGCTCTGCATAGCTTTGTGCAATGTCAGCGGGCATGAAGTCAGCGCGCAACACGCCTTTTGAGGGGCTGGCCTTTTTGATCTCTGCAATGACAGCAGCTTGGCCGTTGTCAATCTTGTGACGAATGGCGCCAACAAAGTCGCGTGTGAGCACGCGACTTTCCGCGTCGGCACGCACGGCAGCCAAAGGTTTTTTGCGCAATGACAGTTCAATTTCTTCGTGCTTGACCGCGACGATTTTTTTCAGAATATCGCTCATGCAGAAGCTCCTGCTTTTTGGGTGAAGGCCACAAACTGTTGCAGCTTGTTTTTGGCAGCACCTGATTCAATCGCTTGACGCGCCAACACAATGCCCTCTTTGATGCTGCTTGACACATTGGCCGCGTACAGCGCAGCACCCGCATTCAAAATCACAATGTCGCGCGCAGCGCCTGCTTCGTTGTTCAACACAGCGCGCAGCACCGCTTGCGAAGCTTCGGGTGTTTCAACACGCAAAGCGCGGTTGCTGACCATGGCCATGCCAAAGTCTTCTGGATGAATTTCGTATTCTGTGATGTGGCCATCTTTGAGTTCGCCCACCAAGGTGGCGGCACCCAAGCTGACTTCGTCCATGCCATCGCGGCCATAAACGACCAGTGCATGTTCGGCGCCCAGTCGTTGCAAGGCGCGAATTTGAATGCCCACCAAGTCGGGGTGGAACACACCCATCAAAATGTTGGGTGCGCTGGCGGGATTGGTGAGGGGACCTAAGATGTTGAAAATCGTTCGAACACCCAGCTCTTTGCGAACAGGCGCCACATTTTTCATGGCGGGATGGTGATTGGGTGCAAACATGAAGCCAATGCCCACTTCTTGCACGCACTGCGCAATTTTCTCGGGCGACAAATTGATGTTGGCCCCCAAACTCTCGAGCACATCGGCACTGCCCGATTTGCTGCTGACACTGCGGCCGCCATGCTTGGCGGTTTTGGCGCCAGCAGCTGCCGCCACAAACATCGCACAGGTTGAAATGTTGAAGGTGTGTGAGCCATCGCCGCCAGTGCCCACAATGTCCACCAAATGACGCGTATCTGGCACCACCACCTTGGTCGAAAACTCGCGCATCACTTGCGCGGCTGCGGTGATCTCACCAATAGTTTCTTTTTTGACACGCAAACCTGTGATCAATGCAGCCGTCATCACGGGCGAGAGTTCGCCGTTCATGATCATGCGCATGATCTTCAGCATTTCATCGTGGAAAATTTCACGGTGCTCAATGGTTCTTTGCAGTGCTTCGTGCGGCGTAATGGGCATGGCAGTCTCTGGATTTGAATTCATGAAATGTTGGGATGTTGTGCTTGCTAGCTTGCTTGAATTCAAGCGTTGAAAAATTGCCGAACAGCGGAAATGGTGCGATCAATTCCTGCACGGTCAACATCCAAGTGCGTGACAAAACGCATGCGGTAGAAGCCCGTCATGTCGATGCCTGCTTGCTTTAAATGGGTTTGCAAAGCCGCGCCTTGGGCTTTGGCCTCGCCCACCAAATCAACAAACAAAATATTGGTTTGGGGTGTTTCAACTTGCAGGCCTGGAATGCCGCTCAAGCCTTGCGCCAAATCTTGCATCAATTGGTGGTCTTCAGCCAAGCGCAGTACATGGTGATCCAAGGCATAAGATGCAGCGGCCGCCATGAAGCCCGCTTGACGCAAGCCACCACCTGCCATTTTGCGCAGGCGATGTGCTCTGGCAATGAACGCTTTGGAGCCACACAAAGCAGAGCCCATGGGTGCGCCCAAACCTTTGCTGAAGCAAACCGACACACTGTCAAAACATTGGGCAATGCGTTTGGCTTCGTCGTAGGGTGACGTGCCCAGTGCTGCGGCTTGGGCCACTGCTGCATTGAACAGACGTGCGCCGTCCAAGTGACGTGCCAAACCTTTTTGCATGGCCAATGCGCTGGCCTCGCTCAGATAGCTTTGAGGCAAGACCTTGCCACCCCATGTATTTTCTAAAGCCAACAACTTGGTTTTGGCAAAGTGCGCATCGTCTGGTTTGATGGCCGCTTCAATGTCAGCCAATGCCAAACTGCCGTCGGCTTGTTGCGTCAGTGGTTGGGGTTGCACACTGCCAAACACTGCAGCGCCGCCACCTTCCCAGCGATAGCAATGGGCCATTTGACCCACAATGTATTCTTCTCCTCGCTGGCAATGCGACAGCACCCCACACAAATTACTTTGTGTACCCGTGGGCATGAACAACGCAGCCTCAAAACCAAGCAGCTTGGCAATTTTTTCTTGCAGTGCATTCACGCTAGGGTCATCTGCAAAAACATCATCACCCACCAAAGCTTGCGCCATGGCTTCCCGCATACCGGGTGTGGGCCGTGTGACGGTGTCACTGCGCAAATCAATGCGCGGCATAGCGGATGCAGTGCTCATGTCAGGAAGCCTCCAAGAAATTTTTCAGCATGGCGTGACCATGTTCTGTCAGGATGGACTCGGGGTGAAACTGCACACCCTCTACATTCAAATGCTTGTGGCGCACGCCCATGATTTCACCATCATCGGTCCACGCCGTGATTTCTAAATCTGCGGGGCACGATGCGCGCTCAATGGCCAAAGAGTGATAACGGTTGACCGTGAATTTTTCTGGCAAGTTTTTGAACACGCCACTTTGTTTGGTTTGAATGACACTGGTTTTGCCGTGCATCAATTCTTGTGCGCGAACAATTTTGCCGCCAAAGGCTGCGCCAATGCTTTGATGGCCCAAGCACACGCCCAAGATGGGCAGCTTGCCCGCAAAGTGCTGAATGGCCGCAACTGAAATGCCCGCTTCCGCAGGCGAACAAGGGCCGGGCGATATCACCAAACGGTCTGGCGCTTTGGCGGCAATGCCTTCCAACGTAATTTCGTCATTTCGAAAGACTTCAACCTCGGCGCCCAACTCGCCAAAATACTGCACGATGTTGAATGTGAAAGAGTCGTAGTTGTCGACCATCAGCAATTTAATTTTGGCCATGTCGATTACTCCAAACCTTCTTCCACCAACTCACTGGCACGCAACAAGGCGCGTGCTTTGTGTTCGGTTTCTTTCCATTCCAACTCGGGCACTGAATCGGCCACCACACCGGCCGCAGCCTGCACGTACAAGGTTTGATCTTTGATGACTGCTGTGCGAATGGCAATGGCCACATCCATGTCGCCCGCATAGCTGAGGTAGCCGCACGCACCGCCATACAGTCCGCGCTTGGTGGGCTCGAGGCGATCTATCAATTCCATCGCATGCACTTTGGGTGCCCCCGTGAGTGTGCCTGCAGGAAACGTGGCTTTGAGCACATCCATGTTGGTCATGCCATCCTTCAAGATGCCTTCGACGTTGCTCACGATGTGCATCACATGGCTGTAGCGCTCTACCGCGAAGACTTCGGTCACTTTGACCGAGCCAATTTTGGCAATGCGACCAATGTCGTTGCGGGCCAAGTCAATCAGCATCACGTGCTCGGCACGCTCTTTGGGATCGTTCACCAACTCGTGTTCGGCGGCTTTGTCTTTTTCAGGTGTGGCGCCCCGTGGACGCGTACCGGCCAAGGGACGAATGGTGACTTTGACACCCTCTTCGGTTTGCTCTTGGCGCACCAAAATTTCGGGGCTGGCACCGACCACATGGAAGTCGCCAAAGTTGTAGAAGTACATGTAAGGGCTGGGGTTCAAAGACCTGAGCGCACGGTACAAAGACAAGGGGCTTTCGGTGTAGCGCTTCTTGATGCGTTGGCCTACTTGCACCTGCATGAAGTCGCCTGCGGCGATCAACTCTTTGGCTTCCAGCACTGCTTTCAAATAGTCTTCTTTTTTGAAGTCGCGTTCGGCAGGATGCGTTTGTGTGGAGTTCACCACGGGCGCGCTAACGGAGTACTTCAACAATTCTTTGAGTTCGCGCAAACGCTTCTTGGCTTTTGAATACGCCTCGGGCACGCCAGGGTCGGCATACACGATCAAATAAAGCTTGCCCGACAGGTTGTCGATCACGGCCAACTCTTCGCATTGCAGCAACAAAATGTCGGGCGTACCCAAGGTGTCAGGCGGACATGTTTTTTCGAGCTTTTTCTCAATGTAGCGAACAGCGTCGTAACCGAAATAGCCTGCCAAGCCACCACAAAACCGTGGCAAACCTGGGCGCAGCGCCACCTTGAATTGTTTTTGATATTGCTCGATGAAATCGAGGGGGTTGCCTGACGCCGTTTCCACCACCACGCCATCGGTGACGACTTCGGTCTTGGCCGCTGCACCAAAGCCACTGGCTTGCAAAAAGGTTTTGGCGGGCAAGCCAATGAAGCTGTAGCGGCCAAAGCGCTCACCACCCACCACCGACTCGAGCAAAAAGCTGTACTTGCCACCATCTTTGGCATGCGCCAGTTTGAGGTACAGGGACAGCGGGGTTTCTAAATCAGCAAACGCTTCCAGCATGAGGGGAATGCGGTTGAAGCCTTGTTGCGTCAGGCTTTTGAATTCAAGTTCTGTGATCACGATCGGAAGCTCCGTTCAGGATGGTTGGGCCGGGGTGCGCAAGGGGCGCGTTAGAAGGGGCCAACCGGTTCATTCATTTGTTCAAGTGAAAAAGCTTGAACACTGGGGTGGCAGCGATGCCGCTGCCGGTTCTAGGCAAATTTAAACTGGCTGACGCCAAGACCAGGCTCCCCGGCCAGAAACGGCCGGCAGCACTGCTGCGAAGAATGAATGAATTTGGATCATGGAAGGCTTAGTGTAACAAAGCTGTCGGTCACACGCCAAGCAGAATGTCAGGCTGCGCTCAACTCCTTGCGCATGGCTTGAATGACGGCTGCGTAATCGGGCTTGCCAAAAATGGCACTACCCGCCACAAAGGTGTCGGCACCTGCATCGGCCACACGGCGAATGTTGTCGACTTTGACCCCGCCATCCACTTCCAGGCGGATGTCTTTGCCTGATTTGTCAATCCATTTTCGGGCTTGTTCAATTTTGCGAAGCGCGCTGTCAATGAAGCTCTGGCCACCAAAGCCAGGGTTGACCGACATGATGAGGATCAGGTCGATGTCGTCAATGACCCATTCCAACACATCCAAGGATTCTGCAGGATTGAACACCACACCGGCTTTGCAGCCTTTGGACTTGATGGCCTGAACACTGCGGTGCACATGCGTTGACGCGTCTGGGTGAAAACTGATCAGATCGGCACCGGCATCAGCAAAGGCTGCGGCCAAGGCATCCACCGGCTGAACCATCAGGTGCACATCAATGGGCACATCTTTGCCGTCAGCTGTTTTGGCATGTGGCTTGAGGGCCTGGCAAATCATGGGGCCGAAGGTGAGGTTGGGCACGTAATGGTTGTCCATCACGTCGTAGTGAATCCAGTCGGCGCCGGCGGCAATGACATTTCGCACTTCTTCACCCAAGCGGGCGAAATCGGCAGACAAAAGTGAGGGGGCGATGCGGTAGGTGGTCATGTCCGAATTGTCTCATTTTGTCAGCCCTAAATTGTTCAGGGCATGCAGATGCGCCAGGGCTTGTCAGAGGTTATGCTTGGGTTTATGGGTGAGTTTGATCTGATCGAAACCTTCTTCAAACGGCCAGCGCGGCATGCCACGCTGGGGGTGGGTGACGACTGCGCATTGTTGGGCGTCACGCCCGGCCAGCAATTGGCCATCTCCAGTGACATGCTGATCGAAGGTCGACACTTTCTCTCCACCGTCAACCCCCGTCATTTGGGGCACAAAGCCTTGGCCGTGAACTTGAGTGATCTGGCAGCCTGTGGCGCCAAACCCAAGGCGTTCATGTTGGCGCTGTCATTGCCCCAAGTGGACCCGCATTGGCTGTCTGAGTTTTCGCAAGGCCTTTGGACTTTGGCCGACGCCCACGACATCGACCTCATTGGCGGCGACACCACACGCGGCCCCTTGAACATTTGCATCACCGTTTTGGGCGAAGTGCCTGCGTCGCAAGCCCTGCTTCGAAGCGGTGCGCAAGTTGGAGATGACATTTATGTCAGCGGTCATTTGGGCGATGCGCGTTTGGCGCTTGAAGTTTTTCGAGGCCACATGAAAGTGCCTGCGCCTGTTTTTGAACACGCACGATGGCGCATGGAACAACCCACACCACGCATTGCATTGGGCATGGCTTTGCGCGGCATTGCGCATTCGGCGGCCGACATCAGCGACGGTCTGTTGGGCGATTTGGGGCACATTTTGAAAGCCAGCGGTGTGGGTGCCGAGATCGAAACACCGCAGGTGGCCAGCACCTTGGCCTGTCTCAACGCCAAAGAGTTTCTTGACCAGCTTGATTCTGCCAGTCAGTTGGCACTGACTTTGTCGGGTGGCGATGACTACGAGTTGGTCTTTACCGCAGCGCCTGATCAGCGAGAGGCTGTTGCGGCTGCCAGCCAGACCGCCCAAACGCGAGTCACGCGAATCGGGCACATCACAGCCACGCCTCACTTGGTTTTGCGAGACGCAAAGGGACAAGTGATGCCGAACACCTTTTCCTCTTTCGACCACTTCAAATCAGCATGAGACCCACTGCAGGCTTCATGGCAAAACATCCTGCGCATTGGATTGCCTTGGGCTTTGGCTCAGGACTTTCGCCTAAAGCGCCTGGCACGGTTGGCACTTTGTGGGCATGGGCCAGTTGGTGGGTTTTTCACGAGCACTTCACACAACTTGAGTGGGGCCTCCTTTTGGCTGCGTCCACCTTGGTAGGTTGGTGGGCCTGCAAAGTGACCGCAGAGAACATGGGCATCGCCGATCCTGGTGCCATTGTTTGGGATGAAGTGTTGGCGTTTTGGCTCATCCTTTGGTTGTTGGAGCCCAGTACTTTATTAACGCAATGCTTTGCGTTTGCGTTGTTTCGTTATTTCGACGCGGCAAAGCCTGGCCCGGTCGCTTGGGCCGATCGTTTGTTCAAAGGCTTTGGCTGGCGGGGCGCCTTTGGCATTTTGCTGGATGATTTTGTGGCTGCGTTTTGCACCCTTCTTTGCTTTGCACTTTGGAGAACCTGGTGACTTCTCTCATTCAACTTCATTGTGAAGCCCTTGCCCAAGCGCTGTTGGCGCACAAGGCATGCATCGCCACGGCAGAAAGCTGCACCGGCGGCATGATTGCCGCCAGTTGTACCCATTTGTCTGGCTCTAGCGCATGGTTTGAACGAGGCTTTGTGACTTACGCCAACGATGCCAAAACGGAGATGCTGGGCGTACCGTCCACGCTGATTGCACAGCACGGCGCGGTCAGCGAGGAAGTGGCCAAAGCCATGGCTTTGGGCGCTTTAGCGCACTCCAAGGCCAACTTCAGTGTGGCTGTCACAGGTGTTGCCGGTCCAACGGGCGGCAGCCCTGAGAAGCCTGTGGGCACAGTCTGGCTTGCATGGGCGTCTAGAAATCCTGCGCAATGCATCAGCATTCGCCAAGTTTTTTCGGGCGACAGACAAGCTGTCCGAGAGGCCACCACTGCACTGGCATTGGCACAGTTGGCCAAGATGGTGACTGGCAGCTGAAGCAGCCTTGCCACTTTTGAACGTGTTTCAGTGAAACATTTGGCCAAAAAAAATGCCCACCGAAGTGGGCATTTTTTCAATCAGCGGGCAAATGAATTTGCTGCTTAATTTGGTTGCGGGGGCCGGATTTGAACCAACGACCTTTGGGTTATGAGCCCAACGAGCTACCAGACTGCTCCACCCCGCGGTAAAAACGAGAGTATACCTTGTTAATCAGCTTTAATACTTAAGGTTTTAAAAATTAAAGCCAATTATTTGCAAACTTAAGCTTCAGGTGCTTGCTCGGCCACATCGGGACGATCAACCAACTCGACCAAAGCCATCGGTGCATTGTCACCCACGCGGTAACCCATTTTCAGGATGCGTGTGTAACCACCTGGGCGTGCATTGAAGCGGGGGCCGAGGTCTGTGAACAGTTTGGTGACGCTGTCGCGATCGCGCAAACGGTTGAAAGCCAAGCGGCGGTTGGCCACTGTGTCGACTTTGGCCAAAGTGATCATGGGCTCGATCACGCGGCGCAGTTCTTTGGCCTTGGGCACTGTTGTTTTGATCACTTCGTGCTCAATGATGGAGTTCATCATGTTTTGCAGCATTGCCAAGCGGTGTGAGCTTGTGCGATTGAGTTTACGTAGTCCGTGTCCGTGACGCATGGTGCTAATCCTTTCTTTATTAATCAAGCAGCCGTATCAGGTACTGCCCGTGCACTGCCCACCCTAGGAACTCAGGATGGGACTTTTGAAAAGCCAGCTATTTTAGCTGACTTGCTGAAAGGGTCTTCAGGTCAAACCTAAAGGAGCCCTCTCAAATTAACGCTTTTCCAAACCAGCAGGTGGCCAGCTCTCGAGCTTCATGCCCAAAGTCAAACCGCGTGAGGCCAAAACTTCTTTGATCTCGTTGAGTGACTTGCGACCCAAGTTAGGGGTCTTGAGCAATTCGTTCTCGGTGCGCTGAATCAGGTCGCCGATGTAGTAAATGTTTTCTGCTTTGAGGCAGTTGGCAGAGCGAACGGTGAGTTCGAGCTCGTCCACTGGGCGCAGCAAAATAGGATCGAAGCTGCTGGCGCCGCCGCGTTGTGCGGGTGCGTCGAATGCAGACAACTCGCTGCCTTCGAGCTGTGCGAACACAGCCAATTGCTCCACCAAGATCTTGGCAGAAGAGCGAACGGCATCTTCAGCGCTGATGGCACCGTTGGTTTCCATTTCGATGACCAACTTGTCGAGGTCGGTACGCTGCTCAACACGTGCGCTTTCGACTGTGTAGCTAACGCGCTTCACAGGTGAGAAAGAGGCATCGAGAACAATGCGACCCACAGATTTAGTGGGCTCATCGGCAAAACGGCGCATCGAACCTGGCACATAGCCACGGCCTTTTTCAACCTTGATTTGCATGTCGAGTTTGCCACCTTGTGACAGGTTGGCAATGACGTGCTCGGGGTTGATGATTTCAACGTCGTGCGGTGTTTGGATATCGGCCGCTGTGACAGGACCTTCGCCATCTTTGCGCAGGCTCAATGTCACTTCATCGCGGTTGTGCAATTTGAAGACCACACCTTTGAGGTTCAACAAGATGTTGACGACATCTTCTTGCACACCATCAATGGATGAGTACTCGTGAACAACACCAGCGATGGTGACTTCCGTAGCGGAATAACCCACCATAGAAGACAACAACACACGGCGCAGCGCGTTGCCCAAGGTATGGCCATAGCCACGCTCGAAGGGCTCCAAGGTCACCTTGGCGCGGTTGGGGCCGAGTTGTTCAACTTGGATGGCTTTGGGTTTCAACAGATTGGTTTGCATTCAGACTTCCTCTCAATACCCCCGGTTCGTTACACCGGTAAGGCTGATGAAGCACCCAAACCGCGATGCATCGCGGTAAGGGAACAATTGAAACAAGATGAGATTAGCGTGAATACAATTCAACGATCAATGATTCGTTGATGTCAGACGCAAATTCATCACGATCAGGAGCCTTCTTGAAGACGCCTTCAACTTTTTCGATGTTGACTTCAACCCAAGCTGGCATGCCAACTTGTTGAGCCAATTGCAAAGCTTCCAAAACACGTGTTTGTTTCTTGGACTTTTCACGAACAGCCACCACATCGCCAGCTTTGACGAGGTAAGAAGGGATGTTCACTGGGTGACCATTCACGGTGACCGCTTTGTGTGAAACCAATTGACGTGATTCAGCGCGAGTAGAGCCAAAGCCCATGCGGTAAACAACATTGTCCAAGCGTGACTCGAGCAAGCTCAACAGGTTAGAACCTGTGTTGCCTTTACGACGGTCAGCTTCAGTGAAGTAGCGGCGGAATTGCTTCTCGAGCACGCCGTACATGCGCTTCACTTTTTGCTTTTCGCGCAATTGCAAACCGTAGTCGGATGTACGCTGACCAGAAGTACGACCGTGTTGGCCGGGCTTGGTGTCAAATTTAGACTTGTCCGCAATAGAGCGACGTGCGCTCTTCAAGAACAGGTCAGTGCCTTCACGGCGGGAAAGTTTGGCCTTAGGGCCTAGGTAACGTGCCACTTGATCTTCCTTTTCTGTCAACTACCGCATGAGACATGCGGGAGCCATTGCCAGCACGGCAATGGCGGTGGGCTTTGCAAATTAGATACGACGACGCTTTTGAGGGCGGCAACCGTTGTGGGGCATGGGTGTGACGTCTGCAATCGATGTGATGCGGATGCCCAAGGCGCCCAATGCACGAACTGAAGACTCGCGACCTGGGCCTGGGCCTTTGATCTCGACGTCGAGGTTCTTGATGCCTTGTTCAATGGCGGCACGGCCAGCCACTTCGGAAGCAACCTGCGCTGCAAACGGTGTGGATTTACGTGAACCCTTGAAACCTTGACCACCTGAAGAAGCCCATGACAACGCATTGCCTTGGCGATCAGTGATGGTGATGATGGTGTTGTTGAACGAGGCGTGCACGTGTGCGATGCCGTCGGCAACGTTCTTGCGAACTTTTTTGCGCACGCGTTGTGCGGCGCTATTGGATGGGGCTTTTGCCATAGTGGTCTCTCAATCCCTGTTATTTCTTCAAGCCTGCAGCGCCTTTACGCGGACCCTTGCGAGTACGTGCATTGGTGCGAGTACGCTGACCACGCATGGGCAAGCCACGGCGGTGGCGGAAACCACGGTAGCAACCGATGTCCATCAAACGCTTGATGTTCATGGTTGTTTCGCGACGCAAGTCACCTTCAATGGTGATCAATGCGATTTGATCGCGAATTTTTTCCAGGTCGCCATCCGTCAGATCTTTGATCTTTTTGGAATAAGCAATGCCTGAAGCCTCGCAGATTTTGCGAGCGCGGGTGCGACCGATACCAAAGATAGCTGTCAAGCCAATTTCGGTATGCTTGTGCGGCGGAATGTTGATGCCAGCGATACGTGCCATTTTCGTCCTCTAATAACTCTTGCAATCAGCCTTGACGCTGCTTATGACGTGGGTCTGTGCAGATCACACGAACCACGCCTTTACGGCGAATGACTTTGCAGTTGCGGCAAATTTTTTTGACCGAAGCCGAAACTCTCATTTCATTTCTCCTAAAACTCTTTTACCTATCAATTCAATCACAGCGTGGTTTTGAAATTCGCTTTTTTAAGAAGCGACTCGTACTGCTGAGACATCATGTAGTTCTGAACTTGTGCCATGAAATCCATGGTCACCACAACAATGATCAGAAGTGAAGTGCCACCAAAATAGAACGGCACGTTGTACTTCAAGATCAAAAATTCGGGCAAGAGACAAACAAAGGTGATGTACACGGCACCGGCCAGTGTTAAACGCACCAAAATTTTGTCAATGAATTTGGCAGTGTGATCACCAGGACGAATGCCGGGGATGAACGCACCACTCTTCTTGAGGTTGTCGGCCGTCTCGCGGCTGTTGAACACCAAGGCAGTATAGAAAAAGCAGAAGAACACAATGGCAGCTGCATAGAACATCACATAGATCGGTTGACCTGGTGTGAGGGCAGAAGCCACGTCCTTCATGAACAACACCACAGCGTTGTTGGTTTCACCAGAACTGAACCAATTGATCACAGTGGCTGGCAACAAAATGATGGATGAAGCAAAGATGGGTGGAATGACGCCAGCCATGTTGAGCTTCAAGGGCAGGTGTGACGATTGACCGCCGTACACCTTGTTGCCCACCTGACGGCGAGCATAGTTCACCAAAATCTTGCGCTGGCCGCGTTCAACGAACACCACAAAATAAGTGACCAAAATAACCACAGCAATGATGAAGATGGAAACCAGAGGGCCCATGGCACCTGTGCGAACCAACTCCAACAATCCACCGATAGAGCCAGGCAAACCTGCAGCAATACCGGCAAAAATGAGAATAGAAATACCGTTGCCTAAACCGCGCTCGGTGATTTGCTCACCCAGCCACATCAGGAACATGGTGCCTGCAGTCAAGCTGACCACAGCGGTCATGCGGAAACCAAAACCGGGGGCAATGACCAAACCAGCAGAAGCTTCCAAAGCCATGGCAATTCCCAAGGATTGGAACAAAGCCAAACCCAAAGCGCCAAAGCGTGTGTACTGCGTAATCTTGCGACGTCCAGCTTCGCCCTCTTTCTTGAGCTGCTCGAAAGCAGGCAAGACATAAGTGAGCAATTGCATGATGATGGACGCAGAGATGTAAGGCATGATGCCCAACGCGAACACGGTGAAGCGCGACAAAGCACCGCCCGAGAACATGTTGAACAAGCTCAGAATGCCGCCCTGCTGACCATTGAAGAGTTGCTGCAGTTGTGCGGGGTCAATGCCTGGAACAGGAATGTGCGCACCCACACGGTAAACCACCAGCGCGAGCAACAAGAAGACGAGACGGCGACTCAAGTCTCCGTACTTGCCTTTGTTTGCTGTTGTTGCGCTAGTGACCACTGCGTACTTCTCTCAATTAAGCCAATGAACCGCCAGCAGCTTCGATGGCTGCTTTAGCGCCGGCTGTTGCGCCAATGCCTGTCAACTTGACAGCTTTGGTCAACGAACCAGTTTTGACAACCTTGACTACTTTGGCCAGCTCGCCCACCAGGCCAGCTTGCTTCAGTGCCAACACGTCAACTTCGGGCAAGCCGAGGTTTTCGAGTGCTGTCAATGTGACTTCAGCATTGAACTTCAAGAGGTGAGACTTGAAGCCACGCTTGGGCAGACGACGTTGCAAAGGCATTTGACCGCCTTCGAAACCCACTTTGTGGTAGCCGCCTGAACGGGATTTTTGACCTTTGTGTCCACGGCCGGCGGTTTTACCCAGACCCGAACCGATACCACGGCCAACGCGACGCTTGGCGTGTTTAGCGCCAGCTGCAGGTTTGATGCTGTTGAGTTCCATCAGATATCTCTCAGAGAACTTTGACCAGATAGCTGATCTTGTTGATCATGCCGCGAACTGAAGGTGTGTCCTGCAATTCGCTGACGCTGTTGAGCTTGCGCAAGCCCAGACCACGAACGGTGTCGCGGTGGTCTTGTTTGCAGCCGATAGGGCTGCGAACCAATTGAACCTTGACGGTTTGTTGAGTTGTCATTGGTGTGCCTTTCGGGTTCAAGCGAAGATGTCTTCAACGCTCTTGCCACGCTTGGAGGCAATTTCATATGCCGTTGTGCAGTGGGTCAAAGCGTCCAAAGTGGCGCGAACCATGTTGTAAGGGTTTGACGAACCATGGCTTTTTGCCACGATGTCAGTGATACCCATCACTTCGAAAACAGCACGCATTGGGCCGCCGGCAATGATGCCAGTACCCTTGGGAGCGGGCGCCATGAAAACGCGCGCTGCACCGTGGTGACCGTAAACGGTGTGATGGATGGTGCCGTTTTTGAGCGACACTTTGTGCAAGTTGCGACGAGCTTCTTCCATGGCTTTTTGAACAGCAGCTGGCACTTCTTTCGATTTGCCTTTGCCCATGCCCACTTTGCCATCGCCGTCACCAACCACTGTCAAAGCTGCGAACGCCAAAATGCGACCACCCTTAACAACCTTGGTAACGCGGTTCACCGCGATCATCTTCTCGCGCAGACCGTCTTCTGGACCGTCACCTTGTGCTTTTGCCTGAAACTTAGCCATTTGTAATTTCCGATCCGTTTAGAACTGCAAGCCAGCTTCGCGAGCGGCTTCAGCCAAAGCTTTGACACGACCGTGGAAGGCAAAACCTGCGCGGTCGAAAGCTACTTTTTCAACACCAGCAGCTTTCGCTTTTTCAGCGATGCGCTTGCCGATCAGTTGCGCTGCATTGGCGTTACCACCCTTGCCGGCTGCGCCGAGTTCTTTGCGAACATCGGCTTCGGCTGTAGATGCACTGGCCAACACTTTGCTGCCGTCGCCGGAAATGACGCTGGCATAAATGTGAAGATTGGTACGGTTCACTGTCAAACGTGCCACGCCTTGCTGTGCAATGCGGATGCGTGTTTGACGTGCACGACGGAGACGCTGCTCTTTTTTGGTCAACATGATGCAGCTCCTTATTTCTTCTTAGTCTCTTTGATCGTGATCTTCTCATCCGCATAACGGATGCCCTTGCCTTTGTAAGGCTCGGGAGGACGAACAGCACGAATCTCAGCAGCAATCTGACCCACACGTTGGCGGTCAGCACCTTTGATGATGATTTCAGTTGGCGCAGGTGTTTCCACTTTGATGCCAGCAGGCATGTCAATGTTCACAGGGTGCGAATAACCAACTGCCAAATTCAACTTGGCGCCTTGGGCTTGGGCTTTGTAACCCACACCAATCAAAGTCAGCTTCTTCTCGAAGCCTTTGGTCACACCAGTCACCATGTTGTTCACCAGCTGACGCATGGTGCCGCTCATGGCATTGGCTTCACGGGAGTCATTGACCGGATCAAAGGTCAACTTGCCGTTGTCGTTGTTTACTTTGACCAACAAGCTAGAAGCGGTGGCAAGCGTGCCGCCAGTTCCTTTGACGCTGATTTGGTCTTCTTTGATGGACACATCCACGCCAGCGGGGATGGTCACAGGCATTTTTCCTACACGGGACATTTTCTAGTCTCTCCTGCGCTTAAGCGACGTAGCAAAGAACTTCGCCGCCGACACCGGCTGCGCGCGCTTTGCGGTCGGTCATCACGCCTTGGGGTGTGGTGACGATGGCCACGCCCAAACCGTTGAGGACTTGTGGAATGGCATCGCGGCCTTTGTAAACGCGAAGGCCAGGGCGACTGACGCGCTCAATGCGCTCAATCACAGGGCGACCTGCGTAGTACTTCAGGGCGATTTCAAGTTCGGACTTACCGCCCGCTGTCTTGACTTGGAAGCCGTCGATGTAACCTTCATCTTTCAGCACCTGGGCAATTGCCACCTTCACTTTGGAAGAGGGAATTGAAACGGAGGCCTTGGCCACCATTTGTGCGTTGCGGATGCGAGTCAGCAAATCGGCAATGGGATCACTCATGCTCATGTTGTATCTCTCCTGCCGATTACCAGCTGGCTTTGGTCACGCCAGGAATGTTGCCTTGGAAGGCTAATTCACGAATTTTGGCGCGGCCGAGGCCGAATTGACGGAACGTGCCACGTGGACGACCAGTGATCGCGCAGCGGTTACGTTGACGTGTGGGGTTCGCATTGCGTGGGAGCTTTTGCAAACCCAAACGGGCTGCTGCGCGCTCTTCGTCGCTGCGTTTTGGATCTTGAGAAATGGCTTTCAATTCCGCGTGTTTAGCCGCGTACTTGGCCACCAATTTGTCTCGCTTGAGCTCGCGCTCGATCAAAGCTACTTTAGCCACGTGTCACCTCAGTTCTTGAACGGGAAGCGGAAGCCGGCGAGCAATGCTTTGCATTCGTCGTCGGTCTTGGCTGTCGTGGTGATGCTGATATTGAGACCGCGCAAAGCGTCAACCTTGTCGTACTCAATTTCAGGGAAAATGATTTGCTCTTTCACGCCGACGTTGTAGTTGCCACGGCCGTCAAAAGCACGACCAGAGATACCACGGAAGTCACGCACGCGGGGCAAAGCCACGGTGACGAAGCGATCCAGGAATTCATACATTTGCACGCCACGCAATGTGACCATGCAACCAATGGCTTGACCTTCGCGGATTTTGAAACCAGCGATTGGCTTTTTAGCCTTGGTAACGACTGGCTTTTGACCAGCGATTTTTGTCAAGTCGCCCACCGCGTTGTCCATGACCTTTTTATCGGCAACGGCTTCGCTCACTCCCATGTTCAGAGTGATTTTGGTGATGCGGGGCACTTCCATGACTGATTTGTAACCAAACTTGGTCATCAGTTCAGGCGCAATTTTTTCGCGGTATTGTTGTTGTAGACGTGCCATTTTTATGCCACCTTGATTTCTTCGCCGCTGGACTTGTAAACGCGAACGCGTTTGCCATCAGCCAACAACTTGATGCCCACGCGATCAGCCTTGCCTGTAGCTGCATTGAAAATGGCTACGTTGGACTGGTGAATAGGCATTGTTTTTTCGATGATGCCGCCAGTGGTACCCTTCATTGGGTTTGGCTTGGCATGCTTCTTAACGAGGTTAACGCCTTCAACCACCAGGTGTGAATCATCGGCACGCAGTGACACAGTGCCACGCTTGCCTTTGTCACGACCGGCGATGACGATGACTTCGTCGCCTTTGCGAATCTTGTTCATGTCGGGTCCTTAGAGAACTTCAGGTGCCAAGGACACGATCTTCATGAACTTCTCAGTACGCAGCTCGCGCGTCACTGGGCCGAAGATGCGGGTGCCGATAGGCTCCAACTTGGCATTGAGCAAAACTGCTGCGTTGCCATCGAATTTAACGAGAGAGCCATCACCACGGCGAATGCCCTTGGCTGTACGAACGACCACAGCACTGTAAACCTCGCCTTTTTTGACGCGGCCACGGGGCGCAGCTTCTTTGATGCTCACTTTGATAATGTCGCCAACACTTGCGTAACGACGTTTAGATCCGCCCAGCACCTTGATGCAAAGGACGGACTTAGCGCCGGTGTTGTCGGCAACATCCAACCGAGTTTCTGTCTGAATCATTTCAATATTTCCCAACTTGCACCTTGTGCACCGCAACTTGCAGAAGTGTCTTGAAAGACGCTTTGCTTGCCCACAGCACCAAGATCAGTCTTGGACCCGTCATCCACACCACGAACCACTCGCAGTGCTTTTGTTTGGGTAGATAACTTCGCTTTTTTAACAGCGAAGCCCGCGATTGTTACAACATTTTTGGGCCGTGTCAACACTTTCGGGGTCAAAAAACTGTGAATTTTCCAGTTTTGACCCATTTTTTAACCCAACAAGGGGTCACGAGCGCACTTGATAGGTCTCGGCCAAGGCTATAAAGGCCGCCAATTGCGCGTCACCCCCCGTTTCGGCTTCCAACAGGCTGGCCACCTCTGGCGCAATCTGGGCAGCCTTTTTGGCGTCCAAGAACAACAAGCGCTTGCGCCTGGCCAAGACGTCCTCCACGGTTCGTGCATATTCATAGCGCGCAGCAAAGCGAACCATGGCTTCACTGACATGGGGGCTGAGCCAATGGTCATGACCCGCCATTTCACGGAGCAGGGGCGCATCTGTGCCATAGGCGGCCAGAGGGTCGTCGGGTGCTGGCGTCTGAGCACCCCACAGCGACGTATGCACCGTGACATCTTCCGCCGTGAGAGACAAGAGGTGCGCCTTGCGGATGCACTGCATCACATCGGCCGCCATGGCCCTGTACGTGGTCCATTTGCCACCCATCACGCTGATCAGACCATTGGTGGCCAGTTTGACGGTGTGTTCACGGCTGATGTTTTGGGTCGCGCTTGGCGTCTTGCCTGCATCGGATTGGGCGCCAGCCAAAGGCCGCAAACCAGCCCACACACTGGTCACATCATGTCGCGTGGGCACCTTGGCCAAGTACTTTCCAGCTTCTTCTAAGATTTGGTCAATCTCAGAGTCCAGCGCTTGCGGCTCCCATTCAACCAATGACTTGGGCGTGTCGGTGGTGCCCAACAAAACTTTGCCTTGCCAAGGCACGGCAAACAGCACGCGGCCATCTTGTGTGCGCGGCACCAACAGGGCCGTCTCACCAGGCCAGAACGACGCATCGACGACCAAATGCACGCCCTGACTGGGGCTGACGGCATGCGGCACACGGGTTTGCGTGGTGTCGGCCACACGGGTTTGCGTCATGGCTTCAATCTCGTCCACCCATACGCCTGTGGCGTTGACCACGCAACGCGCTTTGATGTGATGCGCAAATCCCGTCTCGGCATCGGTGCATGTGAGGCCGCACACTTTGCCAGTGCCCAAGGTGGTGAGCAAGCCCGTGACAGGCATGTGATTGATGACCAAGGCACCATGCGCCGCTGCCGTGCGCGCCAAGGCCAAAGCCAAACGCGCATCGTCAAATTGGCCATCCCAATATTGCACGCCCCCCACCAAATGCGTGGCCAATGTGCCCGGCGCTTTGTGCAATGTTTCGTTGCGATTGAGAAATTGAGTGGGCCCTAAACCCGCGCGGCCTGCCAACAGGTCGTACAGCTTGAGGCCCAAGCCATAAAACCATTGGTCGATGCGGCGGTAAGCGGGCATGACAAAGGGCATGGCATGCGCCAAATGGGGCGCGTTGCGCAACAATGTTTGGCGCTCGTGCAGCGCCTCCCAGACCAAGGGCAAATGTCCTTGCGCCAAATAACGCACACCGCCATGAATCAATTTGGTGGACCGCGATGACGTGCCTTTGGCAAAGTCGTGGGCTTCCACCAGGACAACCTTGAGGCCGCGCACTGCCGCATCAACCGCGGTTCCCAAGCCAGTGGCGCCGCCGCCAATGATGGCCAGGTCGTACTCATCCACACTGGCCAAGCGCGCCATCAATTGCGCTCGGTCTGTCTTCAAAGGCTTCATTCAACTGCTTCTTTAAAGTTCAATCTTGCGCCCAAGCGCGCGATCGCGCAACTGCTTGGCGCCAACGGGCCATTCCCGCTTCGCGTTCAGCAGATGCAATCTGCGGCACAAAGCGTTTGTCTTCAGCCCATTGCGCGGAAATTTCTTCAGCGCTGGTCCAAAAGCCTGTGGCCAATCCTGCCAAATAAGCAGCACCCAACGCTGTTGTTTCTGTTATCCGCGATCGCACCACAGGCACACCCAGCGCATTGGCTTGCAGTTGCATCAACAAATTGTTCTGACTGGCGCCGCCGTCCACCCGCAGCTCCGTCAGTGCCAGGCCACTGTCTTTGGACATGGCCTGAAACACATCGGCCACTTGCCATGCAATGGCTTCTAGCGCCGCTCGGGCAATGTGCGCGCGCGTGGTGCCACGCGTCATGCCGATCAACAAGCCTCGGGCCTGGCCATCCCAATCGGGCGCACCCAGTCCCGCAAACGCGGGCACCATGTGCACATCACCGGTGTTGGGCACGCTGGCGGCCAAAGCTTCCACATCGCTTGCTTTGTCGATGATTTGCAAACCATCACGCAGCCATTGCACCGTTGCACCCGCCATGAACACCGAACCTTCTAAAGCATAGGCTGTTGAATGCGCCGCAGTCTGCGGTCCTTGCCATGCCACGGTGGTGAGCAATTGGTTGCGGCTTTGGACTGGCACAGACCCCGTGTTCATGAGCATGAAGCAGCCAGTGCCATACGTGTTCTTGGCCATGCCCGGTGCAAAACACGCTTGGCCAAAAGTGGCCGCTTGCTGATCGCCAGCCACACCGGCAATGGGGATGGGCGCGCCCAACAAGTTGGCATCGGTTTGGGCCAACACGCCGCTGCTGGGCAGCACCTGCGGCAACACAGAAGCAGGCACATTGAACAGCTTCAAAAGCGAGGCATCCCATGCTTGGGTGTGCAAATTGAACAGCAAGGTGCGCGAGGCATTGCTGGGGTCGGTGGCATGCACGCGGCCACCCGTCAGGTGCCAGATCAACCAAGTGTCAATGGTGCCAAATGCCAAGTGACCTTGCTCGGCTTTTTGTCTTGCACCCGGCACATGGTCTAACAACCAAGCCAGCTTGGTGGCTGAAAAATACGCATCCAACACCAAGCCTGTTTTGCGCTGAATTTCTGCGGCTTTCCCAACTTGTTTGAAACGCTCGCACACAGCGGCAGTGCGTCGGTCTTGCCACACGATGGCAGGCGCAATGGGCACGCCGGTGCGGCGGTCCCAGACTACCGTGGTTTCGCGCTGGTTGGTGATGCCGATGGCTTGAATCTGCTGCGCTTGGATGCCGGCTTGATTGACCACATCCTGCATGACGGTTTTTTGGGTGCGCCAAATCTCCATGGCATCGTGCTCCACCCAACCCGGTTTGGGGAAATGCTGCGTGAATTCTTGTTGCGCAGTGGCCACGGGGTGGCCCTCTCGGTTGAACAGCACCGCCCTCGAGCTGGTGGTGCCTTGATCAAGTGCAAGGATGTAAGTCATGGCCACGAGATTAACCGAAACAAGCGCAGCAAAAAAGAGACAATACGCGCATGACTTCCACACCCATCACTGATTTCAAACAAGCACGCTTGGCCTTCATTGGCGGCGGCAACATGGCCAGCGCCATCTTGGGCGGCCTTCTCAAGCAAGGTCTTGCAGCATCTCAAGTTTGCGTGGTCGAACCGTTCGCCGACACGGCCGCCAAACTCCAAAGTGATTGGGGTGTGACGGTATTGCCTGCGGCAAGTGCAGCATTGGCCCAAAGCGATTTGGTCATTTGGGCTGTCAAACCCCAAGTCTTCAAAGAGGCCGCGGCACCTGTTTCACAGTTCACCGGCAAAGCCTTGCACTTGTCGGTGGCCGCTGGCATTCGAAGTGACAGCATTGCGCGTTGGCTGAACACCGACCGCATCGTGCGCAGCATGCCCAACACACCCGCCTTGGTGGGACAGGGCATTACAGGTTTGTTTGCCCGCGAAGGCGTCTCGGCGAACGACAAACACTTGATTGAGCAGGTGCTGAAAAGCACAGGCGAGTGGCTGTGGGTCAAGCGAGAGTCAGACCTGGATGTGGTCACCGCGCTGTCTGGCTCGGGCCCGGCCTACGTGTTTTATTTCTTAGAAGCCATGACCGAGGCGGGTGTGCAAATGGGCTTGACGGCTGAGCAGTCTTACCATTTGGCGCAAGCGACCTTTGGCGGTGCCACGCACTTGTCACGTCAGTCCAGCGAGTCGCCCGAAGTTTTGCGCCAGCGTGTCACATCCAAAGGGGGCACCACTTATGCAGCGCTCACTTCGATGGCAGACGCCAAAGTGAAAGAGGCCTTCATTCAAGCCATGTTGGCGGCGCAGCGCCGCGCTGGTGAATTGGGCGATGAGTTCGGCAAAGACTGAAGCGCATCAGCGCTTCAAGTGCCCATCAGGCTGCTGAGCGCCAATCCGGCAAACACAGCAAAACCCACCCAGTGGTTCAAGCGAAACGCTTGGAAGCAGCCATCACGGGTGCGGTCTTTGATGAGCACAAAGTGCCATGCGGCTTGACCGGCAGCGGCAGCCAAGCCCGCCTGAACCCATGGTTTGTGAGGTGCATCGAGTAACACGCCCCACACCACCAAATAGGCGGCATAAAAAACCATAATGGCGCGCACATCCCAATCACCCAATGTGATGGCAGATGTCTTCATGCCGATTTTCAAATCGTCATCGCGATCGACCATAGCGTACTCAGTGTCGTAAGCCAACACCCAGAACAAATTGCCGATCAACAAGGCCCACGCTTGCCATGGCACCTCACCTGTAACAGCTGCAAAAGCCATGGGAATGCCAAAGCTGAAAGCCACGCCCAACACGGCTTGCGGCATGGCCACAAACCGTTTGGCGAAAGGGTAAATGACGGCAACTGCCAAGGCCGCAAAGGACCATGCCACCGTTTCAACGCGCAAGGTCAAGACCAGAGCAAATGCCAACAAAGCCAGTACCGCGCCCAAGGCCAAGGCCTCTTTCACGCCGATGCGACCACTGGTGACGGGGCGCTGTGCGGTGCGCTTCACATGGCGATCGAAATCGCGATCGGCCACATCGTTCAAACAACAGCCAGCGCTGCGCATCAAAATTGTGCCCAAGGTGAACACAGCGATCAAATGCCACCCCGGAAAACCATCTGCCGCCAACCACAGCGCCGACAAGGTGGGCCACAACAAGAGCAACCAACCCGCGGGGCGATTCCAGCGAATCAAGTCCAAATAGAGGGCCAGTTTTTGATGCATCAGGCTTGACACAGAATGAGGCTAAGGTGCGCGCAAAGCATCACGACAACCGTGTGACGCCAGGCAATTTGCAAGCGTAAATGGCATTGCGAAGGGCGGCAATGGCTTCGTAGCGCGTGAAGCTTTTGCGCCATGTGAGCACAACTCGGCGAGTCGGCGGCAAACCGCCTGATTCATCAACGATGGGCAAGTAAAGAATGTCGGCGTCTTCGTTTTTTTTGCGCTTGGGTTGTTCGGCCATGGCCTCTTCGGGCACCGACAAACGCGGCACCAAGGTGACGCCCATGCCTGCGGCCACCATGTGCCGAATGGTTTCCAATGAAGAACCTTCAAAGCTTTTGCGAATGCCTTCGGCGTTGCTTGAGAACCTTGCAAACTCGGGACACACTTCCAACACGTGATCGCGGAAACAATGACCACTGCCGAGCAGCAGCATGGTCTCGTTTTTAAGTTGTTCTGCCGTGATGGACTTCTTCTTGCCCAGTGGGTGCTTCAAGGGCAAAGCCGCCATAAAGGGCTCGTCATACAAAGGCGCAGTGGCCATGCCCGCATCAGGAAACGGCTCGGCCAAGATGGCGCAATCAATTTCACCAGCGCGCAACATTTCCATTAACTTGACTGTGAAATTTTCATGCAACATGAGCGGCATCTGCGGCGTTTTGCGCATCGATTGCTTCATCAAGTCGGGCAACAAATACGGGCCAATGGTGTAGATCACGCCCAGACGCAAAGGCCCTGCCAAAGGATCTTTGCCGCGCTTGGCAATCTCTTTGATTTCGGCTGCCTGCTCAAGCACTCGTTGCGCGTGTTGAATGATCTCTTCACCCAAGGGCGTCACACTGACTTCGTTGGCGTTGCGCTCAAACAATTTGACGTCGAGCTCTTCTTCTAATTTTTTGATGGCCACCGACAAAGTGGGCTGCGACACAAAGCAGGCGTCGGCCGCTTTGCCAAAGTGCCGTTCACGCGCCACCGCCACAATGTATTTCAGCTCTGTCAGGGTCATGCCAATGTCTCAAGCTTTCAAAAACTCAGATTTTCCACCCAGCCAGCGTGCAATGTGACGCTCGGCCATCTCGGGGTATTTTGCCAAGAGCATAGGCGCAATTTGCCGTGCCCAGACCAACAAGTCTTCATCGGTGGCCAAATCGGCGAAACGCAACAGGGGTGCGCCCGATTGCCTGGCCCCTAAAAATTCGCCCGGTCCCCGAATTTCCAAATCGCGGCGGGCAATTTCAAAGCCATCGTTGGTGTCGACCATGGCGCGCAAACGCTCACGCGCCGTTTCACTCAAACGACCGCCGTCTGGTGTGCCGTACAACAAAACACAAGCCGACGCTGCCGCGCCACGGCCTACTCGGCCGCGCAATTGGTGCAGTTGACTGAGGCCAAATCGTTCGGCATGTTCAATCACCATCAGGGAGGCGTTGGGCACATCCACGCCCACCTCAATGACGGTGGTGCTGACCAAGACGCCCATGCTGCCTTGCGTGAATTGCGCCATCACATCGCGTTTCTCTGTCACCGACATGCGCGAATGCAAGAGACCCACCGTGACCCCTGGCAAGACGGCAGACAACTCTTCGTGCGTGGCGGTGGCATTGGTCAGGTCAAGTGCTTCGCTCTCTTCAATGAGGGGGCAGACCCAATACACCTGCCGACCTTCGGCCAATTGCGCCCCAATGCGGCCAATCACTTCATCGCGTCGGCTGTCCGAGATCACCTTGGTCACCACAGGTGTGCGGCCTGGCGGCAACTCATCAATGACCGAGACCTCCAGGTCAGCGTAGTAACTCATGGCCAGGGTGCGCGGAATCGGCGTGGCCGTCATCATCAGCAGGTGGGGCTCCATGCCCTCTTCTTGCATCTTGTCGCGCAGCGCCAAGCGCTGCGCCACGCCAAAGCGATGCTGCTCATCGATCACCGCCAAGGCCAAGTTTTTGAATTTCACTTGCTCTTGAATGACGGCATGGGTACCGACCACCAAGGCTGCTTGGCCTGATTCAATCAAGGCCAGCATTTCGTTGCGTTCTTTTTTCTTTTGACTGCCGGTGAGCCAAGCCACTTGCACGCCCAAAGGGGCCAGCCATCCCACCAACTTGGCGAAATGTTGCTGCGCCAAAATTTCGGTAGGTGCCATCAGTGCGCATTGCCAACCGGCGTCAATGGCCAACATGGCCGCCAGAGCGGCCACCACGGTTTTGCCTGCGCCCACATCCCCCTGAAGCAAACGGTGCATAGGGACAGGACGGGCCAAATCTTGGGCGATTTCTTCGCCAACGCGTTGTTGCGCAGCGGTCAACTGAAAAGGCAAAGCGGCTTGAAGTTGGTCGTGCCAGCCCCCCTTTTTGGCTTTCAAGGCAGGCGCGCGAAGGCGGTCTCGTTCTTGTTTGGCCATGTGCTGAGAGAGCTGCTGCGCCAACAATTCTTCGGCTTTGAGGCGCTGCCAGGCCGGGTGGCTACGGTCTTCTAATGCGGCAATGGAAGCATCAGCTGCGGGGTGATGTAGGTAAGTGAGTGCCTGCCTCAAGCTGTGCATGGCTTGTCCGCGCGGTGCTTGGGGCCAGGCCAAGGAAGGCGGTAAAGACTCCGACAAATCGGCCCGCGACAAAGCGCCTGCAATGGCCCGACGAAGGTAGGCCTGTGGCAATCCTGCCGAGGTGGGATAGACCGGCGTCAAGGCAGAAGGCAATTCGCCCGTGGCCGACTTGAAGGCCGGATGCATCATGGTCAGGCCCAAAAAGCCCCCGCGAATTTCACCCCTGGCGCGGATCACTTGACCCACAGCCAGTGCTTTTTGCTGCGCGGGGTAGAAGCTGAAAAACCGCAACACACAGGTGTCTGTGCCATCGTCAACGGTCACCAGCAATTGCCTGCGGGGACGCAGTTGCACTTCGGAGGCGGTGACAGTGGCTTCGATTTGAACCGAATCACCCTCGCGGGCCTCGTTCAATTTGACGATGCGCGTTTCGTCTTCGTAGCGCAAAGGTATGTGCAGGGCCAAATCGATGTCGCGCACCAAACCCATTTTGCGCATCGCTTTTTGCGGCGCAGACAAGGGTTTGGGCGGTGACGATGCGGAAGGGGCAACCATGCCGCCATTGTGCCGTGAGCTTGCCGCAAAGCACGCGCGACCACTCGATCAAATGGCTTTCAGGGCAGGGATTTTGCGGCTTGCGCCATGACAAAGGCAGACACAACGTCTCGGATGGTCTTGCGTTCTTCTGGGGACAAGGACAGGTAACGGTCGACCATCTCGCGATCGGCCAGGCCCATTTCGATGGGGCCCGAGTCCATTTCAAAGACGTAAGTTTTGCCAGGTGCACGGCCAAAACGCAGCTCGTCTGGACTGACTTGCAACCAATCGGCCAACACGCGAAGCTTGTCCTGCGTGGGCATGACTTTGCCAAGCAACCAATTTCGGGCGGTGTGGGGGGTGATGCTGCGGCCGTGGTAGCGGAGGTTGAACGCGTTGGCGACCACCGTTGGGGACGCACGCACCCCCGAACTCTCCAACGCACTGCGCAAGCGATCAGCAAACTGTTGAGATTCTGGTACGGTTGGCATTCCCCTAAGGTACTGTCTGGGGTCTGCCTGAAAGTGAATTTGGATATTTACTTTCTTGAATGTTATTTACATTCATGGCACATTGACCCCATCCCCAAGGGGCTAGGGTTTCAGTATCTACCTCTTTGAGTCGTGGGACAATCTATTTTTTTACTTGGAACGGGCCTGTCCGGCCCTCAAGCACATGACCGCTTCTTTGCCTTTGACCGCTTCAAACGACGCCCAGCGCCAGTTCAGTTTGAGCGATTTTGATTTTCACCTCCCCCCAGACCTCATTGCCCAGCACCCTGTTGCCGAGCGAAGCCACTCCAAATTGTTGGACGGGCGTGGTATTCAGCCCGCCAACCGCATCTTCAAAGACTTGCCCAGCCTGATGCAGCCAGGCGACTTGCTGGTGTTCAACGACACCCAGGTGATCAAAGCCCGCATCTTTGGTGAAAAGTCCACAGGCGGCAAAGTGGAGCTTTTGATTGAACGGGTGCTGCCGGGTCACCAAGTGGTGGCGCACATGAAGGTCAGCAAAAAGCCGCCACTTGGCGGTGTTCTGTACATGGGCCGAGATGCCAAGTCGGGAGCCCCGGGGTTCACCGCTACGCTGACGGGTCGCTGGCCCGACGAAAAGGGCGCGCTGTTTTGTTTTTCACTGAGCGATGAACCGCATTCGTTGATGGCCCAATACGGCCACGTGCCACTGCCGCCCTACATCGAGCGGCCCTACGATGGCAGCGGCAGCGAAGCGGACATTGCAGAAGACGAACGTCGCTATCAAACCGTGTTTGCTCGCAACCCTGGTGCCGTTGCAGCACCTACGGCAGCCTTGCACTTTGACGATGCCTTGTTAGTGCAACTGAAAACCATGGGCGTGCAAACGGCCAGCGTCACTTTGCACGTCGGCGCAGGCACATTTCAGCCGGTCAAAACTGAAAACATCGCGGAACACACGATGCACAGCGAATGGTATGACGTGCCAGAAAGCACCCAACAAGCTTTGCACGACTGCCGCGCACGGGGCGGCAAGGTGTGGGCCGTGGGCACCACCTCCGTGCGCACCTTGGAGTCTTGGGCCAAATCCGGTCAAGCCCAAGGCGACACGCAAATCTTCATCACCCCAGGTTTTGAGTTTCAATGGGTGGACTGTCTCATCACCAATTTTCATTTGCCCAAAAGCACCTTGATGATGTTGGTCAGCGCCCTCGCCGGTTACGACCGTGTGATGGCACTTTATGCCCATGCCATTGAACAACGCTACCGTTTTTTCAGTTATGGCGATGCCATGCTGCTCACGCGCGCCGCTTGATCGATCCTCAGGTGCGCGCCTAGTGCGCAATTTGCGCCATCTTTGACAACACTTACTTAGAATGAAGCATGCTTCAATTTGAACTTCTCAAAACCGACCCGCACAGCCACGCGCGCCGCGGTCAATTGACCCTGAACCATGGCGTGGTGCAAACCCCCATCTTCATGCCCGTGGGCACCTACGGCACTGTGAAGGGTGTGATGCCGCGCAGCCTTGAAGAGATGGGTGCGCAAATCATTTTGGGCAACACTTTTCATTTGTGGATGCGCCCGGGCCTCGACATCATGGCAAGTTTTGGTGGCTTGCACGGTTTTGAAAAATGGCAGAAGCCGATCCTGACTGACTCGGGTGGCTTTCAAGTTTGGTCCTTGGGCGAGATGCGCAAAATCACCGAAGAAGGTGTGCACTTTTCATCGCCTGTGAATGGTGACAAATTGTTCATGTCCCCTGAGGTCAGCATGCAAATTCAAACGGTGTTGAACTCGGACATCGTGATGCAATTGGACGAGTGCACGCCTTACGAAACCAAAGGTCACCTCACCACAGAAGCCGAGGCGCGTAAGTCGATGGAGATGAGTTTGCGTTGGGCCAAGCGCAGCCAAGACGAATTCAAGCGATTGGAAAATCCCAATGCTTTGTTTGGCATTGTGCAAGGCGGCATGTTTGAAAACTTGCGCCAAGAGTCACTCGATCATCTGGTCGACATGAATTTTCCGGGCTATGCCATTGGCGGCGTGAGTGTGGGCGAGCCCAAAGAACAAATGCTGCAAATCATGGCGCACACGCCGCACCGTTTGCCGGCACACAAGCCACGCTACTTGATGGGCGTTGGCACGCCCGAAGATTTGGTGGAAGGCGTGGCGCAAGGCGTTGACATGTTTGACTGTGTGATGCCCACGCGCAATGCCCGCAATGGCACTGTGTTCACGCGCTTTGGCGATTTGAAATTGCGCAACGCGCGTCACAAAACAGATCATCAACCGCTGGACACCACCTGCACATGCCATGCTTGCGCCGGCAGCTCTGGCGTGTCGTGGGACGAGGGTGGCCGCGAAGGCTTCAGCCGTGCGTATTTGCATCACCTGGATCGCTGCGGTGAAATGCTCGGCCCCATGTTGACCACCATTCACAACTTGCACTACTACTTGAACCTCATGAAGGAAGTGCGTGCTGCATTGGAAACAGACAGCTTTGCGGCTTTCCAAACGCAATTCAAACAAAACCGCGCTCGCGGTGTTTGAGGCTGCTACAAAAACTGCGTTTAAGTGGCTTCAGCCGGTGTGGTGAAAACAGTTAACACACCGGTGTAGCCATACAGATGGTGATGGGCAATTTCACCGCTTGCAAAGAAGCCCACCAAGGGCACGTCGCCCAATGCGTGACGCACCCATTGCAACTCGGCACTATCGCCGCCAAAGTGCGGACCCCCGCGACCTGAACAACTGACATACACCGCACCAGCAATGCGCCGTGCAGGATGTGGCGCTGCTTCGGCCTTACTGGCCGCCAAAGCGTGTGCTGTTTCCATGCTCAAAGTTTCAGGCTCTAGCTCTTCTCTGATCTCTGCGCAAATTCTGCGCAGATCGGCCTTGGCCGCTTGCAAACTCATTTGGCAAAACGCCAAACGTTCGCCCGCTTCCACATGCTCAGCAATGGCAATGCCTTTGCGTGCGGGGTCGAGGCCAATGATGTGGCGAACGCGCACATCCGCACCCAAACTGCCCGTTCTGCCAATGGCGCGTTGCCCCGCTGAGGTGAGGCCCACCAAGGTTGCGCGCACTGCAGGCAATGCTTTTTGCGGATCGCTCAAAGACACTTGCAAATCTTCCAGCAACACATCAAGTGCAGGCAGACCATCGAGTTGGTAAATCACATTGCCTTGGGCTTCTGTGATTTCGCGTTCTTTGCCAAGCGGTGCGCAGCCCTGCGTCACGCGCGACAAGATTTGCACATCGGGCGACCAGGCGACGCCACTGAGTCCACCAGTCAAAACGCCGTTGCTCAAGTCGTGGGAGGGCGATGAATCGAAGGTCTCTTGAAAAGTATTTGAAGAGGCATCGTAGGGCGCTTGCCAAGCAAATTGAACATTTTGTTTGCGACTGGCTGTGAGGCCCCCAAACAAATAACCAGACTGGGTACGACCCGCCATTTCGGCAATCAATTCAGCCAAGTCGGGCGTTTGCGGATCGGCATGGACCAACGCACTCTGCGCCACAAAATCGGCAGGCAAGGCTTGTGCACCAGAAAACACGCGGTAATGCGCCGCGGGCACATCGCACAACATCAAAGCCATGCCAGGCTCGTCAAAATATTCTGCATTGTTGGCCGCCACACCCACCCCCACGGTACCGGCCCAATCTTTGACCATGGGCAACTCGTGCCGCAGGTGCGCCAAGATGGCTTGCGCTTCGTTGGCGTAATGGTCGGTGATGTAGAGCAGGCCCAGGCGGGGCTTGCTTGCGTGGCCAGGCAAGGTCATTTGCGCGCGCACTTGCGCGATGACCAGGCCAGCTGCCATTTGCCACTGCGGATGCGTGGCGTGGCCAAAGGGAAACAAACTCATGAGGTGGGTGATCTTAGATGGCGCTTGATGGTGCGGCAGCACCCGCATTTTTAGCGCGAGAAGGGCGTGCTTTTTTGGCGGCTGTTTTCTTTCGCACTGGTTTAGGCGCATCTTTCATGGCCTTTGCCGCAACGTCCTTGACAGCCGCCGCTGCGATGTTTTGAAATTGCTGCGTCAGCGAGCCCCACCATTGCATGGGATCGACCGCTGGTTTTTCGGGGGCTTCTGCAGAAGCTTCTGTCGCCCCTTCAGCGGCGCTTGTTGCTGCTTGGCTTGTTGCCGTGTCTTTGACTGGATTCAGATCTGGCATTTTGGCAGTGAAGGCCTTGGCCAAATCGGCCATGTTGACATTCATGCCTTGCAATGTGGACAAGGTCATCTTTTGAACTTCCAAGGCTTGAATGGTGGCCTTGAGTGCGTTGGTGTTTTGCTCTAACCAAAACTGAACTGTTTTGAGTTCTTGAATACGTTTGTCCAACTCTTCGATGTTCAGTGTGGGTGCGACCCAACTGGCCATGTTGGGCATGCCTTGGGGCGAGCCTGTCGCACCAGGGTTGGCCGCTTGCCCCAGGTTTTGTAAAAAATCAAAACCAGGTACAAATTTTCCAAATCCGAAGGCAGATGGGTCGCTCATGGGTCGCTCCTAGAGAAAGGTCTTGGGTATAAGCTTAACGCATCGCCAAATCGCGTCAACTTGGAGACGCCAAATCGTCAGCGCAGCGCATAAGCTTGCGCTTTCTAATGAGGAGACACGACATGCTGAAACTCTGCGGCTTTGGCGCCAGCAACTATCACAACAAAGTTAAATTGGCGCTGCTTGAAAAGGGCGTGGCCTTTGAAGAAGAGTTGGTTTGGGTGGGCGAAACAGACCCATTGGGCAGTCCGTTGGGCAAAGTGCCTTATTTGAAAACAGAACACGGCAACCTGTGCGAATCGACTGTGATGGTGGAATACATCGAGCAAGCCTATCCCGCCCACCCCTTGATGCCCCAAGACCCCTTTGCTGCTGCCAAAGTGCGCGAGTTGATGACGTTCTTGGACTTGCACTTGGAATTGCTTGCGCGCAATTTGTATCCAGAGGCTTTCTTTGGCGGCAAGGTCAGCGATGCCACCAAAGAAAAAATTGGTGCGCAGCTTGAGAAAAACGTGGCGGCCTTTGCCACCTTGGCGCAGTTCAAGCCTTTCATTGCCGGCGCAGAAATGACCTTGGCCGACTGCACCGCTGCTGTTCACTTGCCAGTGATCACGGCCGCCACCAAAACCATCTATGGCCGTGACTTCTTGGCGGACTTGCCCGTCAAAGCCTACATGAAGATGTGGGCAGAAAGACCCAGCATGCAACGCGTGCATGCTGATCGCAAAGCAAGCAACGAGCTCTTCATGGCGCGCATGACAAGCAAGCCCTGAAACATGGCTTCGAAGCTGAACCTTAATACTTGGGTGGGCGGCGAGCACGCAAGCTGGCCACCCCTTCTTGGACATCGGGTCCTGCAAAGCCCATGAACTCCAAGGCCAATGAAGCGTCGAACGTTGGACCTGCTTGGCGTAACCAATTGTTCAAAGCATACTTGGTCCACCGAATGGCCGTTTGACTGCCTGAGGCCAATCTGTCGGCCACTTCGTAGGCTTTGGAAAGCAACTCTGCCTCTTCCACTGCCAACGACACCAAGCCCATGCGCTCGGCTTCTTCACCACTGACCGGCTCGCACAACAACAAATAGTATTTGGCCTTGGCCATGCCACAGAGCAAAGGCCAAATGATGGCCGCATGGTCACCTGCAGCCACGCCCAAGCGCGTGTGGCCATCCACAATTTTGGCCGTCTTGGTGGCAATTGAAATGTCGGCCAACAAGCCCGCTACCAAACCAGCGCCGACCGCAGGGCCGTGCATGGCACTGACAATGGGCTTGTCACAATTGATCACGTTGTAGACCAAATCGCGTGCCTCTTTCCAGACGCGACTACGAACATCAAAATCACGCGCCATGTCTTCGACCAACTTTAAGTCGCCGCCACCCGAGAAGCCCAGTCCTTCACCGCGGAGCACCGCTGCACGCACGGTGTCATCGCGCGACACATCGCGCCAAATTTCGGCCAACTCCCAATGTCCGTCGTGCCCAGCCGTGGGCAATTTGCCATTGCCGCCTGGGCCGTCGGCTTTCATTTGAATGTCCAACACGCCACCGTTGACACCTCTGCGGGTGATGCGAAGGGTTTGGTATCTGCTGTAGTCAACGGCCTGCGTCATAGGGTCTCCTGATGAATGGGTGTCAATTTATAGCATCTGTATTGTCCTCGGAAGTCATTCAAGCTTGAATGCTTTCATGACGTGCATCAATACCACCCCGCTTCAGTCTGCCTACGATGATCTCAAGGTGGTCAGCAGGCGCAAAACCGCAAAGCCTCCTGCCTTCATTAGGAAATGGTCATGAAAAACGATCTTCAAAAAGAATCTCTTCGGCAGCTGTTGCTGGCTCAAAAAGTTCAGTTGCTTGAAAAAATCAAGCAAGAGCGAGGCGGCTTGAGTGGCCGCGCAGAAGCGGCTTCAGCCCAGTTGTCTGCGGCCGAACAATCGCATGCACAAAACATGACCGAACGTGACACGGCTTTTGCCATGCAAGAACACAATGTAGCCGAGCTCGAGGCCATTGAAGATGCACTCGGCCGCATCACCAAAGGCACCTACGGAATTTGTCAAGACTGTGAAGTGGAAATCCCCATCACACGATTGCTGGCATTCCCTGCGGCCATGCGCTGCATTGAATGCCAAGCTGGCGCAGAAAAATTGGCAGGCCCTAATGCGGCTTTACATTGATTCATTCACTTCAAGGAGTTATCTGTGATTACATTTCACGCGGTCGTATGGCTTGACCATCAAGAAGCCCACATTGCATTTTTTGACCGCGACCATGCGACGACCCAGCGCATTCATTCCAAATCGCAACACAAACACCAAGGCAAATCAACGGACATGAGCGCCTACTTTGCTAACATCGCCAAGGCTGTCAAAGACTGCCACGAGGTCTTGCTCACCGGCCCTGGCCTCACGCGTCAACAGTTCAAAGACTGGTACGTGCAACACGCTGCTGCACTGTCCCAAATCGTCGTGGGCAGCATTGCCAGCGACCACCCCACGGATGCGCAGTTGGTGGCCATGGCACGCCAGTACTTTAAAAAGTTTGACGCCATGGCGGCAGATCCAACACAGATCTAAGTCACCTGTCGCTTATCGCCGCCTCGGCTGCGCACTGCTATGCTTGGGTCATTGTTCTTGTGAGTAGACGATGACCCACACTTTTGCTTCGGCCACCATTTTGTTGCTGCTGATCACCGATCCTCTTGGCAATATTCCTGTGTTTGTGAACAGCCTCAAGGCAGTGCCGCCAGAGAGGCGGGCGCGCGTCATTGTGCGCGAAGTGTTCATCGCTTTTTGCATCTTGCTCGCCTTCATGTTTGTGGGTCAGTCCTTTCTGAAGGCCATGAACCTGAGTGATGTGTCCCTGCAAATTGCAGGCGCAGTGGTGCTGTTTTTGATTGCCCTGCGAATGATCTTTCCACCCACTGATCGCGTCAACAGCTTGCCCACGCGCGAGCCACTCATCGTGCCACTGGCCATTCCAGCTTTGGCAGGACCTTCTGCCTTGGCCACTGTGCTGTTGCTGGTCAGTCAAGCGCCGGATAGAAGACTTGAATGGGTTGGTGCCCTGAGTGTCACCATGCTGGTGTGTGCGGTGGTCTTGTTGCTGGCTGAACGCTTGCAACGTTTGGTTGGCGACAGCGTGGTCAGTGCATTTGAGCGCCTGATGGGTTTGATCTTGGTGGCCATCTCGATTGAGATGTTCATCCAAGGTTTGAAAGCCTTGCTCAAAACCCTTTGAGCAAGGACTGTCGTTCTTTGCAACTCAAGGCGTGAGCGGCGTAATTTGCTGGTCAATGGCGCCAAACACGCTTTGACCATCGGCACCTTTCATCTCGATGCGAATGGTGTCGCCAAATTTCATGAACTCGGTGCTGGGCTTGCCATCTAATATGGTTTCGATGGCGCGCTTTTCAGCGATACAGCTGTAACCTTTGGCCCACTCAGGCTTGCCATTGACATCGACGCTTTTGTTGCTGACCGTGCCGCTGCCCACAATGGAGCCCGCTCGCACATTGCGTGTTTTGCCAATGTGCGCAATCAATTGACCAAAGTGGAAAGTCATTTCGGGGCCAGCTTCGCACATGCCAACTTTGCGACCATTCCAAGTGGATTGCATGGTCAGGTTGATGCGCCCCTGGTCCCATGCATCACCCAACTCGTCCAAGGTCACGGCCACTGGGCTGAAGGCTGTTGCAGGTTTGCTTTGGAAGAAACCAAAACCTTTGGCCAACTCGTTGGGAATGAGGTTGCGCAAGCTGACGTCGTTGGCCAGCATGACCAAGCGAATGCCATCCAACGCGTTTTCGGGCGTGACGCCCATGGGCACGTCGCCCGTGATCACGGCAATTTCGGCTTCGAAATCGATGCCAAAAGCTTCATCGCGGCACACCACTGGATCGCAAGGGCCGATGAAATCATCGCTGCCACCTTGGTACATGAGGGGGTCACTGTAAAAACTCTGCGGCACTTCAGAGCTGCGAGAAGCACGAACCAATTCCACGTGATTCAAGTACGCAGAGCCGTCGGCCCACTGATAAGCGCGCGGAAGGGGTGCCATGCACTGTTTGGGATCGAAGGGAAACGCGTGGCGCGCTTTCCCAGAATTGAGCGTTTGATAAAGGTCCTCCAGCTGGGGGGCTAGGAAATTCCAATCGTCTAAGACTTGCTGCAAGCGCTGGGCAATGCCCGTCGCATAATGGGCTGTGCTGAGGTCGCGGGATACCACCACCAGTTGACCGTCACGGGATCCGTCTTTGTATGTCGCTAATTTCATGTTGAGTCTCGAAATTGATGTTCAGTGGGCTGGCTTCAAGGGCAGTTTGGGAGCACTTTGCAACATTTGCAATGGATTCAAAGCCACACTTCAGTTTAACCAATCTGCACGGCCCTAAAATTTAAGAAACCCCTCCATTTCCCTAACTGCTACCCATGCCCCTTTGACATGACCGTCGCCATTTCAAGCACCCTGCCAAAGCGCCAGCATTTGCTGGCTTTGGGTGTTGGGGTGGCTGCGTTGCACTTTGTCTTGCTGGTTTCATCAGGGTCCAACATGTGGCACTTGCAGCCTGATTCGCAAAAATTGGGGCCCTTGCAAACACGCGTGCTCAGCACTGAGATGGCCCAACCCAAGTTGGACTCAGCCGTGCCAGCGCCTCCAGTCGCTCGCCCCGTACCGCGAGCGCCCGCACGCGAGGCCATGCCGCATTCGCAACAGTCGCAAGACGCAGGCATGCAAGCCGTGGCATCGGCTGCACTGCCCACGCCACCCGACAACCCACCCGACAACCCAGCCGACAACCCAGCCGAATTGCCCACCGGCATCGCCACCCCCAAAGACATCACGGAGCCGCCCACCGTCACCCTGGCTGAGCCAACGATCAAACCAGCATCGCCCAACGCATCGGCACTGGTGGCCAAGGTGGGCAACTTTCCAGACAACACGCAAATCAATTACAAATTGACAGGGCAAGAGCGTGGCCTCAACTATCACGCATCGGGCTCACTCAAATGGCAAGCCAAAGCGGGGACGGCTTTGCCGAAAGCCTACGAAGCAGAGTTGCGTGTCAAAGCTTTTTTGGTGGGCAGTCGCGTCTGGCGCAGTGTGGGCCAGCTCTCCGAAAACGGTTTGGCCCCTACCCGCTACTCAGACAGTTGGCGCGGCGAGCGTGCAGCGCATTTTGAGACCGACACCCAAAAGATCAGCTTCAGCGGCAATCTGCCCAGCGCCCCTTTGCTGCCTGGGGCCCAAGACCAAGTGAGCTTGTTTATTCAAATGGCGGCCACTGTGTCGGCGCAAAGCTTTGCACCCGGTGCCGAATTGAACGTTCAAACAGCCACGGCACGAGACGCCGTCAATTGGACCCTCACCTACAAAGCCGATGAGTTCATCGACGTCAACGGCGACCGACTGGAAACCCAGCGCTGGGTGTGTTTGCCCCGCGGCAAATTCGACAGTCAAATAGAGATGTGGCTGGCCAAAGCCAAAGGCGGTTTGCCTGCGCGCATCAAAATCACACAAACCTCTGGCAATTTCATTGACATGGAAATGCGCAGCTCAGAAGCCCTGGCCGCTCTGCCCGATTAAGTCACGCAACAGGGCTTGAAAATAATTTCAATGCCCCTATCTATTTGGGACCGACTTAAGACAGAATGTCACCATGAACTTGTTGTACGAATCCGAATCTTTTGCCGTCATGCATGTGTTGGCCAACGACACAGGTGAAGAAAGCACAACGCCCAAAGCCCCTGTGCTTGAGCGACACGGCTTTGAAATTGTCGACAAACGTTCGGGCAAAGAAGTCTACTTGGATGGCTCTTGGGCAGAGATGTTCCAGATGCACATTCAGGCTTGGCAACAAAACACGCCCACCCAAGAAGAAGTCGAAGACACTTTGGAAAAATACACAGGCTTGGCCCAACAGCCTGTGGTGGTTCACTGATTCAGCACTTGGCTTCAGCTCACTGCGTTCAATCAGTCCGCTCGGTTTGCTCTGGCACTGCCACCCACTTGTACAGCGGCGCCACGATCAACAACACGGCAATCAAACGGCACACCTGAAAAGCGGTCACCACCGGTGCGCCCAACTCCAGCACCTTGGCCGTGATGGCCATTTCGGCAATGCCGCCAGGCGAGGTTCCCAAGATCAGGGTGGCTGGATGCAAACCTGTGCCCCATGCCAAGGCCCAGCCAAACACCACAGACGCGAAAATCATGCCCAGCGTGCCGATGGCCACTGACAACAACCATTTGGGTGCCGTGCGCACAAACTCTCGCTTGAAGCGAACACCCAAACTGATGCCAATGAAGAGCTGTGCCATGTTGGACATTTCAGACGACACGGCGGTCCACTGAACGCCATTCAGCGTGAGGCCCATGGCCACAAGCAAGGGCCCCATGAACCAAGGGTTGTTGCGTTTGAGTGCCTGCATCAGCAAAGCCCCAGCACCAGTGGCCAGGGCTAAATAAAAGATACCGGGCCATTGGAGCAAACGCGGTCCGGGCAACAAACTGCTGTTGACATGCAAACCCCAGTGCGACTGAAACCACTGCATGCCAAATGGCAAACAGACCACCACCAAGACCAAACGCAAGCTGTGCGAAGCAGCGACCAAGTCGGTCCTGGCGCGGTTGCGATCGGCCAACAAGGCCATCTCAGAGGCACCGCCAATGGCGCCTGCAAAATAGGTGGTGGCGCGCAAATCGCGGGCAGACAACTCGGGCAAATCTGCGGCACTTCGATGTTGCAACCACAAACCAAAGCCGTACCCCATGGCCAAGGCCCACAGGATGCCCAGCACAATGGCCCACCACAAACCCACCACCAGTTGCCCCACTTCAGCAGTGAAGTACAAACCCAAAGCCGCACCAATGACCCACTGGCCCACATTGCGCAAATAGCCAGAACTGCGCATGGGCGTTCCAGCAATGGAAAAAGCAGCCACGCCCAACAAGGGCCCCAACATCCAAGGAATGGGCGTGCGCAACCAAACACACAGCAGCGCTGAGGCCACTGCAACCAGCAGGGTCAGGGCTATTTGGGAAAAGTAAGCTAAGGGGCGCAAGAAACACTCACCCCCAACAACCAGCGGGTGTTGTGCGTTCCTTCAAGCCCTCAAGCATGTTGGCGAATGCTGTCAGCCAAGGTGTTGACCATCTTGTCGATGTGCTCTTTTTCCACAATGTAGGGCGGGCAAAGCACCAGGTTCTCGCCAGCAGATCGAACCAAGACCCCTTTGTGGAAACAATCCAAGAAGATGTCATAAGCGCGTTTGCCTGGGGCACCCGGAATGGAAGCCAACTCCACTGCGCCGGCCAAGCCCAAGCTGCGAATGCCAATGACATTGGGCAAGCCTTTGAAAGCGCTGTGCATGGCATCGCCCAACACGGGACCCATTTGGCCCGCACGTGCAAACAGGTTTTCTTCTTTCAGCAATTTCAATGTGGCAATGGCCGCAGCACACGACACAGGGTGACCTGAGTAGGTGTAGCCGTGGAAAAACTCGATGGCGTAATCGGGCGCGCCGGAATTCATCATGGCGTCGTAAATGAAGTCACGGCACACCACGCCGCCCAAAGGAATGACACCGTTGGTGACGCATTTGGCGAAGTTGAGCATGTCGGGTACCACGCCGTAGTAGTCGGCACCAAAGTTGGTTCCCATGCGGCCAAAGCCCGTGATCACTTCGTCAAAAATCAGCAAGATGCCGTGCTTGTCGCAAATTTCACGCAGGCGCTTGAGGTAGCCCTTGGGTGGCAGGTACCAACCCGCCGACCCGGCCACGGGTTCCACAATGATGGCCGCCACGTTGCTGGGATCGTGCAGGGCCAAGATGCGGCCTTCCAATTCCAGCAAGGGATCTTCTTGCCACACAGGCTCTTCATTGTGAATGTAGGCGTGGTTAACCGGGTCATGGATGAAACGCATGTGGTCCACGCGGGGCAACAACTGCGCGCCATAGACTTTGCGGTTGGCGGGCAAGCCCCCCACGCTCATGCCGCCAAAGTTGACGCCGTGATAGCCCTTTTCGCGGCCAATGAACACGTTGCGATGGCCTTCGCCACGGGCACGGTGATAGGCCAAGGCCACTTTCAAAGCGGTGTCAGCAGCCTCTGAGCCTGAATTGCAAAACAGCACTTTGTTCAAGTCACCAGGGCACAAGTCGGCAATCATTTGGGCCGCTTCAAAGGCCTGGTCGTTGCTGATTTGGAAGGCGGTGGCGTAGTCCAGGGTGTCAAGTTGCTTCTTGATGGCCTCGGCAATGGGTCTGCGGTTGTGACCGGCGCCCACGCACCACAAACTGGAAATGCCATCGACCACCTGGCGGCCATCGTGGGTGGTGAAGTGCATGCCCTCGGCCGCCACAAAAATGCGCGGTTCTTGCTTGAAATGGCGATTGGCCGTGAAGGGCAACCACTGATGGTCCATGTTGAAGGCCGTGCTGCCGGCTGGATGCTGACTTTGTGGAGAAGACATGTGATCACCTCGCCGCCCCAATAGGGCTAAAAATTCATCAAGTGGCCAGTGTAAACCCGCCAAAGCCCGAGTTTTGGCAAAGTGGCCGCGTCCCTGCGACAATGTCGCCCATGAATCACGCATTTATTCTCACGCTCTCTTGCCCCGACAGAACGGGCATCGTGCACGCTGTCTCTGGCTTTTTGCTGGAACGCGGCGGCAACATTGAAGAAGCCGCGCAATACAACGACCACGACACGGGTCTGTTTTTCATGCGCGTGCAATTTGCCTGTGACCAAGTGGCAGAAGCCGACTTGCGCACCCAACTGAGCAGCTTTGCAACGCCCTTCCAAATGACTTGGAATTTGCACAGCACCACGCAGCCCATGCGCACCGTCATTTTGGTCAGCAAAGAAGGCCACTGCCTGAACGATTTGCTGTTCCGTTGGAAAAGCGGTTTGCTGCCCATCGACATTCGCGCCATTGTCAGCAACCACCGCGAGTTTTACCAATTGGCGGCCAGCTACAACGTACCTTTCCACCACATTCCCGTCACGGCCGCCAACAAAGCCGAGGCAGAAGCCAAACAGTACGAGATCATTCAGTCTGAAGGCGCAGAACTGGTGGTGTTGGCGCGCTACATGCAAATTTTGTCGGACGAACTGTGCCGCAAGCTGTCGGGCCGCGCCATCAACATTCACCACTCGTTCTTGCCCAGCTTCAAAGGCGCCAAGCCTTATTACCAAGCGCATGATCGCGGTGTCAAACTGATTGGCGCCACCGCACACTACGTCACAGCCGACTTGGACGAAGGCCCGATCATTGAGCAAGACGTGGCGCGTGTGGACCACTCCAAAACGGTGGAAGACCTTACCACGCAAGGCCGCGACACCGAAAGCCAAGTGTTGGCGCGTGCTGTCAAATGGCACAGCGAACACCGTGTGCTGCTCAACGGCCACAAAACCGTCATCTTCAAATAAGTCCGATTGCCTTTGTCATTGACCCATTGCGCTTGAAAGCTTTCTCATGAACGCACTCACCAACATCGATGCTTTGTCCCGCGCAGATCGCCAGGCGCAAGTGGTGGCTGCGCTGCGTGACGCTCTGCCCCAGCATGCCTTGCTGTACACGCTAGAAGACACCGTGCCGTTTGAGTGCGATGGCCTCACAGCTTACCGTGAGCGCCCCTTGGTTGTGGCTTTACCGGAAACCGAAGCGCAAGTGCAAGCTGTGCTCAAGGCCTGCCACGCCTTGGCTGTGCCCGTGGTGGCGCGGGGCGCTGGCACGGGTTTGTCGGGCGGCGCCATGCCCCACAAAATGGGCGTGACCTTGTCCATGGCCAAGTTCAACCAAATTGTCAAAGTGGATGCGGTGTCGCGCACGGCGGTGGTTCAATGCGGCGTGCGCAACTTGGCCATCTCAGAAGCCGCCGCGCCGCATGGTTTGTATTACGCCCCCGATCCCTCCAGTCAAATTGCCTGCACCATTGGTGGCAATGTGGCCGAAAACTCGGGCGGTGTGCACTGCCTGAAATACGGTCTCACCTTGCACAACGTGCTCAAAGTCAGAGGCTTCACCATTGAAGGCGAACCCATCACCTTTGGCAGCGATGCTTTGGACACCACGGGTTTTGATTTGTTGTCGGTGTTGGTCGGCAGCGAAGGCATGCTGGCCATCACCACCGAAGTCACCGTCAAGTTGGTGCCCAAGCCGCAACTCGCACGCTGCATCATGGCCAGCTTTGACGACATTCGCAAAGCGGGTGATGCGGTGGCGGCAGTGATTGCCGCCGGCATCATTCCAGCAGGACTGGAAATGATGGACAAACCCATGACAGCAGCGGTCGAAGATTTTGTGCACGCAGGCTACGACCTGAATGCCGAAGCCATTTTGCTGTGCGAAAGCGATGGCACGCCCGAAGAAGTTGAAGAAGAGATTGGCCGCATGAGCGACGTGCTGCGCGGCTGCGGCGCCACCGCCATTGCCGTGAGCAAAGACGAAGCCGAGCGCTTGCGTTTTTGGAGCGGTCGCAAAAATGCCTTCCCAGCTTCGGGCCGCATCAGCCCCGATTACATGTGCATGGACTCCACCATTCCGCGCAAACGACTGGCCGACATTTTGTTGGCCATTGCAGAGATGGAAAAGAAATACCAACTGCGCTGCGCCAACGTCTTTCACGCGGGTGATGGCAATTTGCATCCGCTCATTTTGTTCGATGCCAACGACCCCGACCAAATGCACCGCTGCGAATTGTTTGGCGCCGACATTTTGGAAACCAGTGTGGCCATGGGCGGCACTGTCACGGGGGAACATGGTGTGGGCATTGAAAAACTCAACAGCATGTGCGTGCAGTTTTCTGCAGAAGAAAACGCACAAATGTTTGCAGTGAAAAAAGCCTTTGACCCTTTGAGTTTGCTCAACCCCGGCAAAGTCATTCCAACACTGAACCGTTGTGCTGAATACGGCAAGATGTTGGTTCGCGGCGGACAAATTTCGCACCCTGATTTGCCGCGGTTTTAACAAACCGTGACACACCAGCAGCCCAGCCCTTAGCGCTGGGCTTTGATTTCAGCGCTGTCCAAAAATGGCGGTGCCCACTCGCACGCAGGTACTGCCTTCGGCAATGGCCGCCTCAAGATCACCGGTCATGCCCATGGACAGGGTGTCGACGCTCAAACCAGCAGCTTGCAAACTGTCGAACAAATCTTTGGCTTGATGGTGGACGGCGCGAGCAGCCGCTTCGTTTTCTGCAGGTTCAGGAATGGTCATGATGCCGCGCAACTGCAGGTTTGGCAATTTCGCGACCGCTTGCGCCAATGCCAACAGCTCGCTGGGTGTCACGCCAGATTTGTTGCTGCCGCCATCGACATTCACTTGCAAACAAACTTGAAGCGGAGGCAAGTTGACAGGTCGCTGAGCAGACAAACGCTCTGCAATTTTCAATCGATCGATGCTGTGGACCCACGCAAAGTTTTCGGCCACCAACTTGCTTTTGTTGCTTTGAATGGGGCCAATGCAATGCCACTCTAAAGGCAAATCTGTCAATGAGGCGATCTTGTCGACGCCCTCTTGAATGTAGTTTTCACCAAACGCGACTTGCCCAGCGGCATAAGCCTCGCGCACTGCTTGCGCAGGCATGGTCTTGGACACAGCCAACAAATGGACCGCATTGGCGGGACGTTCTGCCGAAAGGCATGCAAGCTCAATTCGCTTGCGCACTTGGGCGAGATTGACTGAAACTGAAGTGCTCATGCAACAAGCTTACCAAATCTCAGCAGCGCAAGGAAACGCATGGCCCACGCTGCTGCGCTTGGCAAGAAGCGTGGGCGCCTCCGATGTTCACTGGTCAACCGGCGAGTCTGCTTGGCTGCGCATCGATGGCCAACTGCAGCGCGTATCGGTTTCTTGCACCTCGCACAGCATGTACCGTCCCGACATGTCGCGCGTGTTATGTGCCCAAGATGTGCACGACATTCGCACCGCCTTGATGCATGCCCAGGGTTTAGACACAAGCTCCAATTTGCACCCTAGCGCCGCGCTCAACAACGTCGACTTTGCCGTCAGCTTGCCTGAGCTAGGACGCTTTCGTGTCAATGCATTTGAGCAAGCGCGCGGGCCTGCACTGGCGCTGCGCCTGATACCCAATGAGATGCCCCAGCTCAAGCATTTGAATGCCCCAGCGTGTGTTGCCCATTGGGCCCTGCAGCGCCATGGCTTGTTGCTTTTCACGGGTCCCACAGGCAGCGGCAAGTCCACCTTGCTGGCGGCCTTGCTGCATCACATCAACACCGAGCGCCAAGTTCACATCGTGACCTTGGAAGACCCGATTGAGTTCATTCACACCTCTCACAACAGCTTGGTGCACCAGCGTGAGGTTGGACGCGACACACCCGACTTTGAGTCGGGCTTGCGTGCGGCCCTGCGCGAGGATCCCGATGTGCTGTTGGTCGGCGAGTTGCGTGACAGCCGCACCATCAAACTGGCACTGACAGCGGCCGAAACCGGCCACTTGGTACTGGCCACCTTGCATACTGCCAGTGCGCCGCAAGCCGTTGACCGACTGGTCGATGCCTTTCCCTCGCAGGAAAGAGAAGGGGTGCGTGCCTTGTTTGCAGAAAGTTTGGTGGCGGTGCTCACCCAAACGCTGTGTCCCCACCGCTCAGGTTTGGGTCGTGTGGCTGCACATGAAATCATGGTGGCCACCCCGGCCGTGCGCAACCTGGTGCGAGAGGGCAAAGTGAGCCAGCTGTATGCCCTTTTGCAAACCGGCCACGCAGTGGGCATGCAAACGCTGGACCAAAGTTTGCAAGCTTTGTATCAAAACCAAGAGATCAGCCAGCAGACGCTGGCCTTGCTGCGCAAATACCCGCAAAACTCAAAACTGGTGGACAATCACGGCTTCAAAGATTAAGCCCTGTCTTCATTTTTTGATTCACCCTTCTTTTGAAACCCAACACTGAACCCATCATGAGCAGCTTGAACGCCAAAACCTACGAACCCGCACCTTCACAACATGTGGCCTTTTTGGGCCTTGGCGTCATGGGTTATCCCATGGCAGGTCACTTGGCACGTGCAGGTCACGCGGTCACGGTTTACAACCGCAGCGAAGCCAAAGCAGCCGCTTGGTGCCAAGAGTTTGCCGACTCACGTCAGCCAGCCCATGCACCCACGCCCCGTGAAGCCGTGAAAAACGCCGACATCGTTTTTTGCTGCGTGGGCAATGACGACGATTTGCGCGCTGTGGTTTTGGGACCTGACGGCGCTTTTGCAGGCATGAAAAAAGGCGCCATTTTTGTGGACCACACCACGGCCTCTGCCAATGTGGCACGTGAACTGTATGCGGCCGCCAAAGCACAAGGTCTGAACTTCATCGATGCGCCCGTGTCGGGTGGTCAAGGCGGTGCGCAAAACGGTTTGCTGACCGTGATGTGCGGCGGTGATGCCGCCATCTTCGAACTCACCAAGCCTGCTGCCATGGCCTTCTCTCGTGCCTACACCCTGATGGGTGAGTCTGGCGCCGGCCAATTGACCAAGATGGTCAACCAAGTTTGCATTGCGGGCTTGGTGCAAGGCTTGTCGGAAGCGGTTGCCTTTGGCCAAAAGGCCGGCCTCGACATGAACCTGGTGCTGGACGTGATTGGCAAAGGTGCTGCACAAAGCTGGCAAATGGACAACCGCGGCAAGACCATGGTGGCCGACAAGTTTGACTTTGGTTTTGCCGTCGATTGGATGCGCAAAGACTTAGGTCTGGTGATGGACGAAGCCAAGCGCAATGGCGCGCGCTTGCCCGTCACGGCCTTGGTGGACCAGTTCTATGCCGACGTGCAGCAAATGGGCGGCAAGCGCTGGGACACTTCCAGCTTGATCAAACGCTTGAAGTAAGCAACGCTCTGCATGACAGAGAAAAAAAGGGCTCTGAAATTCAGAGCCCTTTTGCTTGGTCTTGCTGTACTTTGCGCGGCAATTAAATTTTGGGTTGCGCTTGCGGCGACAAGGGTTGTGCGCTGATGCGCTTGAGTTCTTCTTCCGTGATGGTTTCAAACACGCGCACCACCTTGACCACGCCATTGACGCTGCCGCTGCGTGCAATTTCAGAGGCACGCTGTGCTTCGCGGGCCGTGACGCGTCCCATCAAGTAAACAATGCCGCGCTCGGTGACCACTTTGAAGGCGTTGGATTGCAGATCTTTGGCATCCACCAACAAGGCTTTGATTTGGCCTGTGGTGATGGCGTCCTTAGAGCGCTGTGTGAGCGAGCTGGCAGGTTCAATGGCCAAGTCATTCACCACGGACGACACGTTTTCTTGGCTCTTGGCCAAGCGCTCAGCGCGCTCTTTCTCGGCGGCAGAGCTGACTTCACCCGTCAAGAGCACCATGCGGTTGTAGCTGGTGACATTGACGTGCGCTGCATCGCTGAGGTTTTGTCGCAAACCTTGCGCCGTGCGCAACTCGATGCCTTCGTCTTCCAATTGAATACCGGCGGTGCGGCGGTCAATGGCCACCATGCCACTCATCACTGCGCTGCCCACCACCAAAGGTGCGCAGGCCGACAAACTGGAGATGACGGCACCGACGGCCAAACCAGACAACATCCAACGTTTGAGATTGAGTTTCACTTGAGTAATCCTTAGAGAGTCTTGAAATATTTTAATCGGGTGCAGACAGAATGTGAATTGCGCCAGTTTGGAAGGTGATTAGGACAAGGTGTCTTGGTCACCCATGAGTTGGGCGTCCACACCATCGCACAGGCAATGCAAAGCCAGTTGTTGGACTTCGCGAATGCGGGCAGCACGGTCATGGGGGATGCCTACGTGCACATCGGTCTCGCGCAAGGCCTTGGCCACAGCACCGCCGCCTTTGCCTGTGAGGGCAATGACGGTCATGTCGCGTTCGTGGGCTGCATGCAAAGCGCGCAACAAACCTTCTTCTTCGCCATTGGCGGTGAGCAGCAACAGCACATCACCCGCTTGGCCCAATGCGCGGACTTGTCGCGCCAAGCCGGCATAGGCGGGATCGCCCAAGCCTTCGTGGCGCAAAGCGATGGCCGCCAGTTCGGGACGCTCGCGTTCAAAGCCACCCACGAACAAGCTGGCAAAGTACTGTGCCAAAGCGGCTGCACTGCCCTCGCCGCAAACCATCACCTTGCCACCACTGGTGACGCAGGCCATGAGCGCCTGGACGCCCGCATCCAAGGGTTTGGCCAAGGTTTCGGCGGCCTGGTATTGCAGGTCGGCACTGTCGATGAAATGTTGCTGAATTCGCAGGTCTAGCATGCACTGGATGATACCCCCAGCCCATGCGGCACCGCCAGCCATTTACCAAGTGCCGGCCTCAAATGCAGCCTTCTGCCAAATGAGGCCATCGGGCTCCCAGGCAATCACATCGAAACGGGTGGGCGGCAGTTGCTGCCAGCGCCACAAAAAATACCGCGCCGCAAAGACAATGCGCCTTTGTTTGGCGCGACTGACACTGCCCAGCGCCCCGCCAAATTGGCGCTGCGAACGCTTTCGAACCTCAACAAACACCAAGGTGCTGTCAGATTCTTGCAAAATGAGGTCAATTTCGCCGCCACCCCTGCCAGGCGTTCGATAATTGCGTTGCAGCAAGCGCAAGCCCTGATGTTGTAAAAAGTGAAGTGCCGCATCTTCTGCAGCATCGCCAGATTGTTTGGTGGTTTGCTTGAAGCGGGTTTGCATACTGCTTTGATTTGTAGGACCAAGGAAACCCATTGACGTCGATTTACAGCCACGCCTTCCAAGTAGCCCGCGAAGCAGTGGGTCCTCAAAACCACCCCGCCAGCACACTGTATGTGGTGGCCACCCCCATTGGCAATCTGGCCGACATCACTTTGCGTGCTTTGTATGTCATTGAAAGGGCTGACACCCTGGCCTGTGAAGACACGCGCCACACCCAGCAAATGTTGCGCGCCTATGGTTTAGATCGCAGCAACTCACAACTGCTGGCTGTGCACCAACACAACGAAGCGGAAGCTGCTGCGCAAGTCATTGCACGTTTGGCGCAAGGCCAACGTGTGGCCTATGTCAGCGATGCCGGCACGCCGGCCATCAGCGACCCTGGTGCGCGCTTGGTCGCTGCCGTTGCGGCTGCCGGTTACAGAGTGATGCCTTTGCCTGGCGCCAGCAGCGTCACGGCCCTGCTCAGTGCCTCGGGCATGACAGGCGAAGGCGGCTTTGTGTTCACTGGCTTTTTGTCTTCCAAAGCCACCGAACGCCAACGCGCCATTGACACCCTGATGGGGGAATCGCGCGCTGTGGTCTTGCTTGAAGCGCCGCATCGCATTGAAGCCTTGGCCCAAGCCTTGTCTCAATTGGGCTCACGCTTGATCACTGTGGGACGTGAACTCACCAAACAATTTGAAACAGTGCACACATTGCCTGCACATCAACTGCCCGCCTGGTTTGCAGAAAAAGCCGATCATGTGCGCGGTGAGTTTGCGCTGGTGGTTCACGCTTTGGACAAGCCTACGCAAGACGCCAGCGAGGCCTTGGATGCCGACAGTTTGCGCACACTGAAATTGCTGTTGACCGAGCTGCCGCTGAAGACGGCCGTCAAACTGACCAGCGACATCACCGGCACTTCTAAAAACGTGGTTTACGACACCGCACTGAGTTTGAAAAAAGGCCAGGATTAAACGATGTTGCACGGCCCGCTGAATCCAAAGCCTGCTGCTTGAAAGCTTAGCGCTTGCGCAGTCCCAACCACATCACGGCGCCCACCACCAAAGCCGCACCCACCAACTGAATAGGCGCAATCGCTTGATCCAGCAAGGCCCAAGCCAAGGTCAACGCAAACACGGGCTCCACATTCATGATGGCCGAGTTGCCCACCACGCCCAATCGAGGCAGTACCGTGAACAAAATGGTGAAGGCAGTGCCGTACAAAAAGGTCAGCATGCCCAAACCCCACCAACCTGCAGGTGCGTTGGGCAAATGAAAACCGCCTTGGCTGACCGCCACCGCCACGGCCAACACACCCACCAAGGACATGGAAGAGAAGGTGCGCACGCGGCCATCCAAGCCGACGGTTTCGTGTTGGGTGTAGACCAGTGCCAAGCCAAAGGTGGCTGAAGCCGCCAGTGCAAACGCCACGCCACTGCCAATTTGCGCCCAATGCTCAGATGCGCCCAAACCAGAGGCCGCACCCATCACATCCAGCGCCAACGCCAGGCCCACCAAAATGATGGGCATACTCCAGAGCACCGCTTTTTCGGGTTGGTGTTTGTAAAGGACGCGCGCCCAAAATGCGGTCGACAAAGGGTATGTGTTGAACGCCAACAAGGCCAGGGCCACAGGCAATCGGGCCACCGATGAATACAAGCACACGCTCTGAACCGCAATGATCAGACCGATGAGCGGCAAGTATTTTTTGTGATGCGGCTGAATTTGAATTTGGACTTTTTGTTGCCACAAAATCAAACCGACCACCAAAGCCGTGACCGCACTTCGGAAGCTCACTGCGGTGATCACGTCCACGCCATGGTTGAACGCAAAGCGCGCGGCCACATGGTTGGCGCCCATCATGAAGGCCACCAACAACAAGGTGGCAAATGCCGTGATCGACAGTGCTTTGGATTTTTCAGTCATGGGGTCATTATGTCGGGTACAGGCCGCGAACGCTGGCATGCAGGCGACTGAGACCCAACAACGCATCGGTGTAAGGGGTGCTGACTTGCGTCAATTGACCCAACTCGCGCACGCCACTGACCAACGCATCAAGCTCCACCGTTTTACCGGCTTCGACGTCTTGCAACATGGATGTTTTGAACGCACCCAACTTCAGCGTGACCGCATGCCGGTCCTCGGGGGTTTGGGCAATGGGAATGCCTATTTTTTCGCCGATGGCTTTGGCCTCCAGCATCACCTTCGAGACAAAATCACGCACCAAATCGTCTTTCAAAATGAGGTCGGTGGTGGCGCCCGTGATGGCGCTGATGGGGTTGACGGTCATGTTGCCCCAAAGCTTGTACCAAACGTCTTTTTGAATTTGGGCGGAGGCGCTGGCATTGAACCCTGCAGCGCTCAAATCAGCGACCAATTGCTGCACGCGCGCACTCACCTGGCCGTGTTGATCGGCAGGTTCACCCAAAATCAAACCTTGACCGAAGTGATGCCGCACCACGCCGGGTGCATCGAGGGAACAACTGGCATGCACCACACAGCCCACCACGTGGTGGGCGGGAATGGCTTTGGCAATGCGGCCTTCCGGGTCAATGGTACTCAGCGTCGTGCCTTGCAACTTGCCACCAAAACCTTGAAAGAACCACCAAGGGACACCATTCATGGCCGTCATCACCATCGTGTTGGGACCTAGCAAGGGCGCAATCCCCTTGGCCACGTCCGCCATGGCGGGCGCTTTCACGGCAACGATCACCAAATCTTGTGGGCCTAAATCTGCGGGGTTGGCAGACACTTTGACATCAGCTTTGATACGCGCCTCTGCCGCTTGCGTTTGAACACACTGAAGTCCATTCTTCTGCAAGGCTTCAAGCGTGGCACCTCGCGCCACCACACTCACCTCGTGCCCTGTTTGCGCCAAGTGCACGCCGATCCAACCGCCAATGGCACCAGCGCCATAAATGCAAACTTTCATAAACGGTAACTTTCTTCAGGGCGAACGATGCTGCGATCGACTTGTCGGATCAAGGCATCGAGCACATCGGTGCCAGCACCATGGTTGGGGTTGAATTGCAAAGCATCGCGTGTGCATTTGGCAGCAATGTCTTCACTCACAGGAATGACCGCTTGTGCACCTCCCATGCTGAAGGTGGCCAATTGAATTTCGCAGGCACGTTGCAGGGTCCACAAAATGGCAAAGGTTTGCGGCAGTGTGGCACCCCATGACAGCAAGCCATGGTTGCGCAAAATCACCGCCTGCTTGTTGCCAATGCTTTTGAGCAAGCGCGGTGCTTCATCGGCGTGGATGGTGATGCCTTCAAAGTCATGGTACGCAATCATGTCGTGAAGTTGCGCGGTGTAAAAATTGGTTTGTTGCAAACCGTCTTTCAAACACGCCACCGACACACCTGCGGTGGTGTGCGTGTGCATGACGCAATGGGCACCGGGCAAGCTGTCGTGGATGGCCGCATGCACCGTAAAGCCGGCAGGATTGACGGGGTAGGGCGAACCATCCAAGGCTTTGCCCTTGAGGTCAATCTTGACCAAGTTGCTGGCAGTGACTTCGCTGTAATGCAAACCAAAGGGATTGATCAGGAAATGTTTTTCGGCACCACTCACTTCTTGCGGCAAGCGCAAGGTGATGTGGTTGTAAATCATCTCAGTCCAGCCCAAAAAAGCAAAGACGCGGTAGCACGCCGCCAATTGCACACGCGCTTCCCATTCTTTGGGGTGCACTTCATGCTGCAAAGAGCGAACCGTTGGCAGTTGATGCGTCAGCATGATCAATACACCTGGCCGGACGCGGGCAACTCAATGCCGGCATTGGGTTTGAATTTTTTCGCGAGTGCGGCTGTTTGGCGTACCAAGATTTGCGTGTCCAAACCCACGGCCACAAACAAAGCACCCAGCGCCAAGTAGTGTTTCGCTTGCGCCTCATCGGATGTCAAAATGCCTGGCGCTTTGCCAGCTTTCAAAATGCGTGCAATCGCATCTTCAATGGCCGCTTGTACTTCTGGGTGATTGGGATCACCCACATGGCCCAAAGAAGCAGATAAATCGGCGGGACCAATGAAGACACCATCCACACCAGGTGTGTTGGCAATGGCGTCCAAGTTTTTCAAAGCTTCACGTGTTTCGGCCTGCACCAACAAGCAAACTTGTTCATTGGCCTCTTTGGTGTAGTTGGGAAACATGCCCCAGCGTGAAGCACGTGCACCCCCCATACCGCGGATGCCGCCCTTGCCATCATTTTGCGGATAACGCATGGCTTGAACCAAGTGCGCGGCTTGCTCGGGTGTGTCCACCATGGGAATCAGCAATGTTTCCGCGCCCAAATCTAAATACTGTTTGATCAAAGCGGCATCGCCCACTGGAACACGCGCAATGGCGTTGTTCACTGGATAAGCAGCGATGGTCTGAAGTTGCTGCTGAATACTTTGTAAATTATTAGGCGCATGTTCGCCATCGATCAGTAACCAGTCGAAGCCCGCCATGGCGCAAATTTCTGCACTGTAACTGCTGGCCAAACCCACCCACAAACCAATTTGCGCGTGCTTTTCTGTGATGGCTTTTTTGAAACGATTGACAGGAGTTTTCATGTGGCTTCTTTCAGTTGAATTTAAATTGCAAACGACCTAAAGGGCCGTAGTCTGCGTCGAACACATCACCCACTTTGGCAGGCACCGGTTTGGTAAAGGAGCCGGCCAACACAATCTGGCCAGCTTTTAAATGCTCACCCCAGGGTGCCAACTTATTGGCCAACCATGCAATGCCCACTGCGGGGTGACCTTGTACGCCGGCTGCCAAACCTGTTTCTTCCACCACGCCATTGAGTTTGAGAATGGCGCCGCACCATGGCAAGTTGGTGGTGAAGGGATCGACTTTTTCTGCACCCACCACAATGCCGGCATTGGCCGCGTTGTCGCTGATGGTGTCAAACACTTTGCGCATCACTTTGGTGTGACGATCAAATTGCTCAATGCGTGAATCGATGATTTCAATGGCAGGCGTGACGTACTCGGTGGCCGCCAACACCTCATCAACAGTGACGTTGGGGCCTTGCAAATCATTTTTCAAGACAAAGGCCAACTCCACTTCGACACGCGGCACCACAAAGTCGGTGTAGGCAATGTCTAGCGTTTGACCAGGCGTGCAGGTATACAGCATGTTGTCGAGCAGCGTGCCGTAATCAGGTTCATCGATTTGGCTGGCCTGCTGCATAGCTCGCGAGGTAAGGCCAATTTTGTGACCAATCACTTGACGGCCTTGGGCCAATTGCAAAGCCACCCAGGCGCGGCTCACACGGTAACCGTCTTCAATGGTCATGCCAGGAAAGCGTTTGGAAAAGTGCTCAACTTGCTTGCGCGTGGCTTGCGCTTCCTGCAATTCGGCAGCCAGTTCTGCAATGCGTTGGGAATCAAACATGCGTTTCTTTCAAAGGGACGCAAACAAAGGATGGATGTTGCTGTGCTTGTTGTCAAACACTTCGGGGCCTACATCAATTTGCAGGGTGATGCCGATGTGACGTTTAGCAAAGAGATCGGCGAAGTGTTTTTGGGTGACCTCAACCAAGGTGTCGCCTGCACGTTTTTGCGTGGCATCGCTGCGCCCTTTGCCCATGCGCACATTCAAATACACAAACGCATAATCTTCCGAGCCGCCATGCGGGTTGTTGTCAAACTGCGCGGCCTTGCGGCCCGCCGTACCACCATCGGCTACGGCATAGTGCGGCGCAGGATAGGCCAACACGCGCGTACCGCCAGTGGGAAAAACTTGCTTGCCAGCTTCGTCCACCACCGTCAGCATGGCATCGGCCAAATCACGGCACAAGACTTTCATGTTGGTTTCAGCATCCAACTGGCCTGTATAAAGAATCACCAAATGCGGCATGTGACAACTTTCGAAATGAATTACAAACGGCTGGCCCCTGCGGCATAAACGGCAGAGGGATCTTTCAAGGTTTTGAGGTTCAGGCTGGTGACCGCATGCCCTGCTTCGTCCAAAACATCGGTCACAGGAAACACCACGTTGATTTGTCCAGTACCCGAACTGGGAAAGTAAGGCGTGACCACTTCCGCTTTGCCTTGGTATTGATCCCAGCCCAACAAACCCAGCAACATGGCGGTGTCGTGCATGAAACCTTCGCCATGGCCTTTGGCGGCGTACTCGGGCAGCATGGCACAGAAAGTTTTCCAATCGCCACGCTGCCACATCTCAACCACGCTGTGGTCTAACTGCTCTAAAAACGGACTCCAGATTTTGTTGGCGTACTCGGGTGCCAAACCATTTTGTGCAAAACGGTGCGACAAAGAGCCGCTGGCAAAGAAAGCCACCTTGCCGTCGTAATGTTGCTCTACGGCACGGCGCATGGCCCAACCCAATTGGGCGCTTTCGGCCAAGGAGTGCACCATGCAGAGCGCCGACACCGAAATCACTTTGTAGTGGCGGTCGGTGTTCATGTAGCGCATAGGCACCAGCGTGCCGTATTCCAACGCCAAGCTGGTGTGCTCATGCGCCAGAGTGGTCACGCCCGCTTCATTGCAGGCCTTGGCCAAGATATGGCCCAGCGCTGGATTGCCATCGTACTCATACGGCATGTTGCTGATGAAGTGAGGTAACTCGTTGCTGGTGTAGTTTCCTTTGAAATGCGCGGCATTGTTCAGGTGGTACGCCGAGTTCACCAACCAGTGCGTGTCAAACACCACAATGGTGTCGACACCCAACTCACGGCAACGCCGGTCAATTTCGTGATGTCCGTCAATGGCGGCTTGCCGTGTGCCTTTTTGCGGACCGTCCAACTCGCTCAAATACATGGACGGCACGTGCGTGATTTTGGCAGCGAGTGAAACTTGTCCCATGTTCAGACTCCCCAATGTGGAATGTGATGCGAGCCCATCGACACCGCCACGTTTTTAGGTTCGCAAAAAACTTCGTAACTCCAAGTGCCACCTTCGCGACCTGTGCCGCTGGCCTTGGTGCCACCAAAGGGTTGACGCAAGTCGCGCACGTTTTGGCTGTTCACAAAACACATGCCCGCCTCTACCGCAGCCGCCACGCGGTGTGCGCGGCCAATGTTTTCGGTCCACACATAACTGGACAAGCCATATTGAATGTCGTTGGCCAATTCAATGGCGTGCGCTTCGTCGCGGAAGGGAATGATGCAGGCCACAGGGCCAAAGATTTCGTCTTGCGCAATCTTCATGCGGTTGTCGACATCGGCAAACACCGTGGGCCACACAAAGTTACCGTTCTTCACGCGGTCTGGTAAATCCGCCGCATAGGAGGGCTTGTCTAAACCACCGCACAACATCGTGGCACCTTCTTTAGGACCCAACTCAATGTAACTTTTGACTTTGGCCAAATGCGCTTGGCTGATCATGGGGCCCACAATGGTGTTCTCGTCCAAGGGATCGCCCACTGAAATGCGCTTAGCGCGCTCTGTGAACTTTTGCACGAAGTCGGCATAGATGCTTTGCTGTACCAAGATGCGACTACCTGCCGTGCATCGTTCACCGTTGTTGCTGAAGATCATGAACACCGCGGCGTCCAAGGCGCGCGGCAAATCGGCGTCTTCAAAAATCACGAACGGTGATTTACCGCCGAGCTCCATGCTGAATTTTTTCAGGCCCGCACTTTGCACTATGCGATTGCCTGTGGCGGTAGAACCCGTGAAAGAAATGGCGCGCACATCAGGGTGCGACACCAAGGGCTCGCCCGCATCACGGCCATAACCGTGCACCAAGTTCAAGACGCCAGGTGGCACACCTGCTTCCAAAGCCAATTCACCCAAACGTGCGGCTGACATTGGCGACAACTCGCTCATCTTCAACACAGCGGTGTTGCCAAAGGCCAAGCAAGGTGCCACTTTCCAAGTAGCAGTCATGAAGGGCACATTCCAAGGACTGATCAACGCGCAAACACCGACGGGGTGAAACAAGGTGTAGTTCAAATGGGTGGGCGTGGGATAGGTGTGGCCATCCACGCGCGTGCACATTTCGGCAAAGTAAGAAAAATTATCGGCAGCGCGCGGTACAAGTTGCTTGCCCGTTTGCGAAATGGTTTGACCGCAATCACGTGTTTCTGTTTCTGCAATCTGAGGCACATGCTTGGTGATCAGTTCGCCTAACTTGCGCATGATCTTGGCGCGCTCTGCAGCGGGTGTGCCTGCCCATTTTGGAAAAGCGGCTTTAGCCGACGCCACAGCTTGGTTCACTTCATCGGTACCGCCCGAAGACACTTCGGCCAGCACTTCTTGCGTGGCAGGGTCGCGGGTTTCAAATGTTTGTGAGCTGGCAACGGCTTTGCCGTCAATCAAATGGTCAATGCGCATTTCTTGTTTCCTCTGTTCATGTCTTCGCTGGCAGATGAATCACTCACCCAAGGTGTTGATCAACTCGCCCACACCTTCAATGCTGGTCACGATCACATCGCCCACATTGCAATTCACCACACCATCGGGTGTGCCCGTCAAAATCAAATCGCCGGGTTGCAGCGTCATAAAGGCACTGAAATACTCGATCAAAGTCGGCACATCAAAAATCATGTCGCGCGTGTGGCCACTTTGCGTCAGCTTGCCGTTCACGGTGGTTTGCAAACTTAAATTTTGAGGACTGCCGTACTGGTCGTGAATGTCTTTGGCGTCTACCAACCAGGGTCCAATGGGCGTGCAGGTGTCGCGGTTCTTCACACGGAAATTGGGGCGATACCAGTTTTCCAAATAATCACGAATGGCGTAATCGTTGGCCACGGTGTAGCCGCCCACATAGTCGTAGGCATTTTCTTTTTTCACGTTCTTGGCCGTACGGCCAATGACGACGGCCAACTCGCATTCGTAGTGCATGTGGGTTGCGTCTTGTGGCCTGCGCGTGAAGGCTTTGTGACCGATCAAGGAGGCCTCGCCTTTCACAAACACCAAAGGTTCTTCCGGCGCTTTGAACGCCAACTCTTTGGCGTGATCTGCATAGTTCAAACCCAATGCCAAAATGGTTCGGGCCTGAGGCACAGGCGCCAAAGGCGGCAACCACACCACCTCGTCAAACTTCAAACGTTTGCCAGCCCAAGGACTGCGCGTGAGCAACAACTCGCCGTTCGATTCAACGGCTTCGTGAATGGCGCCAGCCCAAGCAATGCGTGCGTGCTTCATGCGGCACCTCCCACGAATGTGTTGACCAAGGTGTCAAAACCATCGGCCGATATTTCCACCACATCACCCACCTTGGCGCGAGGGCGTTTGCCATCGGGCAAGCAGTCGCTGCCGAGCAACAACACATCGCCCTCTTGAAAGGTCATGAACTCAGCAATGTCTGCCAGCAAAGTTTGTGATTTGCGCACAGTGTCTGCGTAGTTCACACGTTGTACCTCTTTGCCATTCACCTTGACGGTAAGCACCACCGCGTCGGTCTTGACCTGCGCAATGCCCAGCGCTTTGGACCCCACGCCCAAGAAACCATCGACGCATTTGAACTTCACCGGCGGTCTGTAATAGCTCTCGTGCGGAATGGACACATCGTTCACCAACACACACGCCACGGGCTTGGCATCTGCGCCGAACACCCAAGCCAAATTGGCGCCAATGTCCACATCGGCCACTGCTGAAGGAATTGCGATGCCGCCCCCCGACGCTGTGAACGTGTTGGCGGTTTTGATGAACAGCACGGGTGCTTTGGGTGCACCTTTGTGCGGCGCTTCAGGCATTTGCGGCGCTCTCAAATTCCATTCTTGCTGAAAATTCAACAGAGCGCCGTACACGGTGCCTTGCGGCCAATAGCGTGCATCACTGTTTACGCTGGGATTCATTTTGCTCATTCCATTTCTTCCATCGCCTCGTCCATTGGAGACGTCTCCAACTGAATCACGGCATCTAACAACTGATACAACTGCGCCAATTTTTGTTTGCCCAGTTCGCTTTCCATCCAGGCGTAATGCGCCTCAATGGCTTCCGATAATTTGGCCACCTTGGACAATCCCAAGGGGGTGGCCCGAACCACTGTGCGCCGCGCATCTTGCGAACAACGGCTGCGCTCAATCAACCCATCGCGCTCCATGCGCGTTAGCACACCCGTCAAACTGGGACCGAGTAAAAACGCTTCGCGTGCCACACGCCCCGTCTCCACACCTTCAGCACCATCCTTGCTGTTGGCATGCTCACCCAGCACTCGCAGCACTCGCCACTGCTGATCTGACAGCCCATGTTCGCGGAGGCTAGGACGCGTGTGCGTCATCACCGCCTCGCGAGCTTGTAGCAGCAGGCGAGGCAAATTGCGGTGAACAAAAGCTTGTTGTTTCATGGTGTTTGAATTTATTTAACATGTTAAATGAATTTCAAAGCGCCGCAAAATCGGGTTAACCCGCGCCTTGGCTCAAAATAGCCTCATGGGCTTGTCTCATGAGCCACCGCACAGGGAATAATTGCGCCATGAACACCTCATTTTTTGATGCCCACGCCATCCGATTGGTCCAAGCACCCATGGCTGGATCACAAAACCATGCCTTGGCGGCGGCCGTTTTCAAAGCGGGTGGTTTGGGCAGCATTCCCGCAGCCATGCTCAATGCGGAGCAACTGCACAAAGAGCTGAGCGCATTTCAAGTGGCGATCTCAACCGACGCGCAGTCGCATTCGACTTGGGGCCCCCTGCTCCCTCTTAACGTCAATTTCTTTTGTCACACACCGCCAGAGGCGCAACCCAACAAAGAAGCCGCCTGGCGACTGAAACTCCACCCGGCCTACCAATCACACGGCATTGACCCAGCGACGGTGGGCTCTGGGCCAGGCCGCGCGCCTTTCAGCGAAGAAAGCCTCGCGCTCATGGGCCAATTCAAACCTGCGGTGGTCAGCTTCCACTTTGGTTTGCCAAAGCCCGAGTGGGTGCAACAACTCAAAGCTTGGGGCATTCAAATTTGGTCCTCCGCCACCACCGTCCAAGAAGCCCAATGGCTTGAACACCACGGCGCAGACGCCGTCATTGCGCAGGGCCTGGAAGCTGGTGGCCACCGCGGCATGTTTCTCACAAACGATCTCAGCACCCAAGTGGGCACCCTGTCTTTGTTGCCTCAAATCGTTAAAGCGGTGACAGTGCCTGTGATTGCAGCGGGGGGCATTTCAAGTGCAGCAGCCGTGAAAGCGGCGCAAAGCCTCGGCGCCAGCGCGGTCCAGGCTGGCACCGCATTTTTGACCAGCCACGAGGCCACCACCAGCGCCCTGCATCGACAAGCTTTGATGTCAGAGCGCGCACGTCATACGGCTTTGACCAACTTGTTCAGTGGCCGACCCGCGCGCGGCATTGTGAACAAGTTCATGCAAGACTTTGGGCCCCTCAACCCAGACGTCCCCGATTTCCCCTTGGCCACGGCAGCGGTCGCCCCCTTGCGTACAGCCGCTGAAGCGCAGGGTTCTGGCGACTATTCGCCTTTGTGGTCTGGTCAAAACGCGTCCGATTGCGAAGCCTTGCCTGCTGCCGACATTGCCCACAAACTCTTGCAAGCTTGGTCCTGATGAAGTTCATTGCGCGTTTGTTCACGTCGGAGTGTTAGGCTCAACCCATGGCCAAAGACAAAACCATTTTCACCTGCACCGATTGCGGTGGCACCACACCACGCTGGCTGGGCAAGTGCCCCGCGTGCGGCGCTTGGAACACCCTCATTGAAAGTACCGTCGACGCTGGTGGCAACGCCAAAAACCGGTACACCAGCCAATTTCAAGCCTTGGCCAAAACGTCCGAGCTCACCAAGCTGGGCGACATTGAAGCCACAGACGTCGACCGCAGCCCCACCGGCATCGAAGAGCTCGACCGTGCTTTGGGCGGCGGCGTGGTGGAAGGCGGCGTCGTCTTGATTGGCGGCGATCCCGGCATCGGCAAATCCACCTTGCTGTTGCAAGCGCTCGATGCCCTGCAACGCAAGGGCATGAACACTTTGTATGTGACGGGCGAAGAAAGTGGCGCCCAAGTGGCCCTGCGTTCCAGACGTCTAGGACTGGACCACAGCCAGGTTCAGGTATTGGCCGAAATTCAACTGGAAAAAATCCTGGCCACTTTGCAAAGCGAGCGGCCCCACATTGCAGTCATCGACTCCATTCAAACGGTTTATTCCGACCAACTCACTTCGGCCCCAGGCTCGGTGGCACAAGTCCGGGAATGTGCCGCGCATCTGACGCGCGCAGCCAAAGCCACCGGCACCGCCATTGTGTTGGTGGGCCACGTCACCAAAGAAGGCGCGCTGGCCGGACCCCGTGTTTTGGAGCACATGGTCGACACCGTTTTGTATTTTGAAGGCGACACGCACAGCAGCTTCCGCCTGATTCGGGCCATCAAAAACCGCTTTGGTGCCGTCAACGAAATTGGCGTTTTTGCCATGACCGAAAAAGGCCTGAAGGGCGTTTCCAACCCCAGCGCCATCTTTTTGTCGCAGCATTCAGAGCCCGTGGCAGGCAGTTGTGTCATGGTCACTTTAGAAGGCACCCGACCTTTGCTGGTCGAAATTCAAGCCCTGGTTGACAGCGGCGGACCCAGTCCGCGAAGGCTGTCGGTGGGCCTTGAAAGAGACCGCTTGGCCATGCTCTTGGCCGTCTTGCACCGCCATGCCGGCGTGGCCTGTATGGACCAAGACGTGTTCGTCAATGCAGTAGGCGGTGTTCGCATTAGCGAGCCTGCTGCTGACTTGGCGGTGATGTTAGCGATTACTTCATCACTTCGTGGCAAGCCTTTGCCCAAGGGCTTTATCGCCTTTGGCGAGGTCGGTTTGGCAGGCGAAGTACGGCCAGCACCCCGCGGCCAAGAGCGCCTCAAAGAGGCTGCCAAGTTGGGCTTTACCGTGGCCGTGGTGCCCAAAGCCAACGCGCCCAAAAAGAACGACAAGAACTTTGAAGGCCTCACCATTTATCCGGTTGACCGCATTGAAGACGCCATGAACTGCGTCCGCGGACTTTAAGATCGGGTCATGAACTTTTCCAAAATTTTGATCCCCATTGGGGTTGTCCTGTTTGTTGCGGGCGCATGGCATCAGTACCAATGGCAAGGCGTCGCCATTGCCACGGGCGCCGTGGTGATGTGGGTCTTGTTGCATTTCACGCGCATGGTGACCGTGCTCAGCCGCGCCGCCAATCGCCCTGTGGGTCATGTTGGTAGCGCCGTCATGCTCAACGTCAAGCTCCAAAAAGGCGTCAACTTGATGCACGTCATTGCCCTGACCAAGTCTTTGGGCGAGCGGCTGTCAGAACCCAACGCCCAGCCCGAAATTTTCAAATGGACCGATTCCGGCGACTCTTATGTCATCTGCACCTTTCAGGGAGGCAAGTTAATGTCATGGGAGATGACCCGGCCCGCCGAAGAAACGGATGGGCACACGGCAGACCCCACGTCAGAACCCATAGCAGCCGCAACACGCGAAACCCAAGCAACAAGCTAATCAGCGCAGCAAGTCAAAATGACCGCATAAGCCTCGTAAAATGAGGCTTTTGCGAACCTGGCAACAAAGGACAAACAATGAGCACCGCAACCCCCTCAATGGAAGACCGTGACGGCAAAATCTGGATGGACGGCAAGATGGTCGAGTGGCGCGACGCCAAGATCCACGTTTTGACCCACACGCTGCACTACGGCTGCGGTGCCTTCGAAGGCGTTCGCGCCTACAAAACAGTCAATGGCACGGCCATTTTCCGTTTGCAAGAGCACACCGACCGCCTCTTCAACAGCGCCAAAATTTTGCGCATGAAGTTGCCCTTCACCAAAGAAGAAGTGAATGAAGCCCAAAAAGCAGTGGTTCGCGAGAACCATTTGGAAAGCGGCTACATCCGTCCTTTGACTTGGATTGGCTCGCAAAAGTTGGGCGTCAGCCCTAAAGGCAACACCATTCACCTGATGGTGGCGGCATGGACTTGGGGCGCTTACCTGGGCGAAGAAGGCATGAAGCGCGGCATTCGCGTCAAAACTTCTAGCTTCACACGCCATCACGTGAACATCACCATGACGCAGGCCAAAGCGGTCAGCAACTACACCAACTCCATTTTGGCCAACATGGAAGCCACCGACGAGGGTTACGACGAAGCTTTGTTGCTCGACACTTCTGGCTTTGTGTCCGAAGGCGCGGGCGAAAACTTGTTCGTGATCAAAGACGGTGTGATCTACACGCCCGACTTGTCTGCCGGTGCTTTGAACGGCATCACACGCAACACTGTGTTCCACATTGCCAAAGATTTGGGCCTCGAGATTGTGCAAAAGCGCATCACGCGCGATGAAGTTTATATTTGCGACGAAGCATTCTTCACTGGCACTGCCGCTGAAGTCACGCCCATTCGCGAACTCGACCGCATTGAAATTGGTGCTGGCAGCCGCGGCCCTATCACTGAAAAAATCCAGACGGCGTTCTTTGACATCGTGAATGGCAAGAACCCCAAATACGCACACTGGTTGACTGCGGTTTAATTCTCAAAAAGAAACAGATCATGAGCCAAGCTGTTGAACTTCTGGCCAAAGACTTGAACCCCCAAGGTGGTGTCTTTTGCCCCAGCCCCAAAGCTGACATGAAAATTTGGAACACCCATCCCAAGGTTTACTTAGACGTGGCCCGCGAAGGCCATGCCAAGTGCCCCTATTGCGGCACGGTGTACCAACTCAAAGCAGGCGAAACAGTCGGCCACGGCCACTGATCTTCGTCTGGTGACCATGGCGGTGCCTACGCTGACCATTGCGGTCCTGACCAAAAACGAGGCGCACCGCATCGAAGCCTGTTTGGCCAGCGCTGCGTTTGCGGAACAAGTGCTGGTGGTTGACAGTGGCAGCACCGACAACACGGTGGCCTTGTCCCGCCAAGCGGGTGCCGAAGTCTTTGAATACCCCGATTGGCAAGGCTTCGCCGTTCAGCGCAATCGCCTCATTGCACATGCCAAGTGCGATTACATTTTTTTCTTGGACGCCGACGAACTCATCACGCCGGCCTTCCAAAAAGAACTCCAAGCCATTGTGCAATCCAACGCACAAGCCGTCTGGCAGATTCAATGGCGCATGGTGGCCTACGGGCATGAGTTGACATATTACATTTCGCGCTCCAAAGTCGAGCGCTTGTTCCGACGCGACATGCTCAAGGAATATGTCGGCGCAGTGCACGAGCAAGCCATCTTGCACAACGAAAACCCTGCAAACCCAGTGCCCCGCAAGGTGATTTCAGCCAAGCTGCTGCATCACTCGCGCGAAACCGTTCGTGGCAGTTTGGAAAAACTCACGCAGTACGTCATGCTGGGCGCCAGCAAACGTGCACAAGCAGGCAAGCGCGGTGGCGTGGTGCGCGGTCTGGCTTCTGGCCTGTCGATGTTTGTTCGCTTGTATGTTTTCCGCTTGGGATTTCTGTGCGGCGGCGCTGGCTTTTTGTATTGTTTGTTCGTGGCCTTGGAAGCATTCTTTCGCTACGCAGCCTTGCACTACGACAAAGACCATCTCACCAACAACGTGGGCCGCGCTTAAGTCAGCAGACCCTAGAGCGCTTGAATGGGTATTTCAAGCTGCACGAAAGCAAGCCTTCAAAGCTTGGGCAAACGCACCACAAAACTAGCCCCGCCTCCTTCGCGGTCTTCACAGGTCACCTGACCATGGTGACGCTCTGCAATTGACTTCACCAAAGACAAGCCCAAGCCCACACTGCCGGCTTTTTCGCTGGCGCCAGGCAAACGAAAGAAGGGTTCAAAAATTTTCTGGCGAAAGGCATGCGGTACACCTGGCCCCCGATCGCTCACCGTCAAGACCACTTCGTGGTCGGTCACAGCAGCCATCACGTGCACATCTTCAGGGCCGTTGATGGCGCCATAGCGGCCGGCGTTCTCGAGCAAATTGCGAATCAGGCGTCGCATCAACTTCACCACCCCGTGCATCTCAAGGGACTGCACACCCGTTTGAACCTCCAACACCGCGCCCACGCGCGCGCACTCTTCTGCACACAAGCCCATCAAATCCACTGCTTCAACGGTGCCCAAATCGGCTTCTTGCGCATCCAAACGACTGGCCAACAATATCTCGTCGATCAACTGATCAAGCTCAGCAATGTTGCGCGCGATTTCTTGTTTGGCACCGTTGCTGTTGTCGGCGCCCAAGAACTCCAAGCCCATGCGGATGCGCGTCAACGGCGAACGAAGCTCATGCGAGGCGTTGGCCAACAAAGATCTTTGCGAGTTCAACAAACTTTGCTGCGAACTCATCAAGTGCTGAATGCGTTCGGCTGCTGCATTGAAACGTTTGGACAAATCGGCCACTTCGTCTTGACCTTGCTCTGGCATGCGCACCGTCAAGTCGCCCTCACCCCAGCGCTGTACACCCTGCTGCAATGACTCCAAACGCTGCGTCAACTTGCGCACAATGGGATACACGCCAATGGCCACAGCCAAACCGACCAACACCAACATCCAGACAAAACCATAAGGCGGCCGCGCCCACCAAGGCGACAGATCACGAGGGCCGTTGCCCATGCCCATGGCCCCGCCACCGTCTGCACCGAGGCCTGGCGTTTGACCCGCAGCAGGCGGGCGACGTGGCAGCAACAAATTCAAGGTTTGGCCATCGGGCAAGGTCACCTCAAAATTCACACCCACGCCACGTTGCAATTGGCCGGGCACGGCCGTGATCAATTCGCCTTTGTCATTGCGCACTTGCAACTCGCGCACACCTTGCGGTCCATTGTGGGCCACGTGCTCAACCGACAAACTCCAAGCCCAACCCACCACCAACATCAACACGGCCACACCCAGCACCACGGCCAACCAAATCCGCAAGTACAAATGTTTTGAGATGGAAGCGATCCAATTCATGCGCGGCTTATTTTTGTTGTTTGGCAAAAACATAGCCCACGCCGCGCACCGTCAAAATTCGCTCGGGAACTTTGTGATCTTTTTCGATGGCCATGCGGATGCGGCCCATGTGAACATCAATCGAGCGGTCAAAGGCTTCGAGTTCACGGCCCCGCACTGCTTCCATGATTTGATCGCGGGTGAGCACGCGTCCGGCGCGCTCCGCCATGGCCACCAACAAATCGAATTGATACGAAGTGAGGTCGCACGCTTGCCCGTTGACGCTGACTGTGCGTGCATCGCGGTCAATTTCCAAGCTGCCAAATTGCATGCGCGTGTGGCTGCCAGATCCTGCATCGGTTTTGCGGCGCAAGATGGCGCGAATGCGCGCCAAGAGTTCTCGGGGCTCAAAGGGTTTTGGCAAGTAATCGTCAGCGCCCAGTTCCAAGCCAATGATGCGGTCCATGGGATCGCCTTTGGCGGTGAGCATGAGCACCGGTGTTTGCGCATGCGCGCCACTGAGGCCGCGAATTTTTTGACACACTTGCAAGCCATCCATGTCGGGCAGCATCAGGTCCAAAATGACCAAATCAGGGGACGTCTTTTGCACTGCCGCCAAGCCATGGGTGCCGTCTGCTGCATGTGCAAAACCAAAACCTGACTGACGCAGGTAATCTCCCACCATCTTGGCCAGGCGTTCATCGTCTTCAATCATCAACAATTGCGGCGTCATACTTTTAGTCAAGCTTGCTTACACCACCATGATGCACCTGCCAAAGCGCAATTGCATCGGCATCTGTTGAATGCCTCGTAAAGTTAGGTAAATCAGTCTTGGGCGCTAGGCTGATAGTGCCACGCCAAGCCCACCAGAACCAATACCGGCAAACCCAACCAAGCGGTGGCTGTGAAGAAATCTGCATAGCCATGCGCATTCACATAATCACCCGAAAAGCCAGCAATGAATTTAGGCAAGAGCAACATCATGGAGCTGAGCAAGGCGTATTGCGTGGCCGAATATTGCACGTTGGTCAGTGAAGACAAGTACGCAATGAATGCAGCAGAGGCAATGCCGCTGGCCAAATTGTCTGCGGACACGACGGCAATCAAGGCGTTCACATCATGGCCGTAGCCACTGAGCCATGCAAACAACAAATTGCTTAGCGCACTCAGCACCGCACCCAACATCAAGATGCGCATCACACCCCAGCGCAGCGCCATCACGCCGCCAATGAAGGCGCCCAACAAAGTCATGAGCACGCCATAGACTTTGGTCACGGTGGCCACTTCGGCTTTGGTGTAACCCATGTCCACATAAAAAGGATTCGCCATGATGCCCATCACCACGTCACTGATGCGGTAGACCGCAATCAAACTCAAAATCAACACGGCCTGCCATTTGTAGCGTTTCAGAAAGTCTGCAAAGGGTGCAATCAAAGCACCCTGCAACCATTCTTTGACATTTCTAGCGGGTGGTAATTCTGCAGGAACAGGCTCTTTGGACATCAACACCGTGATGCATCCCACCGACATGCTGGCCGCCATCACCAAATAAGCCGCTTGCCAAGCAGCATGCACATAGCCTGTTGCGTTGTCTCCTTGCACCCAAGCCGCCACCCACAGCACCCCGGCGCCCGCCCAGATCATGGCCAAGCGATAGCCCGTTTGGTAACTGGCTGCCAATGCGGCTTGCTGCTTTGGGTCCGCGGACTCAATGCGAAATGCATCCAAGGCAATGTCTTGCGTGGCAGAACCGAAAGCGACCAACAAAGCACACCACACCACAGGACCCAAAGTTTGCGAAGGGTCGCTGATGGCCATGCCAACCAAGCCGATCATCACCATGCTTTGTGACAACAACAACCAACTGCGGCGACGCCCCAGGCGATGCGTGAAAAATGGAATGGGCAAACGATCAACCAGCGGCGCCCAAACCCACTTGAAGCCATAGGCCAGACCCACCCAACTCAAATACCCTATGGTGCTGCGGTCAATGCCCGCTTCGCGCAGTCTGAAACTCAAGGTGCCCAAGACCAGGAGCAAGGGCAAGCCGGCTGCAAAACCCAGCAGCAGCATGCGCAAGCTGGCAGGCTGTAAATAAATGCGCCAAGAGGCAAGCCAAGAAAAGGAAGCAGGGGGTGTCTTTTCGGTCATGCTCTCATTATCCAAGCCTGCGCCCAGATTTCTCAAGAAAAGCGCCTTGAATTCTTGGCTTACGGCACTATGATTGAAAAATGTGTTGGCGTTGTTTTTCTCATTCAAACATTTCGCATCCTGTAGCGCCTTTAGAGGCCTTGCCAGGCGCTTCATCGCGACGTGGTTTTTTAAACCACTGGGGTGCAGGCTTGGGACTGGCCGCATTGGTTCATGCCGATGCGCAAGCACAGGTGGATGTGGGGCAGTCCTCCAGCATGCGAAAGTTGATTCCCGCCGAATCACTTGAGCAATCTGCCCGGCAGCAATACCGCCAAACCCTGAGCGAGGCCAACAGCAAAGGCGCTTTGGCGCCAGATGACTACCCCCAACTCAAACGCTTGCGTGCCATTGCCAATCGACTGATTCCTTTCACCTCACAGTGGAACCCCGATGCCCGCAAATGGAAATGGGAAGTCAACTTGATTGGCAGCAAACAACTCAATGCATGGTGCATGCCTGGCGGCAAAATTGCCTTTTACACAGGCATCTTGGACCAACTGCAATTGAACGACGATGAAGTGGCCATGATCATGGGCCACGAAATGGCACATGCCTTGCGCGAACACGCACGTGAGCGCTTGGCCAAATCCAAAGCCACCAGTATGGGTTTGTCGGTAGCCTCGCAATTGTTGGGCTTAGGTCAACTGGGGGATGTGGCCGCCAACGTCGGCACGCAATTGCTCACCCTGAAATACAGCCGCGACGATGAAACAGAAGCCGACTTGGTCGGTTTGGAAATTGCTGCACGCGGTGGCTTCAAGCCCGAAGCCAGTGTGCAGCTTTGGAAAAAAATGTTGGGCGCCACTGGCGGCGGCAAAGGTCAACCCAGTTTCTTGTCAACGCACCCCAGCGGCAACAATCGCATTCAAGAGTTAGAGGCCAATTTGCCCAAGGTGGCGCACTTGTATGAACAGGCTCGCCAAAATCCGGCGGGTACTCAGCTCAACTGACAGCGATGTCTCAGGTGCCGCCCACATAAGGGTTGCTGACGCGTTCTCGGCCAAAGGTACTTTCGGGGCCGTGACCCGGTATGAACACCGTGTCGTCGCCCATAGGCCACAAGCGCTGCGTGATACTGGCTATCAACGTGTCGTGATCGCCCTGCGGAAAATCAGTACGGCCAATGCTGCCCGCAAACAACACATCACCCACGAAGGCACGCTTGATGTCGGGCGAGTAAAACACCACATGGCCAGGTGTGTGGCCAGGACAGTGACGCACGTTCAAGGTGTAGGCGCCCAAATGAACGGTGTCGCCATCTTGCAGCCAACGTGTGGGGGTGAACACTTCAGCATCTGGGAACTGAAACATCCGGCCTTGGTCTGACAAACGGTCAATCCAAAACTGATCGCCAGGGTGGGGCCCCACGATCGGCAAGTTCAAATTGCGCGCCAATACCGCTGTGCCACCCGCATGGTCAATGTGGGCATGCGTCAGCCAAATTTGCTCTAACTTGAGTTGGTGCTTGGCCACTTCGGCCAAGATCAAATCCAAATCACCGCCTGGATCAATCACAGCCGCTTGACGTGTTTGGTCATCCCAAATCAAAGAACAGTTTTGCTGAAAAGGCGTGACAGGAACGGTTTGGTACTGAAGCATGGTGAAATTTCAATCGGTTTCAAGTCGGTGATTTTGCAAGTCAATGCAAACACCAAAACATCGCAAATGCGTATTGTGAGGGTTCTTTCTTTCAAGGACCCATGCACACCCCACTTTTTCGCCGCCAAGTCACCCAAGCCAAGCAAGCTTCTTGGCTAGGCGGCATTCACTTGGCACACCATCCGCGTTTTAGCCTGATCGCAGGTGTCGCTCTGGCCCTTGCAGGTGCCCTGGTGGCATTTGGCGCTTGGGGCAAAGTTGCACGCAAAGTGCGTGTGCCGGGCATCCTCATGGCACAAATGGGCACGCTCGAATTGAGCGCTCCCACCGCGGGGGTTTTGCTGTCGCAAACCGTGCAAGAAGGCGAGTGGGTTCAACAAGGCCAAACGCTGTTTGTCATCAACACCGACAAAGCCACACCCGAGGGCAGCGCCTCAGCATTGCTGGCCTCTCATTTGGCACAGCGCCGCACCACCTTGCTGTCAGAGCGCGCCTCTCGCCAGTCTCAGCACGCACAGCGCCTCTTGCACATGACCGAGCGCGTTCGCTCCTTGTCACTCGAGTCCGAGCAAGCCACCCAAGAGCAAGCCCTTGCCAAACGCCGAGTCGAGTTGGCGCACAAAACATGGCGCCGCTTTGAACAAATGGCCCACGAGGGTTTTGTTTCCGACATCCAGGCGCAAAACAAACAAGAAGAACTCATCGACCTGCAATCCCGCTTAGAAAATACACAGCGCAATGGCACAGCACTCACGCGAGAACACCGCGCAGCTCAAGCCGAATTGAACAGCCTGCAAAAACAAGGGGCCATCGACCTGCTCCAAGTCGATCGCAGCCTGGCCAGCCTCGATCAAGAAACGGCCGAAAATCAATTGCGCAAAACCAGCAGCGTGTTGGCGCCACAAGCGGGGCAAATCAGCACGCTCCATTTGCCCTTGGGCGCAGTGATTCAAGCGGGTCAAACCATCGCCAGTTTGGTGCCCCAAACGGAACCCCAAGCCCCACAACTTCAAGCCCACGCGCCACTGATCGCAGCGCTGTTTGCACCCACGCGCACAGCCGGCTTCATTCAGCCTGGGCAAGAAGTTTGGTTGCGACTTGCCGCCTATCCGTATCAAAAATTTGGCTTGGCCAAAGGTCGTGTGGTCAAAATCAGCGGCACGCCCATCGCCCCCCAAGACTTGCCGCATGGCCAAGGCAATGCACTGCTGGCTTCTACCCAAAGCAATGAACCGCTCTACCGAATTCAAGTGGCCTTGGCATCACAGCATGTTGTGGCGTTTGGCGAACAACACTTGCTTCGCCCCGGCATGACCCTCGAAGCCGATGTCATTCACGATGTTCGAGGCATTTGGGAATGGATTTTCGAGCCACTTCTGGCCATTCACGCACGGCAACAAACATCATGAACATCGTTCAAAAAATCAGGGCTTCGCATCTCAATCGACATGGCTTTATCGATGTCACTGTGGGCCTTGTTGTCTTCCAGGTCATCTATTTGTCACTGATACTTTTATTTTGCAATGTCGACTATGAAGCCGATGGCACAGACTCAATGTCCATTGGAAAGATCATTTTCATCAGCCTGCTCATTGCACCTTATTTCGAAAATCTTTTATTAATTGGGTCAGCAGCCGTTTTTGAAAAGTTATTCAACCGCAAGGTCATGTTTTTATTAGCCCCGTCATTGCTCACAGCACTTCACTTCATCACTCCCAAAGAATATCCGTTGCCTGTTCTCTTCAGAGTTTTGACGCTCTACGCATATTTTTATATTTTTTTAAAACAGTACGACTTGCACAAATTGGAATTGGGAACACACAAAGCCTTGTTACTTTCAAGCGTCATACATGCAGCAGTCAATGCAAGCACTTTGCTTGTTGCCTCTTTTTTCGAACCAGACATCGCCGCTGAAACGATTTTTTCAGCACAACCAGGAGAGTGAAATGAGAAGTTTGAACATAGATGAATTGAATGAAGTGCAAGGTGGAGGCATTGCGACGACATGGGCCATTAGAGCAATCAGTGCATTTTCAGATTTAGTTACTTTGGTAGAGTTCGGCTCAAAAGTTGAGTTCGACCCCTCCAGCTACGGCTCAGTAGATACAGGCGGATACAACCCCATGGGCGACTACACCAACGGCATTTGCCTCCGATAAGCTTGGCATGCAGTGCCTGCGTAACTTCCTTATGCAGGCACTCGTTCTTCATCACAAAGCAGCTTTCACTTGAATCCGGTTCTGCAACTGCAAAACGCCGAATGCGGCTTGGCTTGCTTGTGCATGATTGCCAATGCACACGGCCAGCATTGGCGACTCATGGATTTGCGGCACAAGTTTCCTCAGACCCTGAAGGGCGCCAATCTCAAACAACTCATCGACCAAAGTCAAGTCTTGGGTTTCAACGCCAGACCTGTTCGTTTAGAGTTAGAGGAGCTTCACCAACTGGCCACGCCTTGCATCTTGCATTGGGACTTGAACCACTTTGTAGTCCTGCAAAAAATCAAGGGACAGCAAGTTACCTTGCTCGACCCAGCACTTGGTCTGCGAAACATCAGCTTGGCAACAGCCTCGCAACACTTCACGGGTGTTGCGCTAGAACTTACGCCGCAGGCGCAATTCAAAACAAAGCCTGTTGCCAAATCGTTTCCTTTGTCGCAACTGACTGGCAACATTCGAGGGTTTGGCAAATCAGCTGCGCAAATACTGGCATTGGCATTTGTTCTCGAACTCTTCGCCATCTTCATGCCCCTGTTCAACCAAGCGGTGGTCGACGATGTCTTGACATCTGGCGACCACGAATTGCTGTCGGTTTTGGTGGCAGGCTTTGCTCTCATTCTTCTCATTCAATCCGCGCTTTCTTTGGCCCGAAGCTGGTGGGTCATGGTGCTCAGCCAAACCGTGTCCATTCAGTGGCTGAGCAATGTGTTTGCGCATTTGCTCAAGTTGCCAGCCGATTGGTTTGCGCAGCGCCATCTGGGTGATATTGCTTCCCGCTTTGGCGCTGTGCACGACATTCAAAGAACACTGACCCAAACCACGCTCGAGTCTTTGCTCGACGGCTTGATGGCCATTGCGGCCTTGGTCATGATGTTCATTTATTCACCTACGCTCACTTGGGTGGTGATGGCAGCCTCCGCCTTGTACGCCATCGTCCGATGGATCAGTTACGCCCCCTTCCGACATGCTGCGTCCGAACGTTTGGTCTTGGCAGGTCAAGAGCAAAGTCACTTCATCGAAACACTGCGGGCCATGACACCCCTCAAATTGTTTGCGCGTGAGAACGAGCGTCGAACGCGTTGGCAAAGTCTGATGGTGGAAGTCATGAACCGTGATTTTCAGACAGCCAAACTCAACATGGGCTTCAACGCCGCCCGCACGCTTATTTTTGGTTTGGAAAATTTGTGTGTGTTTTGGTTAGGCGCCAAAATCATTTTGGCCTCACAAGCACAGAACTCCGGCAATTCGGTTTTGACCGTTGGCATGCTGTTGGCGTTCATCAGTTACAAAATGCAATTCACTGGACGCGTCAGCGCCCTCATCAACCAAGGCATCGAACTCAAGATGCTCAACTTGCATCGCGACCGATTGGCCGACATTGTGCTGACGCCCCCCGAACAAGACACACCAAAGGGCAACTTGCCTGTCAACGATTTGGCCCATCTGTCAGCCAGCCTTGAACTTCGCAATGTTTCGTTTCGTTACACCGACACCGAGCCCTGGCTCTTTCAGAATCTCAACCTGTGCATTCAAGCTGGCGAGCATGTGGCCATCACAGGCGCCAGTGGTTGCGGCAAAACCAGCTTGCTCAAGATCATGTTGGGACTTATGGCTCCCACCCACGGTATCGTTTTGTATGGTGGCGTACCCGTTCAACAATTGGGCTTGTCCAATGTACGCCGCAAAATCGGCGTGGTCATGCAAGAAGATGCACTGCTGACCGGCAGCATTGCCGACAACATTGCTTTCTTTGATCAAGCGCCGCATCAGCCCACCATTGAACGCTGTGCGCAATTGGCAGAAATTCACCACGACATCATGCGCATGCCGATGGCGTATCACACCCTCATTGGGGAGTTAGGCTCGGGCTTGAGCGGTGGGCAAAAGCAGCGGCTCTTGCTGGCGCGCGCGCTTTATGGACAACCCACCGTATTGGCTTTGGACGAAGCCACCAGCCATTTGGACATGCACAACGAACAAGCGGTTTCACAAACGCTGTCGCAACTGCAACTCACGCGCATTGTCATCGCCCATCGGCCCGAGACCATTGCCCGCGCAGACCGACAAATCGACTTTAGCGACTTTAGCGACTTGAACGAATGAAGCGTAAGATCCAGCAAACCAGCTCCACTCCGTGGCTGTCCGATTGCCTATGTGACACACACCTCTTCGATGCCTGCTGATGCAGGCGCAATGGACTCGCTGCCACCCGCTAGTGCACCCGGCTATCTGACCAAGCAAGAGTCCATCGCCGTGCACGGTGTACCCAATTTGCTCGTTCGCTCCTTGTTGGACAAGCAACAGTTTTACGACCCTGAAGACGCTGCACTGGCACTTGGCATCTCCTCTGCGTTTTGGTCTTTGTTTGGTTTGCTGTGGCCATCCGGTTCGCGCTTGGCCGAACGCTTGGCCCTTCGACCTGTCAGCACCCATGAACGAATCTTAGAAATTGGTTGTGGTTTGGCTTTGTCCAGCTTGGTGGGCCATCGCCGCGGCGCCAACATTACCGCTTCCGATTGTCACCCCTTGGCCGGTGAGTTTCTGCGCGAAAACTTGCGACTGAACAAGCTCAGCCCGATGAATTATCAGCATGGCCACTGGGGCCAGCACAGTGAACAGCACCAAGATCCCAAAGTCAACAGCAGGTTCGACTTGATCATTGGCAGCGATATTTTGTACGAACGCGACGAGCAAGGCGACCTGGCGCATTACATCAACGAGCACCTTGAAGACCATGCAGAAGTTTGGGTGGTCGACCCGAATCGAGGCAACCGTGCGCACTTTCACCGAAACATGGCGGCACAAGGCTTTAGCTTGCGTGAAGAAGTTCTCGACATTTCAGCCACCGAAACCGAAGCAGCCTACAAAGGCAGAATGCTCACCTACTTGCGAGACTGAACTTCAGTTTCAAAGCGACCAGTTGTAATCAATGGTCAAAGGCGCGTGATCGCTGAAGCGCGTCTCTTTGTAAATGTGAGCCTTGGTGGCGCCTTCTGCCAACGCGGCCGTAGCCAAGTGGTAATCCAAACGCCAGCCCACATTCTTGGCATACGCTTGCCCACGGTTGCTCCACCAGGTGTAGCACTCATCCGTCGTGTCAGGATACAAGCGTCGATACACATCCACCAAGGGACCTTCCGTGGTCATGTGCGTCATCCACGCTCGCTCTTCTGGCAAAAAACCGCTGTTCTTTTGGTTGCTTTTCCAATTCTTCAAATCGGCTTGTTGATGCGCAATGTTCACATCACTGCACACAATGAATTCACGCTGCGCGCCCAAAGACTTGAGGTGGGGGCCCATGTGGTCCAAGAAACGAAACTTGGCTTCTTGCCGCTCAGGTCCCGATGAGCCACTGGGGAAATAAGCGCTGACGATCGACAGCTTGCGCTTGGGCGTGTCAAAGCGCAACTCCACAAAACGGCCTTCTGCATCAAACTCCTCACAACCCATGCCCACCACCACCTCGCTGGGCTCGTGTTTGCTGTAAACCGCTACGCCCGAGTAACCCTTTTTCTCAGCGAAGTGAAAATGCCCCTTCAGCCCTGCCAAGGTCTCAAATTTGCCTGCCACATCGGGCGCTTGTGCTTTAACCTCTTGCACGCAAATACAATCGGGATTGTTTTGAGCAATCCACGCCTCCACCCCTTTGGTGGCCGCAGAACGGATGCCGTTCAAGTTCAAGCTGGTTAATTTAAACAAGGATTTCCCCATGGTGACTGGACACACACCCCCAACCGACACAGCGGCCTTGGCGCAAGAGTTTGTTCAATTTTCCGTCGATGCTGGCGTGCTGAGATTTGGTGAGTTCAAAACCAAAGCCGGCCGCATGAGCCCTTATTTCTTCAACGCAGGCTTGTTTGACGATGGCGCCAAACTCGGAAAACTCGCTCAATTCTATGCAAAAGCTTTGGTTGCCAGCGAGATCGAATTCGACATGATTTTTGGACCCGCTTACAAAGGCATTCCTTTGGGTGCGGCTGTGTCGATTGAATTGGCGCGCTTGGGCAAAAACGTGCCTTTTGCGTACAACCGCAAAGAAGCCAAAGACCACGGCGAAGGGGGCACCTTGGTGGGCGCCCCCCTCAAAGGCCGCGTGTTGATTGTGGACGACGTGATGAGCGCAGGCACTGCTGCGCGCGAGTCGATTGAGCTGATCAAAAAAGCCGGCGCCACTGCGCACGCCATCGCCATTGCTTTGGACCGACAAGAAATGGCCACCGAAGTTCAAGCCGATGGTTCGGTGAAAGCTGTGCCACACAGCGCCGTGCAATATGTGCGCAACACCTTGGGCATGGATGTGTGCTGCATTGCGCAGTTGTCCGACTTGCTCGCTTATTTGTCGACACAAAGCGGTAACGAGATGGGCCAGCACCTGCCCAAGGTACAAGCCTATCGCGATCGTTACGGCGTTTAACGCTTCAGAAAAGCGCTTCAGCTGAGCTTGAAGCGCAATTCTCCTTAAGCCTGTAGCTTCTTCAACAAAAGCTCATTCACTTGAGCTGGGTTGGCCTTGCCTTTGCTGGCCTTCATGATGGGGCCGACCAAACCATTCAAGGCTTTGCTGTTGCCCGCTTTGAACTCTTCAACATTCTTCGGATTAGCCGCAAGCACTTCGTCAATGATGGCTTCCAAGGCGCCGGTGTCGTTCATCTGCTTCAGGCCTTTGGCCTCGATGATGGCGTCCACTTCGCCGCCCTCAGTCCACAATGCATCAAACACTTGCTTCGCAGCACTGTTGCTGATGGTGCTGTCGGCAATGCGGCCAATCATGGCGGCCAGTTGCGCCGCGCTCACAGGCGCTTGCTCAATGCCCACTTCGCTGGCATTCAAGCGACGTGACACTTCACCCATCACCCAGTTACTGACCAACTTGGCTTGTCCACAAGCCTTGGCCGCAGCTTCAAAGTAAGCCGCCATGGCTTTGCTTTGCGTCAGCGTGGTGGCATCGTACTCTGGCAAACCGTAGTCGGCCACAAATCGTGCCGCCATCACACGAGGCAGCTCTGTCATCTCGGATTGAACACGCGCGACCCAATCACGGCCAATGACCAGCGGTGGCAGATCGGGATCGGGGAAGTAACGGTAATCGGCCGCATCTTCTTTGGTTCGCATGGCGCGTGTTTCGCCCGTATCCGGATCGAACAGCACCGTGGCTTGTTGAATTTCAAAGCCGTCTTCAATTTGCTCAATTTGCCAGCGCACTTCAAAGTCGATGGCTTGCTGCATGAACTTGAAGCTGTTCAAGTTTTTAATTTCGCGGCGAGTGCCTAAAGGGGCGCCAGGCTTGCGCACCGACACGTTGGCATCGCAACGGAAACTGCCCTCTTGCATGTTGCCATCGCAAATGCCAATCCAGGTCACAATTTTGTGCAGCTCTTTGGCATAGGCCACCGCTTCTTCGCTAGAGCGAATGTCGGGCTCGGTCACAATTTCCAAGAGAGGTGTACCTGCGCGATTCAGGTCAATGCCACTCTGGCCAATGAAGTCTTCGTGCAAAGATTTGCCGGCGTCTTCCTCCAAATGCGCGCGAACCAAGCGAACGGTTTTTTTCTCATCGCCCACAAAGAACGACACCTCGCCGCCTTGCACCACGGGAATTTCAAATTGGCTGATTTGATAACCCTTAGGCAAATCTGGGTAGAAGTAATTTTTGCGCGCAAAAATACTTTCTTCTGCAATGTGCGATCCAACGGCCAAGCCAAATTCGATGGCACGCGCCACCGCGCCTTTGTTCATAACGGGCAGCGTACCAGGCAAGGCCAAGTCCACCGCACACGCTTGCGTGTTGGGCTCTGCACCAAACGCAATGGGCGCACGGCTGAAAATTTTGCTTTGTGTCGAAAGTTGGGCGTGGGTTTCAAAGCCAATGACCACTTCGTAGCCTTGGACCAACAGCGTTTTTTGTTTCGTGCTCATTTTGCGCCTCCTGGTTGACGGAGGTGAAAGTCAGTGGCCTGCTGCAAACGGTGTGCGGCATTGAGCAACTGTGCTTCTTTGAAATAATTGCCAATCAGTTGCAAGCCCACAGGCATGCCCTCTTCGCCAAATCCTGCTGGCACGCTCATGCCAGGCAAGCCTGCCAGCGATGCTGGCAAGGTAAAGATGTCGGCCAAATAATTGGCCACAGGATCGTCGGCTTTTTCACCCAACTTCCAAGCTACTGTGGGTGCGACAGGACCCGCAATGACGTCGCAAACTTTGAAAGCTTGCTGAAAGTCATCGGCAATCATGCGGCGAATTTTTTGCGCTTGCAGATAGTACGCATCGTAGTAGCCGTGCGACAACACATACGCGCCGGTCATGATGCGACGCTTCACTTCTTCGCCAAAACCTTCAGCACGCGAGCGCTTGTACATCGACACGAGGTCGGTGTAGTCCTTGGTGCGATGGCCAAACTTCACGCCATCAAAACGACTCAAATTGCTCGACGCCTCAGCAGGCGCAATGATGTAGTACACAGGAATAGAAAGTTCTGTGCGAGGCAAGCTGATCGGAACCAACTTGGCGCCCAGCTTTTCGTATTCTTTCAACGCAGCGTCGACTGCTGCGCGAACGCCAGGCCCCAAACCTTCACCAAAAAATTCTTTGGGAATGCCAATGCGCAAGCCATCGATGGAGGCATTCAAATCGCGCGCAAAGTTTTCTGCGGGCACATCCAAGGATGTGGAGTCGCGGTCTAAGTCGGGGCCGCACATGGCAGACAACATCAATGCGCAGTCTTCTGCCGTACGCGCCATAGGGCCAGCTTGGTCCAAGCTCGACGCATAGGCAATCATGCCGTAACGTGATGCGCGGCCGTAAGTGGGCTTGATGCCCGTGATACCGCAAAAGCTAGAGGGTTGGCGAATTGAACCCCCGGTGTCAGTGCCCGTTGCAGCAGGCACCAAGCGCGCCGCCACTGCTGCCGCACTGCCACCCGACGATCCGCCGGGTACACGCTTTGTGTCCCAAGGATTGGTGACGGATTTGTAAGCTGAGTTCTCATTGGACGAACCCATGGCGAATTCATCGCAATTGAGCTTGCCCACATTCACCATGCCGGCGCCGCCTTCTTGCACGCCCAATTTACGCACCACGGTGGCGTCAAACGGCGAGCGATAGCCCTCCAGCATCTTGGAGCCGGCCGTGGTGGGGAAGTCGGTGGTGACAAAAATGTCTTTGTGCGCCATAGGCACACCGGCCAAAGGGCCGGCTGTTCCAGCAGCCAATTGAGCGTCCGCCACTTTGGCTTGCGCCAGCGTGGCTTCTGCATTGAGGCTTAAAAAAGAACCCGAAGTATCGGCTTGGCTGCGCGCCAGAAAGTGCTGCGCAAGCTCGGCGGCGCTGACTTTTTTAGCGCGAAGGTCGGCGGCCAGGGCGGCAACGGTTAAATCATGCAATGTGGTCATGGCGTCCCCTTACTCGATCACTTTGGGAACCAAAAACAAACCGCGCTCGACAGCGGGGGCGCTTTGTTGGTTGGCCTCTCGCTGATTGGGCTCACTGGCCACGTCGTCCCGCAGGCGCAAGGCCACCTCTTGGATGGTGGCAATGGGGTGTGGCAAGGGTTGAACACCGGTGGTGTCGACCGCACGCATGGCTTCCACGATGGTGAAAAAGCCGTTGATTTGGTCCAACATGCGTTGGCCCTCCTCGGGTGGCAGCTCTAACCGGGCCAAATTGGCAATGCGGTCAATATCTTGGGCAGTCAATGACATAAAAATTAACTCTTTACGGGCTCTTGATGGGCGTTGAAGCCCTCAAATTTGGGGCCTCAATTCGCGTTTTTTTTCAAGCGATCGGTTATTATCGTGCGTTCGCTGCAGGCTCTCCAAAAAAGCCTGTTCAAGCCCACAAATTTTTCCCTTTCATGCCCCCCAAACCGCAGTTGACCGCCTCAAAACTGCAGTTGTTTAGGATTTGTTATGTTCAGCTCGTTCCGCCGTTATTTTTCTACCGATTTGGCCATTGACCTGGGTACGGCCAACACCCTCATTTTTGTTCGCGACAAAGGCATCGTTTTGGACGAGCCCTCAGTGGTCGCCATTCGCCACGAAGGCGGCCCCCAAGGCAAGAAGGTTTTGCAGGCTGTCGGCCACGAAGCCAAGTCCATGTTGGGCAAGGTGCCGGGCAACATTGAAGCCATTCGTCCCATGAAGGACGGCGTGATTGCCGACTTCACGGTCACCGAGCAAATGCTCAAGCAGTTCATCCGCATGGTGCACCCCCGCAGCACCTTCCGCCCCAGCCCCCGCATCATCATTTGCGTGCCCTGCGGTTCTACCCAAGTGGAGCGCCGTGCCATTCGCGAATCGGCTTTGGGCGCCGGCGCCTCCGAGGTGTACCTCATTGAAGAACCCATGGCCGCTGCCATTGGCGCGGGCTTGCCCGTGTCTGAAGCCTCTGGCTCTATGGTGGTCGACATCGGCGGTGGCACCACCGAAGTGGGCGTGATTTCTTTGGGCGGCATGGTCTACAAAGGCAGCGTGCGCGTGGGTGGCGACAAGTTTGACGAAGCCATCATCAACTACATCCGCCGCAACTACGGCATGCTGATTGGCGAACCTACCGCTGAAGCCATCAAGAAAAGCATTGGCTCTGCCTTCCCAGGCAGCGAAGTGCGCGAAATGGAAGTCAAAGGCCGCAACCTGTCTGAAGGCGTGCCCCGCAGCTTCACCATCAGCAGCAACGAAATTTTGGAAGCACTGACCGATCCGCTGAACAACATTGTGTCAGCCGTCAAAACAGCGCTCGAGCAAACCCCTCCTGAGCTGGGCGCCGACATTTCTGATCGCGGCATGATGCTCACCGGTGGTGGTGCGTTGCTGCGCGACCTCGATCGCTTGCTGTCCGAAGAAACTGGCTTGCCCGTCTTGGTGGCAGAAGATCCCCTCACTTGCGTGGCCCGCGGTTGCGGCATGGCCCTCGAACGCATGGACCGTCTGGGCAGCATCTTCACCAGTGAATAACACTGGCGCATCGCATGGCGCTGGAGTCTCTTGACCGCAGCCCCCCACCTTTCTTCAGGGTGGGGTTCGCGCCCCTGACCAAACTGATTTTTTTCGGCGCCTTGTCTGTGGTGCTGATGTTTGGCGACAAACAACTTCAATTCACCAAACCCATTCGCGCCGGCCTTGCCACCTTGGTCCTGCCCGTTCAGTGGTTGGTGCTGCAACCTGGGCAAGCCTTGTCATCTGTCAGCAAGCACTTTGAAAGCTTGGACGATGCGCAACAAAAATTGAAGCTGGCCCAGTCGCAAGTCTTGCTGCAATCTTTGCGTGCCCAACAAGTTGAGCAGTTGCAACTTGAAAACCAAAACCTTCGTCAGCTGATGGGACTCCAAAGCAGTGTGGCCACACCCTCGCAAGTGGCTGAAGTTTTGTTTGATGTGCCCGACCCCTACAACCAACGCATCGTGATTGACAAAGGGCAACTCAAAGATGTGGCGCTAGGTTCTCCCGTCGTCGACACCGGAGGCGTTGTGGGTCAGGTCACTCGCGTGTACCCCTTGTCTGCCGAAGTGACTTTGCTCACAGACCGCGATCAAAGCATCCCTGTGCTCAACAGCCGAACAGGTGCACGCAACATTGCCAGCGGCGATATCTTGGGCGGCATTCCACAAATCGAACTTAAATTTGTGCCTGCCGGGGCTGACGTCAAAGAAGGCGACTTGCTCACCACCAGCGGCATCGATGGCGTGTACCCAGCCGGCCTGCAAGTGGCTCGCATCTCGCACATCGAAAGGCGCGTTGACATCTCTTTCGCACGCATTCATGCCAAGCCTTTGGCTGACATGAAAGGTCGGCATGTGCTGATCTTGCAACCCATTGGCGCTCAGGCAGCGACAAAAGGCAAAACACCATGATCATGTCGCGTCGTGAGGCCCTGTTGTTGCCCGTCAGTCCTTGGTTCATTGGCCTCAGTCTGTTGGTCTGTTTGGTGTTGAACATGCTGTTGGGTTTGACACAAGCCATTTGGTTGCCAGACCTGTTGGCAGTCTGCATCTTCTTCTGGGGCATCCATCAACCTCGACGTGTTGGCATTGGCATTGCTTTTTGCTTGGGCCTTTGGACCGATGTGCAGCAGTCTTCCCTGATGGGGCAACATGCACTCACGTATGCCATCTTGAGTTACTGCGCTTTCACTTTGCATCGGCGACTTCTGTGGTTTCCCATCAAAGAACAAATGATCCAAATCATTCCTTTCCTTTTCTTGGCAGAAGCCACTGGATGGGTCATTCGCCTCACGACGGGGAATGATTTTCCAGGTTGGCCATTGCTGCTCTCGCCCATCTTGGAAACCTTGTTGTGGCCGGCAGCCAACTTTATTTTGCTGGCACCACAGCGTCGGGCGCACGATCCTGACGCCAATCGCCCGATCTAAATCATGGCGCTGCACCTGCCCTCGTTAAGCGAGTTGCGCAACACCGAGTTTGAGATTTTCAAATTTCAAACGCGCGTGATGGTGCTGCAAGGCGTGGTGCTTTTGTGTTTTGCTTTGTTGGGCATCCGCCTGTTTTATTTGCAAGTCATTCGGCACGAAGACTTGTTAGAGCAAGCAGAAAACAATCGCACCGCCATCTTGCCCACAGTGCCCAATCGCGGCACGATCATGGACCGCAATGGCGTTGTGTTGGCCAACAACTACTCGGCCTACACACTCGAAATCACACCTTCACGCGTGAAGGACCTCGAAGCCACCATCGACAGTTTGTCTGAAATCATCGACATCCCACTGCGCGATCGTCGTCGCTTCAAACGCATGCGAGAAGAGTCTAAGAACTTTGACTCACTGCCCATTCGTTCACGTCTCACAGAAGAAGAAGTGGCCAAGTTCTCTGCGCAGCATTACCGCTTTCCGGGTGTTGAAATCAAAGCGCGTTTGTTCCGCAACTACCCCTATGGTCATTTGGCCAGCCACGTGGTGGGCTACATCGGCCGCATCAACCAAAAAGAAAAAGAACAAATTGAAGAGAGCGATGACGAAGGCAACTACCGCGGTACCCAATACATCGGCAAGTTAGGCGTAGAACAACGCTACGAGCGAGAACTGCATGGCATCACCGGTGTGCAAGAAGTCGAAACCTCGGCAGGCGGCAAAGCCGTGCGGCGACTGGCCAGCAGACCCGCCACGCCTGGCCAAAACGTGGTGCTGTCACTCGACATCAAATTGCAAAAGATGGTGGAAGACTTGTTCGGCGATCGTCGCGGTGCTTTGGTGGCCATGGACCCACGCACCGGCGAAGTTTTAGCCTTCGTCAGCAAGCCCACCTTCGATCCCAATTTATTTGTCGATGGCATCGACAGTGAAAGCTGGAAAGCCTTGAGTGAGTCGATCGACAAGCCTCTGCTGAACCGGGCCATTCGCGGCACTTACCCACCGGGGTCCACCTACAAACCCTTCATGGCCTTAGCGGCACTCGAAACAGGCAAACGCAGCGCCAGCGAAATCATCAACGACCAAGGCTCGTGGAACTACGGCGGTCACACCTTTCGAAGCCACGGCGATACAGGCCTTGGGCCTGTTGACATGGTTCGCTCCATTGTGTTGTCCAGCAATGTGTACTACTACTCATTGGCCAATACCATGGGCGTGGATGCCATTCACGACTTCATGAAGCCTTTGGGTTTTGGTCAAATCACAGGCATCGATTTACCAGGTGAAGTGCGCGGCGTCTTGCCAAGCACCCAATGGAAAAAGAACACCTACAAGAAAGCCGAGCAACAACGTTGGTACGGCGGTGAAACCATCTCCCTGGGCATTGGCCAAGGTTACAACGCCTTCACCATGCTGCAATTGGCCACGGCAACGGCCACCTTGGCCAATGGCGGGGTGGTGCGCAAACCTCGCTTGGTCATGGCCACACAAGACCCCATTGCACGTGTAGACCGAAGTGTGGCCGGTGAGGCGCCTCTCAACTTAGGCTTCAAGCCTGAGAATGTGGCTGTGGTGAAACAGGGTTTGATTGGCGTGGCCAAAGAAGGCACCTCTGCCAGAGTGTTTGCGGGCACACCCTACCAAAGTGCGGGCAAAACCGGCACCGCACAAGCCGTCACCATTGGCCAAAAAGACAAGTACAACGCCAGCAAATTGGAAGAGCATCAGCGTGACCACGCCTTGTACATGGCCTTTGCACCAGCTGATGAACCGCAAATTGCCTTGGCCATTGTGGTGGAAAACGCCGGCTTTGGTGCTGCCCAAGCCGCGCCCATTGCCAGACGTGTTTTTGACTATTGGCTATTAGGCGACTACCCCAGCATCGAAGACATTGAAGCCTCGCAAAAAGGTTTGGCCGCATCACCTGTGGGCGTGCGCAGGCGAAAAGAAGACATCTTGTTGACACCCAGTGAAGGGGTGGTCGGCGTGATGGGCAACCGATAACTTTGGTGCGGCTGGCGGGGATCGAACCCACGACCCTTGGCTTCGGAGGCCAATACTCTATCCACTGAGCTACAGCCGCGCTAGGAATGGTGTTTGCGACAATTATGGCATGGGGACTTCTCTCGCAGACGTCGCCCCACCATGCGGTCACCCCGCGGTTATAATTTCTGCTCTATTTAGCACCCCCAAACATCGCACAGAATTTCTGAGGACGCCATGAGCACGAACAGTCACGACAGCCATTCCGGCAATTCCAAAATCTCTAAATCAGACCTTTGGTTGATCATTGCCTGCGCTGCAATCATCATCTTTGCTTATTTCGACCTCAGCAAAACCACTGTGACCTACAGCAATGCCGAACGCGACGTCGCCGAGCGGATTCAAAAAGTGGGCGCCGTTCAATTCCGTGATGCAGCCAAAGCCGCTCGTCCTGGCGAAGATGTCTACAAAGCTCAGTGCTCCGCTTGTCATGCTTCAGGCGCGGCAGGTGCACCTAAATTTGGCGATGTGGCCGCTTGGGCTCCTCGCATCAAAAACACCTTCGAGTCTTTGGTGAATTCCGCACTCAAAGGCAAAGGTGCCATGAGCGCACAAGCTGGCGGCGAATTCAGCGACTTGGAAATTGCACGTGCTGTGGCCTACATGGCTTCACAAGCTGGCGGCAAATTCAAAGAGCCAGAAGCACCGGCACCTGCTGCTGAAGAAAAGAAGTAATTCTCTGATCTGGCATGGCTGAAAAGCCTACGCCTTTCAAACAAAACCGCTCGATGCAAATCAGAGCGGTTTTTTCTTGTCTGTTGCTGGGCTGATTCTGAAAGCAAACGTCGTTTGCAAGTTGGCAGCGTCTGTTGTCTCGAGTTGCCACAAGCCTTGCTCAAGGCCCTCTGCGGCTTTGCCCACGTCCAAGGTATGAAGCAGGCCAAAGCCCATCGACGTGTTGAAGTACACGCGGCCTTCTTCGTCCGTATAGCAAGCCTGAACCTGCGCCGTTTGACCTGTTTGGGCCATCAATTGAAAGTCATCTGACAAACGCCAAACCAAAGGCGTCAAAGCCAACTCGACGTAAACTCGTTGAGGGCCATTCTGGAAAAACCAAGCACCTTGCGCATCGGGTGCGTAATTTCGATGGATGAATTCAATCAACTTCTCGTGCCGAAGCAGTGAGCCCTTGGCCCCTTTTGCACCACTTTGAAAACTGCCACTGGCTTGTGCCGCATCGTCTCGAAGGTACCAATGACCTCGCTCGTCCAGCCCCAACCAGCCATAGCAATCTGGCACATTGGGCCATTTGGCCATGGCTTGTTTGACTAAGTCATCCATTGCGCTCACTCATTTCAAATGCTGCAACAGCCACGCACCCACCGCTTGCGGCATGGCCTTCAAATGGCCGGGCAGAGACCCCTTTGCAAATCCAACATGACCGCCATGTTGAGGTTGCCACAATTCTACGTAAGTACTGACTTTCTGTCGTGTCGGCAAACTGTATGCAGGCACGAAGGGATCGTTCACTGCATTCAATGCCAAAGCCGGTACTGCAATGTGCGACATCACGGGCAATGCAGAAGCTTTGAGCCAGTAATCGTCGGTGTTCTGAAAGCCATGCAATGGCGCCGTGAACACATTGTCGAACTCATACAAATCTTTGGACGCTAACAACTTTTGGGGATCAAACAAGCCTGGGTGTTGTTTCAATTTGGCTATGGCTTTGGGTTTCATGGTGCGCAGAAACATGCGCGTGTAAACCTGTCGATTGAAACCTTCGCCGATGGCTTTGCCACTGGCCGTTAAATCCAAGGGGGCGCAAATGGACGCAACGGCTTTCACCACAGATTGCGCGCTTTGTCCTTGTTCACCCGCCCATCGCATCAATGCATTGCCTCCCAAGGACACACCCGCCGCAAGTACGCCAGGTCGCTGATTCATGTCAGCTTGTTGCTTGAACTTTCGCAAGAAAAAATCGATCTCTTCGTGATCGCCAGAATGATAGGCTCGTGGGCCCAAGTTCAAGCTGCCACTGCATCCCCTGAAGTGAGGCACAGCCAAGTCGCATTGGTGGTGTTGCGCCCAATCAGCAAACGCTTGCGCGTAGTGACTGCCAGATGATCCTTCTAGGCCATGAAACAAAACCAGCAAAGGTTTGGCCACATCTGCCCTTGCAGATTCACAAAAATCCACATCCACAAAATCTTGGTCGGGGGTGGTCCATCTTTCGCGGCGCCAGACTGCAGGTGCATGCGCATAACGGCGTGAATAGAGCGCCGGCCAAATGGTTTGCAAATGGCCGCCAGGCAGCCACCACGGTGATGCGTATTGCATTAACGGTTTCTCAACACTCAGTGCAAAACCGATGGGCTTGACGACATTTCTTGGGGTGCATGCGGCGTGCCGGGGCTTGCATGGTGCGCAACCATTCGCCAGCCTTGTGGTGTCTTGTGATACACGTTGGTGGCAATCACGTACGCCGTTTGCGGGCCGTCGGCACCCAACACTTCGACCCGCTCTATCAAGTGATGCATGGCGCTGGCCAACGCATCAACTTTGTGAATATTTTCGGGATGCGCTTGAACGGTGCCATTGGCGAACATGGCTTCAAATGTGGCGCGAATGGCACCTGCACCGACAAGCCGAGGTCCGCCTGGGTGGACACACACAATTTCTTCTTCATCGGCCCAGCAAGACATCAGCCGTTCAATGTCGCCTTGTCGGAGGGCATCATAGAAAGTGGCTTCCACATCATCAGGATTGCCACCCAAGGTGGCTGCTCGAAGTTTAGCTTTGCGCATGGTGTCCTTGAAAACAAAAAACCCGGCGTGCGCCGGGTTTCAGAAAACGATCAGCGTGTTGAACGCCATCATTTTATTTTTTAGTGCGGAACTTGCGCAAGGCTGCCAGCTGGGCAGCAAAAACTGCCAACTCGCTTTGCGCACGCGCCATGTCGATTTCGGACTTGGCATTGCGAAGGGCATCCTCTGCAGCGGCTTTGGCTGCATTGGCTTTTTCTTCGTCCAAGTCTTTACCGCGAATCGCAGTGTCTGACAACACAGTCACGTGGTCGGGTTGCACTTCCAAAACACCGCCAGCCACGAAGACGAACTCTTCGGTGCCATCGGTTTTTTCGATGCGAACGGAACCAGCCTTGATGCGTGAGATCAACGGTGTGTGACGGGGATAAATGCCCAACTCGCCGGCTTCACCAGGCAAGGCCACGAAACGGGCTTCACCTGAGAAGATGGACTCTTCGGCACTGACCACATCAACGCGGAGGGTGTTCATAGTGTGTTCCTTGAAAAGGGTTTACAAAAATGGCTTACGCCATTTTCTTGGCCTTTTCGAAGGCTTCGTCAATGGTACCCACCATGTAGAACGCTTGCTCTGGCAAGTGATCGCACTCGCCAGCCACAATCATTTTGAAACCGCGGATGGTTTCGGCCAATGTCACGTACTTGCCGGGTGAGCCTGTGAAGACTTCAGCAACGTGGAAAGGCTGAGACAAGAAACGTTGAATCTTACGGGCACGGGCCACAGCCAACTTGTCTTCTGGTGCCAAGTCGTCCATACCCATAATCGCAATGATGTCGCGCAGTTCGCGATAACGCTGCAGTGTGCCTTGAACAGCGCGCGCTGTTTCGTAGTGGTCCACGCCCACGACCAAAGGATCGAGCTGACGGCTTGTAGAGTCCAAAGGATCCACAGCAGGGTAGATACCCAAAGAGGCGATGTCACGAGACAACACCACGGTGGAGTCCAAGTGAGCAAACGTTGTGGCAGGTGACGGGTCGGTCAAGTCATCGGCTGGCACGTAAACGGCTTGGATGGAAGTGATGGAGCCCACTTTGGTGGAAGTAATACGCTCTTGCAAACGGCCCATTTCTTCGGCCAGTGTAGGCTGATAACCCACAGCAGAAGGCATACGACCCAACAAGGCGGACACTTCGGTACCGGCCAATGTGTAACGGTAGATGTTGTCCACGAAGAACAACACGTCTTTGCCTTCGTCACGGAAAGATTCCGCAATGGTCAAACCTGTGAGGGCCACGCGCAAACGGTTACCTGGGGGTTCGTTCATCTGACCGTAAACCATCGCCACTTTGGACTCAGGCAAGTTTTCCAGATTCACCACACCAGAGTCAGCCATCTCGTGATAGAAGTCATTACCTTCACGTGTACGCTCACCCACACCTGCGAACACGGACAAGCCGCTGTGCGCTTTAGCGATGTTGTTGATCAACTCCATCATGTTCACGGTTTTGCCCACACCGGCACCACCGAACAGACCCACTTTACCGCCCTTGGCGAATGGGCAAACCAAGTCAATCACCTTGATGCCGGTTTCCAGCAATTCTTGTGAAGGGCTCAATTCGTCATAAGCAGGGGCCTTACGGTGAATAGACGCTGTGAGTTCTTGGCTGACAGGACCGCGCTCGTCGATGGGCGTGCCGAGCACGTCCATGATGCGGCCCAATGTGGCCTTGCCAACTGGCACTGTGATGGGGTTGCCCGTGTTGGACACCATCAAGCCGCGGCGCAGACCGTCGGATGAACCCAGCGCAATGGTACGCACCACGCCGTCACCGAGTTGCTGCTGCACTTCCAATGTCAAGGCAGAGCCTTCCATTTTCAGGGCATCATAAATCTTGGGCATTTGATCGCGTGGAAATTCCACGTCAACCACGGCGCCAATACATTGAACAATTTTTCCTTGGGCTTGCATTTTTCGCTCCAATAATTTGAATTAGCTGAACTGTCTTAACCGCTGATCGCCGCAGCGCCAGAAACGATTTCGGACAATTCTTTCGTGATGGCTGCTTGACGAGTTTTGTTGTAAACGAGTTTGAGCTCGCCAATCACATTACCCGCGTTGTCTGTTGCAGCTTTCATGGCGACCATGCGAGCAGCGTGCTCGGAGGCCATGTTTTCTGCAACAGCTTGGTAAACCAAAGCTTCCGCATAACGAACCAACAGGTCGTCAATGACGGCTTGTGCATCGGGTTCGTACAAATAGTCCCAACCATGATGCGAACCAGCGGCCTGGGTTTCAGCTTCCATCTTGTCTGCTGACAAAGGCAGCAACTGATCGATGGTGGGCTGTTGGGCCATGGTGCTGATGAACTTGTTGTAGCAAAGGTAAACCGCGCTCAACTCACCATTGGCATACGCATCGAGCATCACCTTGACGGGGCCGATGAGTTTTTCCAAATGGGGTTTGTCGCCCAAGTGCGTCACTTGTGACACCACTTTGGCACCCACGCGGTTCAGGAAACCCAAACCTTTGCTACCGATGGCCACTGCTTGCGCAGTTTTGCCAGCGGCTTGTGTGTCACGCAACTGTGCAGTGACTGCGCGCAACAAGTTGGTGTTCAAACCGCCGCACAAACCTTTGTCAGTGGTGACCACAATGAAGCCAACGGCTTTGCCGTCGGAGTGCTTCATGTAAGCGTGCACATACTCAGGGTTGGCCTTGCCGAGATTGGTCGCGATGGCGCGAATTTTCTCAGCGTAAGGACGTGCCGTGCGCATGCGCTCCTGCGCCTTGCGCATTTTGGAGACAGAAATCATCTCCATCGCTTTGGTGATCTTCTTGGTGTTTTCCACCGATTTGATCTTGGTGCGTAGTTCCTTGCCCGATGCCATCAGAGGCTCCTTTTGGTCAGGTAGAAATTAAGCAAAAGTTTTCTTGAATGCAGCAACAGCAGCGTTCAACTCGGCTTCGGCGTCTTTGTCCAAAGCTTTGGTCTCTTCGATCTTGGCCAACAAAGCGGCACATTTATCTTTGAGGTACGCGTGCAAACCGCTTTCGAAGGACAGAATTTTCTTCACGTCCACGTCGTCCATGAAACCTTTGTTGACGGCGAACAAAGAAGCACCCATCAAGCTGATGGATTGTGGGCTGTACTGCGCCTGCTTCAAGAGTTCTGTCACGCGGGCACCGCGGTCGAGTTGTTTGCGTGTGGATTCGTCCAAGTCAGAAGCGAACTGCGCGAACGCAGCCAATTCACGGTACTGCGCCAAGTCGGTACGGATACCGCCAGACTGACCCTTGATGACTTTGGTTTGAGCCGAGCTACCCACGCGAGACACAGAAATACCAGCGTTAATCGCGGGACGAATACCAGCGTTGAACAGTGATGTTTCCAAGAAGATCTGGCCGTCGGTAATCGAAATCACGTTGGTTGGCACGAAGGCAGACACGTCGCCGGCTTGCGTCTCAATGATTGGCAAAGCTGTGAGCGAACCTGTTTTGCCTTTGACAGCGCCTTTGGTGAAAGCTTCGACGTAGTCGGCATTCACGCGGGCTGCACGCTCGAGCAAACGGCTGTGGAGATAGAACACGTCGCCAGGGTAAGCTTCGCGGCCTGGTGGACGGCGCAAAAGCAATGACACTTGACGGTAAGCCACAGCTTGCTTGGACAGATCGTCATAAACGATCAATGCGTCTTCGCCGCGGTCGCGGAAGTACTCGCCCATGGTGCAACCAGAGTAGGCTGACACGTATTGCATCGCTGCAGATTCAGAAGCGGAGGCAGCCACCACGATGGTGTAAGCCATGGCGCCAGCTTGTTCCAACGCGCGAACCACGTTCTTGATGGAAGAAGCTTTTTGACCAATCGCCACGTACACGCAGGTCATGTTCTGACCTTTTTGGTTGATGATGGCGTCGATGGCCACAGCTGTTTTACCAGTCTGACGGTCACCAATGATCAATTCACGCTGACCACGGCCCACGGGCACCATGGAGTCAATGGACTTCAAGCCAGTTTGCATTGGCTGGTCAACTGATTTACGAGCGATCACACCAGGCGCAACCTTTTCGATCACGTCGGTCATCTTGGCGTTGATGGGGCCTTTGCCGTCAATCGGCTGACCCAAAGCGTTGACCACACGGCCAATCAGCTCGGGACCCACGGGCACTTCCAAAATGCGGCCTGTACATTTGACAGTGTCGCCTTCAGAGATGTGCTCGTACTCACCCAAAATCACGGCGCCGACAGAGTCACGCTCCAAGTTCAAAGCCAAACCGAAGGTGGCAACACCTGCGGCAGTAGCGGGGAACTCAAGCATCTCGCCTTGCATCACGTCTGACAAACCGTGCACGCGCACGATACCGTCAGTCACGGACACCACAGTGCCTTGGTTGCGGATGTCTGCATCAGAAGACAAACCTTGGATTCGGCTCTTGATCAGCTCAGAAATTTCTGCTGGATTGAGTTGCATGACTCTTTCCTTCTTTCTTTAAATAGATCCGGACTCTCGCTGCCTTAAGCAGTGAGGGCCACTTTCATTTGTTCCAGACGGGCCTTGACGGAGGTATCTAACACTTCGTCCCCAACGACCACGCGCACGCCACCAATCAGTGACGCATCGACCTCAACGCTGACGTTGAGTTTGCGGCCAAAACGCTTTTCCAGTGTTCCAGACAGATCAGCCAAAGCGGCTGCATCAATGGGGAAAGCACTGTGAACGATCGCATCGGCGGTGCCACCTTGTGCATTTTTAAGTGCGCGAAATTGGCTGGCAATTTCGGGCAATGCACTAAGACGGCGGTTTTCAATGGCCAAACGCAAGAAGTTTTGACCTGCTGCTGGCAACGCGGTTTTCACGACACCAGAAATCAGATCGAACACTTGCGCGTCGGTCACCTTGGGGTTTTCAGAGAATTGCAACAGTTGCGAGTTGCTCGCAACTGCGGCAAGCTCGTCGAGCCAAGCTGCAGTACCCGCAAGGTCGGCCGATTGCGCTTTGAAAAGCGCATCAGCGTAAGGGCGGGCGATGGTTGCAAGTTCTGCCATGGTCTTCTCGGACTGATAAAGGATTACAGCTCGGTCTTCAGACGGTTCAACAGATCAGCATGAACACCCGCATTGACTTCCTTGCGGAGAATCTGCTCGGCGCCCTTCACAGCCAATGCCGCAACTTGCTCGCGCAAAGTTTCACGGGCATTCACCGTTTGTTGCTCTGCTTCAGCTTTCGCTGCAGCAATGATCTTGTTGCCTTCTTCAGTGGCACGGGCTTTGGCTTCTTCGATGATCGTCAAAGCACGGCGCTCGGCGTCAGCCAAGCGAGAAGCCGTTTCGTTGCGTGAGGTGGCCAATTCAGCTTCCACGCGCTGGTTTGCAGCAGCGAGTTCTGATTTGGCTTTGTCAGCAGCGGCGAGGCCGTCGGCGATTTTTTGAGCTCGTTCATCCAATGCGGCTGCAAGGGGTGGCCACACGAATTTCATCGTGAACCAAACCAGAATTGCAAAAACAATGGCTTGAACAAACAGGGTTGCATTGATACTCACGGCAACACCTTTCTTTTGGTTGTTGCAGGAATTACTTCAGAACAAACGGATTCGCGAAAGCGAACATCATGGCGATACCAACGCCAATCAGGAAAGCCGCGTCGATCAAACCAGCCAACAAGAACATTTTGGTTTGAAGTTCGTTCATCAACTCAGGTTGACGAGCAGCTGCTTCGAGGTATTTGCTGCCCATGATGCCGATACCGATACAAGCGCCAATCGCGCCCATGCCGATGATGAGACCAGCTGCCAAAGCGACGTAACCGAGAACGTGTTCCATTTAATTGCTCCTATGGATGATGATGGAAAGGTTGAGAAAAAACTAAACTAAATTGTGACGCTTAGTGAGCGTCGTGCGCTTGACCGATGTAGACCAAAGTCAACATCATGAAAATGAAAGCTTGCAAAGCCACGATCAAGATATGGAAGATGGCCCAAATGGAGCCAGCGATCACGTGACCGATAGGCATCAAGATGCCAGTCAATGACATGGCGGCTGTACCACCCATCAAAGCGATCAACATGAAAATCAGTTCGCCGGCATACATGTTGCCGAACAGTCGCATGCCGTGAGACACGGTTTTGGCGACGAATTCAATCATTTGGAACACAAAGTTGAAGGGCCACAAAATGGGGTGCGCACCAAAGGGCGCTGTGGTCAACTCATGGAACCAACCGCCCAAGCCCTTGATTTTGATGTTGTAGTAAATACAAATCAGCAAAACCGACACAGACATGCCCAAAGTGCTGGACAAATCGGCTGTAGGCACAACGCGGAAATAATGAATGCTGTGGTCAACGCCAGTCCACTCGAACACTTTGTGGAACAAGTCAACAGGCAAGAAGTCCATTGAGTTGAGCAAGAAGATCCAGACAAAAACGGTCAGGGCCAAAGGCGATACCAATTTGCGGCTTTGCGCGTTGTGGATGATGCCCTTGGCTTGGGAGTCGACCATTTCGAACAAAATCTCAACAGCAGCCTGGAAACGACCAGGAACGCCAGAAGTGGCCTTGCTGGCAGCCTTCCAAAGCAAAAAGCTGCCCAAAACACCCAACAAAATACCCCAGAAGATGGAGTCGATGTTGAAGACTGAAAAGTCAATCACACCTGCCATCGGCTTGTTTTGCAGATGGGTCAGGTGGTGGCCAATGTATTCACCGGCGCTGGGAGCGTTTGCAGCTGACATTCTCTAGGCTCTTTAAAAATTTACTTTAACTTTTCAACTTGGGCACAACTTAGACAACTGGGTGAAACACTTTGCGCCAGGCAAACACCACCCAATAAACCTTCATCGTCACCACCAGGCCCACCAACATGGCAGGCCAACTCAAATCTTTGACCAGCCAGACCGCCGCATAAAGCATGGCGATCGTGAGACCAATCTTGACCAATTCCCACAGCAAAAACCCAAAAACCGCAGTTCCTGAATTCACGGTGGTGGCTTTGCTGGTTAAACCCCGCGCGAACAACGCTGCTGGGACCACCACCGCCAAACCCCCGTAAGCTGCTGACCATGCTGCCGAAACCCGCCCCGTGAAGAGCCAAGTTAGAGCCGCAACGGCCGAACCCACCACTATTTGCGCCAGAACCACACGCCAAATAGAGAGTAGCGGTTGCTGAAGGCGCAATTCCTGCACTTCTTCAGCGGTAAGCGGCTTGAAGTCTTGGGTGTCCGCATTGTCATACGCATCGTATGAACTTGGGGCACCAAGGACTTGGCCGTTGTCGCGCGCTGTCTTCATTGGGCAAATCTTGTGGCGGGATTGTCTGTCTGTATGTTTACACACAGGTTACAGAAATATCCCAAGGTTCCGCAAAGCTCACGATTATAGGTGAAAACCCATATGGCTAAAAAAGGCCACAATGGAAGTTGGCAAATTCTTCTCAATTGCGCTCCAACCGGGATTCCTTTCATGTACGAACTCATTAAATTTAGCCACCTGGCCGCAGGTGTTGTTTGGCTTGGCGGCATGGCCGCCATGATTTGGGCCGTGCGACCTGCAGCCATTGCGATGTTCGAACCACCATTGCGTTTGCCGTTTCTGGCAATGGCCATGGGTCGGTTTTTCAAAGTGGTGGCCGCTTGCGTCTTCATTTTGATTTTGACGGGAAGTGCCATGTTGGTTGGGGTTGACATGAAACTGGCGCCCAAGGGTTGGCATGCCATGTTGGGCATCGGCACCCTCATGTGCCTCATCTTTGGGCACATTTATGCCGTGCCTTTTCGGAAAATGAAATTGGCCCTGGCGCAAGAGGACCTGCCTTCGGCGGCGTCACAATTGGCCAAAATACACCCCCTGATGATTTTGAATTTCGCACTCGGCTGGCTGGCCGTAGGTGCCGTGGTCATTTGGCGATAAACGTTTTTTACAATCCAATCCTATGAGCGCATCTCTTACGCCCCCCTTCAAAGAAGATCCACGCAAGGAGTCGCTGATCGAGTACCCCTGCGACTTTCCCATCAAGGTCATGGGCGCTCGTGTTGATGGGTTTGCAGAAGCCATGGCGCAAGTGGCTCAGCAATTTGACCCCAGCTTCAACCCTGCCACCATCGAAATGCGGCCCAGCAAAGCGGGCAACTACCTGAGCGTGACTTTGACCATCAGGGCCACCAGCCGAGAACAACTCGACAACATGTACCGCGCCTTGACCAGCCACCCCATGGTCAAGGTGGCACTTTAAAGCCTGAGTCGTCAAGCAAGATGTTGGTCAAACGTTCAGGGCTGGTCGCTTATTTAGAGGCCTACCAGGCCATGCAAGAATTCACAGCGCAAAGAAGCTCAGAGACTGCCGATGAGCTCTGGCTTTGCGAGCACCCGCCCGTCTTCACACAAGGTTTGGCCGGCTTGGCAGGTCATGTGCTGCATGCGGGCGACATCCCTGTCATTGCCACCAACCGCGGTGGCCAAGTCACGTATCACGGCCCAGGCCAGGTCATGGCCTATCCCATGGTCAACTTGCAACGCGCCGGCTACTTCGTCAAAGAATATGTGTACCGCCTTGAAGAGGCCGTCATTCGAACCTTGGCGCATTTCGGCGTCACGGGTCACCGAGTGGCCAACGCACCCGGCATTTACGTTCGCTTGGCAGATCCTTTTGCGCACACCGCACTCACAGGACCTGCCAACCCAGGCGACCCCTTCAAAGGCCTTGGAAAAATCAGCGCCTTGGGCATCAAAGTCAGTCGACAATGCACCTACCACGGGCTGGCCTTGAACGTGAGAATGGACCTCGAACCCTTCCAACGCATCAATCCTTGCGGCTATGCTGGATTGCAAACCGTGGACCTTTTTACAATGGGGGTGAATACAACTTGGGAAGAAGCGGCTGATGTGTTGGCGTTCAAACTCACGCCCCTGCTATCGCCCTGAGCCGACGACAACCGAGCCCCCGACCCTGAAAGAATGTGATGACCAAAGATACCGACGCCGCACGCAACGTTGTGCGTGAGGCGCAAACTGTCGAAAACTACGACGCCACAGCCAAGCAAAAAGCGGCGGCCAAGCTGTCTCGCATTCCCATCAAAGTTGAACCCGGTGAGGTGCTGAAAAAACCAGATTGGATTCGCGTCAAAGCAGGTTCACCCACCACACGTTTTTACGAAATCAAAGACATCCTTCGCAAAAACAAATTGGTCACGGTCTGTGAAGAAGCCAGTTGCCCGAACATCGGCGAATGCTTTGGCAAGGGCACGGCCACCTTCATGATCATGGGCGACAAATGCACGCGCCGCTGCCCCTTCTGCGATGTGGGCCATGGCCGCCCCGATCCGCTGGATGTGAACGAGCCTGCCAACTTGGCGCGCACCATTGCAGATTTGAAACTCAGCTATGTGGTGATCACCAGTGTGGACCGCGACGATCTGCGCGATGGCGGTGCCGGACACTTTGTCGATTGCATCCGCGAAACGCGCGCGCTGTCACCACTCACACAAATTGAAGTCCTGGTGCCCGACTTCCGCGGCCGTGACGATCGCGCTTTGGAAATTTTAAAAGCCGCTCCGCCCGATGTGATGAACCACAACTTGGAAACCGTGCCACGCTTGTACAAAGAAGTGCGCCCCGGCTCTGACTATCAGTTCTCACTGCAACTCTTGAAAAAGTTCAAAGCGCTCTTCCCCAACGTGCCAACCAAATCTGGTTTGATGGTGGGCTTGGGCGAAACCGATGAAGAAATTTTGGCTGTGATGCGCGAGATGCGCGAGCACAACATTGAAATGCTCACCTTAGGTCAGTACTTGGCACCGTCCAACAGCCACTTGCCAGTGAAGCGTTACGTTCATCCTGACACCTTCAAGATGTTTGAAGAGAAAGCCTATGAGATGGGCTTCAAGCATGCCGCCGTGGGCGCCATGGTGCGGTCAAGTTATCACGCCGACCAACAGGCGCATGTTGCGAGCTTGTCGCGTTGAAAACATCTGTTCGTGCAACTTGGCTAGCGCTAGGCGCTATTGCCTTGTGGGCTACCCTGGCCCCTGTCGGCGTTCGCTTGTCACACTTACCGCCCTTTCTCACGGCGGGCTGCGCCTTGCTCATCGGCAGTTTGGTGGCGCTGCCTTGGTCAGGTTTTAAATGGCGCTTGGCCATCGTGCCCGCCTCAAGCTTGCTCCTTGGCGTTTACGGTTTGTTTGGCTATCACTTTTTATTGTTCGTTGCATTTCGCACAGCGCCTGCAATTCAAGCCAACTTGGTCAACTACCTGTGGCCTTTGCTCATCGTGGTTCTGGCGCCGCTCTTCAACAAACACACTCAACTCAAACTGCGACAAGTGATCGCTGCGCTTGCCGGATTTGCTGGTGCAGCCTTGGTCATGACAGGCGGCAAAGCCATCAGCGCTGATTTCGATGTGGGCTATTTGGCGGCCTTGGCGTCTGCCTTCATTTGGGCTACCTACTCACTCATGACTCAACGTGTGAAAGCTTTCCACACAGCCGCCATCGGTACCTTCGGCTTGGTGTCCGGCTTGTTGTCACTGGTTTGCCATGCGGCACTCGAGACGCCCGTGACTTTGAGCACACAAGATGCAGGCCTTTTGGTTTGGATGGGACTTGGCCCTCTGGGTTTGGCGTTTTACCTGTGGGATGCCGCGCTGAAAAATGGCAATGCGCAGCACATTGGATTGCTCAGCTTCATCACACCTTTGGGCTCCACGGTCTTGTTACTGATAGACCGCCAAGAGGCGCTGACACCGGTGGTGGCCTTGGCGGGCTTGTTGATTGTGGGCGGTGCTTGGTTGGGTCGCAACACAGGGCCACAGGAAGCAGCCAACGATCCAAAGTTTGAAAGCTTGGGCTGAAACTTCAAGCTGAAAGCTTGGTTTGAAAACTGCGCGTCAAGTTAACAAACTGGCGGGATCTTCCGATGCCAACACTTGCTGTGCCAGTGCTTTGAGTTTCTCGGTGTCTGCGCGCAATATTTGTTGCTTGACCAGCAGCACTTGAGAAGGGTGCATCGAAAAACTGCGCAAGCCCATGCCCAGCAAGAGGCGCGTCAAATTCACATCCCCCGCCATCTCACCGCACACCGACACACTTTTGCCTTGCGCTGCACCTTCGGCAATGGTGTCGGCCACCAAACGCAACACGGCTGGGTGCAATGGGTCGTACAAATGCGCCACGCTTTCATCGGCGCGGTCAATCGCCAAGGTGTATTGAATCAAGTCATTGGTGCCAATGGACAAGAAATCAAAATGCTTTAAGAACAACTTCAAGGACAAAGCGGCCGCCGGAATTTCGATCATCGCGCCCAAGCGCACATGGCCATAAGCAACGCCGCGCGCATCCAAATCAAGTTGCGCTTGCTTGACGAGTGCCATGGTCTGGTGAATTTCACTGGCATGCGCCAGCATGGGCACCAGCAAATTGACTTTGCCCAAAGCGGCTGCGCGCAAAATGGCGCGCAGCTGCGTTAAAAACATTTCAGGATCGGCCAAGCTCCAACGAATGGCGCGCAAACCCAATGCCGGGTTCAAATGCGCTGCGTCATGCCTTGCTTCGTCCAGGGGTTTATCGGCACCCACGTCCACCGTTCGAATGGTGACTGGCAAGCCTTGCATGCCTTCCACGGCTCGTCGGTATTGTTGAAACTGCTCTTCTTCACCTGGCAAATCACCTTGCCGGCCCATGAACAAAAACTCGCTTCTAAAAAGACCGACACCCACAGCGCCCACTCTGATCGCGGTGTCGGCGTCTTCTGGCATTTCAATGTTGGCCAGCAATTCAATTTTTTGACCGTCCAAGGTCACGGCGGGCGTGTGACGCAATCGGGTGAGGCGCTCGCGTTCTAGATCGCCTTGACGTTGCTTGAAACCGTACTCCGCCAAGATGATGGGAGAGGGGTCCACAATGACCACGCCCATGTCGCCATCGATGATGATCCAATCGTCTTGTCGAATGAGTTGGCTGGCACTGCGTGCACCCACTACCGCCGGGATGTCGAGGCTGCGCGCCACGATGGCGGTGTGTGAGGTTTTACCGCCCACATCCGTCACAAAACCCGTGAACACACTCTGTTTGAACTGAAGCATGTCGGCTGGCGACAAGTCGTGTGCCACCAACACCAAGGGGACATCCATGGTGTCACCCAACTGCAACTCTTGCTGCGGCCTTGCCTGAGGTTTGGTTCTGACAACAGGCGATGTTCCGCCTTTGAGGAAATGTAAGACGCGTTCCGTGACTTGTTCGAGGTCTGATTTGCGCTCGCGCAAATAAGCATCTTCCATTTCATCGAACTGGCGGCCAATCACTTCCATTTGGCTGGTGACAGCCCATTCCGCGTTGTACAGCCGGTTCTCAATCCAGTGCCTCACGCCCAAGGACAAACTCTCGTCCTCTAACAACATCAAGTGCACATCGAGCAAGGCGCCCAGCTCTGGCGGCGCATCGTCGGTTAAATCTTTTTGCAGACGCTTGAGTTCTTCGACCACCGCATCGCGCGCTTGACGCAAACGGTCAATTTCAGCTTCAACTTGCGAGGGTTGAATGAAATAGTGGGCAACGTCGACGCGGCTGGAAGCCACCAGCACCGCACGCCCAATGGCAATGCCTCTGGCAACCGCCAAGCCATGAATGCTGAAGGTCATTCACCCTCACCAAATTTATCGGCAATCAAGGCCAGCATCGCATCGAGCGCCTCTTGGGCTTGCTCGCCATCGGTGTCAATGACCACTTCGCTTCCAATGCCTGCGGCCAGCATCATCACGCCCATGATGCTCTTGGCATTGACGCGGCGCTCGCCTTTGGCCATCCAAACTTCACATGGAAAACTACCCGCCAACTTGGTCAGCTTGGCAGAAGCTCGGGCATGCAAGCCCAACTTATTGCTGATGGTCGTCGTAGCTTGGGGCATGTCGTGGTCCTGATTGATTTTGAGGGGCAGTGCAACCTACGGGAATGATGCCTTGCGCGCCACCGGCCTGCGCGCGCGTTGCCAAAGCATCTAATGATTCATGTCGATAACAGACGCTGCGCAACAGCATCGGCAAATTCACGCCAGCCAGCAAACGCGTGTCGATGCCGTCATTGAGTTTTTGCGCCACATTGGAAGGCGTCGCACCAAAGACGTCACTCAACATCAAAACTTCGGTGGTGTTGAGCTTTGACAGGGCAGCTTTGGCCAAAAGCAAGCTCTCATCAGGGCTTGCATTGGGCAAGATGTCCAGCGCCTGTACACCCAGCGCACACTCTGGGTAAACATGCAAAGCGCAATCGCGCAAGGCCGAAGCCAAAGGCGCATGGGCGATGATGAGAATTCCAATCATGCTGAATTATCGCGGTTTGCCCAGTGAAAATAAACATAGGACAAAACCGCACATAAACCAAACACAGTAAAAGCGGCCTGGAAAGCCAAAACAGGTGGCCAGCCCAGTGACTTGAAGAAGTCAATGCCAAAACCAATGCCCCATTGCACCACAAAGACCCCTACGAAAATGACCAAGTTGTAGGCCGAGAGTGCACGGCCCGCCAAATGCGACGGAAAGGCCATGCCGACGGCAGGCTGCGCCAAAGCCACAAAAGTACTGGTCACACAAAACAAGGCCAGGGCTGCTGCAGAAGCGCCACCCAGATCTGGACCGAACCAAATCACACCGAACAGCACCGCAAAACTGAGCGGCTGACCCCATGCAATCAATTTGTTGGCGCTGATACCGCGCTTGGCCAAGCGCGGCGTGATCAGGCCCCAGATCCAGAAAGTCACCAGCATGCTCAAGTTGATGGCAAACAATCCAGTCGCTGCGGAAAGCGGTGTGTAGCCGCCCACCACCGTCATCCAAGGACCTGCCCACAGGGTTTGAACCGCCAACATGCCCGCATAACAAAAGAACCCCACAGGCGCCATGCGCCAAAAATAGGCGTTGCGCCAAACAGGTCCATAGCCGGTCTCTTCTGTTGCAGTTGGGTCTTGCGATGCCTTTTGCGTTTCCCAAACAGGCACCACCTTGTAAATGAGAACCATGGCCAGCACCACCAAGACTGCCAAGCCTGCAAAGATTGCGCGCCACCCTGTGACGGGCATCAACCACTGCACAGGCAAGGTGGATGACAACATGCCCAAAGAGCCTGTCATCAACATCCATGAGTTGGCGCGCAACTGAGAACCCGCATCCATCCACCTGCGGTAACCTGTCAAAGGCGCCATCAAACAAGCACTGACGCCCACACCACACAAAAAGCGCGCCAACCACAGACCCACAAAACTTTGTGCCATGGCAAATGCGGCGCAACCTAATACCGCCACGATCAAGAAACACAAAATGACAGTTTTAGGGCCGTACCGGTCCAACCACTTGCCCAAGGGCAACTGCGTTGCCGAAAAGCCTAAAAAATAACCACCGGCCAACAGACCCAAGTCTTGGGCGGACAATGACAACTCTTGCGTCAGGGCTGGCGACAAGGTCGCCGTGATGGCGCGCATCAAGGTGGACAAAAAATACGCAAATGCAAAGACCAAGAAGACCCCCACCATTTGTCGCTGCGCCAGCATGGGGCTTGGGGTTTGACGCTCGGTCATGACACGCTTTCAAAAAATTCTTGCATGTGCTCATTATCGGTGCATGCATGCATGCAAATTTTTCGCGACAATGACGCCATGAATTCACTTGACGGCATCCGCATTCTCGACCTGTCCCGCGTGCTCGCGGGCCCATGGTGCACCCAAACTTTGGCCGACCTTGGCGCCGACGTGATCAAAATTGAGCGCCCAGGCGCCGGTGACGACACGCGCAGTTGGGGCCCACCTTTTCTCAAAGACGCCGATGGCAAAGACACGCCCGAAGCCGCATATTATTTAGGAACCAACAGAAATAAGCGCTCACTGACCTGTGATATTGCCCAAGCCGATGGACAAGCGCTCATCCGCGAATTGGTCACCCACTGCGATGTCTTCATTGAAAACTTCAAAGTGGGCGACATGGCCCGCTATGGTTTGGACTACGAGAGTTTGAAGGTCCTCAATCCCAAGTTGGTTTACTGTAGCGTCACCGGATTTGGACAGACCGGGCCCTACCGCGAGCGGGCTGGATACGACTACGCGGTTCAAGGCATCGGGGGCTTGATGAGCGTCACGGGCGAGCGAGATGACCTGGGGGGTGGCCCCCAAAAAGTAGGTGTCGCTGTGGCCGACTTGTTCACAGGCATGTACGCCACCGTTGGCATTCTGGCCGCGCTCAGGCACGCCGAAAAAACCGGCGAAGGTCAGTACGTGGACATGGCCTTGCTCGATACCCAAGTGGCCATGTTGGCCAATTTAGGTGCCAATTATTTGGTCAGCGGCAAGACCCCTGGTCGCGCAGGCAACGCACACCAAAACATCGTGCCTTATCAAGTATTTGAAGTGAAGGCTCCCACACACGCAGCAGCAGGCAGCCGCGACCATCTGATTCTGGCTGTGGGCAATGATGGTCAATATGCCAAATTTTGTGATGTCGCAGGCCACCCCGAATTGGCCAGCGATGTGCGTTTTGCCAAGAACACCGATCGGGTCAAAAACCGCGCCATCTTGGTCCCCCTGCTTGAACAGATCATGTTGACCCGCACCAAAGCCGACTGGCTGTCTGCGCTCGAGGCAGCCAAGGTGCCCTGTGGTGCCATCAACAATTTATCGGAGGTGTTCGCCGACCCTCAAGTGGCTGCGCGCAACATGGTGAGTACTTGGCAGCACCCTCATCAAAAGGATTTGAAGTTGGTGGCCAGCCCACTCAAGCTCAGCCGAACGCCCGTCAGGCAAGACCATGTGCCACCCCAGCTGGGACAGCACACCTCGCAATTGCTGAAAGAAGTTTTGGGTTACAGCTCAGCGCAAATTGAACAACTGAAAAACAAAGGTGTGATCTGATGGCCCAGTATTTATTGGTTCATGGCGCTTGGCATGGTGCTTGGTGCTGGCGCCATGTCACAGAAGCTTTGATCCGTGCAGGTCACAGCGCACACGCCATCACCCTCACGGGCTTGGGTGAACGCTCCCACCTTTTGCACCGTGGCATTGATTTGGAAACGCACATCCAAGATGTTTTACAGGCCCTAGACGCCGAAGAAATGAACGATGCCATTTTGGTCGTTCACTCCTATGCAGGCATGTTGGGCACCGCTGTGGCCGATCGGCGAGCGCATCGTCTGAAGCACTTGGTTTACTTGGATGCTGTGGTTCCCAAGCCCGGCGAAACTTGGAGCAGCACCCATGCCAGCGCCACACAAAAAGCCAGAATTGAAGCAGCCGCAGAGAGCATCGACAACAGCTTCCCACCACCCGATGCTTCTGTGTTTGGCCTCAGCGCGGATGACTATGAATGGGTGCAACGTCGACAAACATCTCACCCAGGCGGCACTTACCAACACGTTTTGAATTTCGATCCTGCACGTGTTGCAAGTGTTCCCAGAACGTTCATCAATTGCACCGTGCCACCCTTGGCAACCATTGATGCCGTGCGACGTCGCGTGGTCGATCCTCTGTTTTGGGATGGCCAGTGGCTGCCCAACTCTCAAGTGGTTGAAATGAAAACGGGGCACGATCCCATGATCAGTGCCCCGCAAGAGTTGACAGCGCTGCTACTTCGCTGCGCCAATCAAAGCTGAGGATTCAAGCGTCAGTCTTTTCGGAAGTTGTCGTGGCAGCCTTTGCAAGTTGCTGCAGCAGGACCAAAGGCTGTTTTCAAGGCATCGGCGTTACCGGTTTTGGCGGCAGCAGCCACCTTGGTCAGCTCAGCTTGCATCTTGTCCGCAGCTTCTTTGAACTTGGCGCTGTCTTTCCAAATTTCTGGCTTGGCGCGCGTCTCACCTTTGTCGCTGCCTTCTGGGAAAGCAGCCCAAGGCAACTTGGACATGGCAGCCGCAATGTCGGCATTTTCGGCAGCGGCTTTGGCATCGTAAGGCACTCTGCCTGCGGCCATGGCACCGACACGGCCGAAATGAGCCCCCATGACGGTGAAGGATGCTTTGCGATATTTGATGGCGTCTTCAGGTTTCGCAAATTGAGCGGCGGCTGGCAAAGCCAACATGAGGGCCAGCAATGCCGAAGCAACAGTGACAAGTTTTTTCATAAGTATTCCATTGAAGGTGAGGGTGCTTTACAGTTTCGCATGTTTTTGAATTTTCTGCAGATCGCCCAAAGCCCATGAAAGTATCACCATGAATGCCATCCGAGTTTGGGATTTGCCCACCCGCCTTTTCCACTGGACCCTCGCATTGTTGGTCCTTGTGTTGGTCATCACCGGCAACGTCGGGGGCAATGCCATGGTCTGGCACTTTCGCTGTGGCTATGCTGTTTTAAGTCTGTTGTTGTTCAGATTGCTCTGGGGCTTTGTGGGCGGCCATTGGTCTAGATGGCGACAGTTGTCGTGCACGCCCTCCGCATTGCGCCAGTATTTTTCTGCGCAGAGCAGCCAACAACGCTACCTGGGACACAACCCCATCGGCTCACTTTCTGTCATCGCCTTGATGAGCTTGCTCTTGCTGCAAGTCGCAACAGGCTTGTTCAGTGATGATGAAATTGCAAATGCCGGACCCTTGACCGTTTGGGTGTCTGAAAGCATCGTGTCCATGACCACTCAATGGCACAAAGGCTTTGGCAAGGGTTTTGTCCTGTTGTTGATCGCCATCCACGTGGGTGCCATTCTTTGGTACTTCGTCAAAAAGAAAGAAAACCTCAGCCGTGCCATGCTGTGGGGCGACAAATCATCTGAGTCACCGGCCACTGCTTCGTTGGATCGACCCCTCGATTGGCTAAAAGCGTTGCTCTGCCTTGCACTGGTTGCAGCCTTGGTATTTGTCCTGATCAACGCAGTGCCCTCCAGCCTGTAGGACTGGGCATTTCAACGCTAAACTTGAATTTCGTTACGCACCGAACTCACTTGTCAGAACTTCCTTCACCCGCCGTTGAGATTGTTTCGCCTCAAACTCTTGAAGAGATGGCCACTGTTCGGCACATCTTTACGGAGTATGCACAGTCACTCAATGTGGATTTGTGTTTTCAAGACTTTGAAGCCGAACTGCAACAGCTACCAGGCGAGTACGCAGCGCCGCGAGGTGCTTTGCTTTTGGCCATGGTCGATGGCGAAGTGGCGGGGTGCTGCGCATTAAGACCGCTCGATTCGGCCGATTCACCCAATGCGTCTGAAATGAAACGCTTGTATGTGCGGCCCGCATTTCGCCGCTTGGGTTTAGGACGCCAACTGGCAGAAGCCATTTTGGATGCAGCGCGTCAATGCGGTTACAGCTGTGTGCTGCTGGACACCTTGGATGAAATGGAGACAGCGCGTGCTTTGTACGAAGACTTGGGATTTGAAGAAATCCCGCCGTACTATCACAACCCATTGCCAGGTGCGCACTATCTCAAAGTGATGCTTTGAGTTGAAGCACACAGCATGCGCCGGCAGGTGCAATGCTGTGTCTTCAGTTGGCCCCTTGGGAGAGCCTGATGCCTGATCGGCAATCAGCCTTTGACTTGAGCCAACATGGTGTCAGCGTCGCTGACTTCAAATTTGCCTGGGCCTTCAATGTTCAAGCTGGCAACTTTGCCATCTTTGACCAACATGGAATAACGGTTGCTGCGCAGACCCATGCCGCGCGCTGTCAGGTCCAAGGTCAGGCCAGTGGCTTTGGTGAAGTCTGCACTGCCGTCACCCATCATGCGCACTTTGCCTGTGCTCTTTTGTTCACGTCCCCATGCACCCATGACGAATGCATCGTTCACGCTGACACACCAGATTTCGTCAACGCCAGCGGCTTTCAACGCATCGTATTGCGCCACATAACCGGGGACGTGTTTGGCAGAGCAGGTGGGCGTGAAAGCGCCTGGCAATGCAAACAATGCAATGGTTTTACCAGCAGATGCTTTTGCCACATCGACTGGGTTGGGGCCAATGCTGCAACCGTTGCCTTCAACTTCAACAAATTCTGTCAATGTCACTGCAGGAAGTGTGTCGCCAACTTTGATCATGGTGTGTCCTTTAATCTTGGATGAGTGAATGGGTGTGAGTGCCTGTTCGTACGAGCAGAAATATACTCAGACGAAAAAAAACGACCCACAATTGTGAGTCGTTTTTTGAAGGTTTGCTGAGAATAAGCAGATTAAGCTTAAACCGCTGCAGCCTTTTCAACCAAACGGGTTGCAACCCAGTTTTTGGTTTTGGAAATTGGCTTGCTCTCGGTGATCTCGATCACGTCGCCCAAACCAAATTGTCCAGTTTCGTCATGTGCGTGGTACTTGCTTGATTTGGCAACAATCTTGCCGTACAAAGCATGCTTCACGCGACGCTCCACCAACACCGTTACGGTTTTGGCGCGTTTGTCGCTGACCACCTTGCCGATCAAGGTGCGCTTGAGGGATGTTTTAGCTTCCGTCATGGTCACTCCTTATTTGGCGGCTTGCTTTTCAGCAAGGATGGTTTTGGCACGAGCGATGCTGCGGCGAGTTTCGCGCAGTTGGTTCGTGTTGCCGAGTTGCTGAGTGGCTTTTTGCATGCGCAAGTTGAAATGGGCCTTTTGCAAGTCCTTGATTTCTTTTGCCAGTCCAGCTTCGTCTTGGGTGCGCAGTTCAGTTGTGTTCATTGTGAGTTCTCCTGAATTACTGGCCAATCATGCGAGCGACAAACGTCGTGCGCAAGGGCAGTTTGGCTGCGGCCAATTTAAACGCTTCACGGGCCAATTGCTCTGGCACGCCAACGATTTCATACAACACCTTACCGGGCTGAATCTCAGCCACGTAGTACTCGGGGTTGCCCTTACCGTTACCCATACGAACCTCTGCAGGTTTAGTAGAGATTGGCTTGTCGGGGAACACACGAATCCAGATACGGCCGCCACGCTTCACGTGACGTGAAATTGCACGACGTGCAGCTTCGATCTGACGGGCCGTCAAACGGCCGCGGTCGGTGGACTTCAAACCGAAATCACCAAACGCAACCGTGTTGCCACGGGTTGCGACGCCGGTGTTGCGGCCCTTTTGTTCCTTACGGAACTTTCTGCGAGCGGGTTGCAGCATGTTTACTCTCCTTTGGCACCGTCAGCTGCTGCAGCTGGCGCGGCTACTTTACGTACGCGCTTAACGGTGGGTTTGACATCACCACCTGCTTCGGCGGGCTTGTCGCTGCCGTCAACAGGTGCTGTGTTGGTACCGCCAGCACGACGGGGCGCACCGCGAGCAGGCCGGTCACCCGGACGTGCATCACGACGCGGGCCACGTGGGCGACGCTCTTCTTCTTGACGGGGTTCAGCCAAAGCGGGTGCATCGTTGCGACCCAGGTTGTCACCCTTGTAGACCCAGACCTTCACACCGATCACACCGTAGGTGGTCTTGGCTTCAGAAGTACCGTAGTCAATGTCAGCGCGCAGAGTGTGCAAAGGCACGCGGCCTTCACGGTACCACTCAGTACGTGCGATCTCGATACCGTTCAAACGGCCAGCAGACATGATCTTGATGCCGAGGGCACCCAGACGCATGGCGTTTTGCATGGCGCGCTTCATGGCGCGGCGGAACATGATCCGCTTTTCGAGCTGTTGTGTGATGCTGTCAGCAATCAGTTGCGCATCGATTTCGGGCTTGCGCACTTCTTCGATGTTCACTGCGACTGGCACGCCCAAACGAGCTGCGAGTTCTTTTTTCAAGCTCTCGATGTCTTCGCCTTTTTTGCCGATCACAACACCAGGACGAGCCGAGAAAATTGTGATGCGTGCGTTTTTAGCTGGACGCTCGATGAGGACGCGTGCAACCGCAGCGTTCTTCAACTTGGCCTTGAGGTATTCACGAACCTTGATGTCTTCGGCCAACATGCCGGCGAAATCACGGTTGCTTGCGTACCAACGGCTTGCCCAATTGCGGCTGACCGCAAGGCGGAAGCCGGTAGGATGGATTTTTTGTCCCATATTCTTCCTAGGCCTTTCAGTTGCCAACCGTCACATACACGTGGCATGTGGGCTTGCTGATACGGTTGCCACGGCCTTTGGCGCGGGCGGTGAAACGCTTGAGTGTGGCGCCTTGTTCGACGTAGATGGTTTTCACCTTCAACTCGTCGATATCAGCACCGTCGTTGTGTTCAGCGTTGGCGATAGCGGACTCCAAAACCTTCTTCACGATACCAGCAGCTTTTTTCTGCGTGAATGTGAGGATGTTCAAAGCTTGATCCACTTTTTTGCCGCGAATCAAATCGGCGACCAGGCGGCCTTTATCGACCGACAAACGGACGCCCCTGAGGACTGCACGTGTTTCCATGGTCTTTCCTTATTTCTTCTGGACTTTTTTGTCCGCTGGATGACCCTTGAATGTCCGGGTCAAAGCGAATTCACCCAGCTTGTGGCCAACCATTTGGTCAGTCACATAAACAGGCACGTGTTGTTTGCCGTTGTGCACAGCAATGGTCAAACCGATGAAATCGGGCAAGACCATAGAACGACGTGACCATGTTTTGATGGGCTTCTTGTCTTTCGTTGCAACGGCTTTTTCAACCTTGGCAACGAGGTGATGGTCAACAAATGGACCTTTTTTAAGTGAGCGAGTCATTGGCTACCCTTTACTTCTTGCGACGCGACACGATCATGACCTGCGTGCGCTTGTTGTTACGGGTACGGTAGCCCTTAGTCAGGTTACCCCATGGGTCAACTGCATGACGGCCTTCACCGGTACGACCTTCGCCACCACCGTGTGGGTGGTCAACAGGGTTCATTGCCACACCGCGGACGGTAGGACGAATACCCATCCAACGCTTCACACCGGCTTTGCCCAACTGGCGCAAGCTGTGTTCTTCGTTGGCGACTTCACCAATCGTTGCACGGCAATCGATGTGAATCTTGCGAACTTCACCGGAACGCATACGCACTTGAGCGTAGATGCCTTCGCGGGCCAACAATGTGGCAGAAGTACCAGCAGAGCGAGCGATTTGAGCGCCGGCACCTGGTTTCAATTCGATGCAGTGAATGGTTGAACCCACTGGAATGTTGCGGATGGGCAATGTATTGCCTGCACGAATCGGGGCTTCCGAACCGGACAACAATGTTGCGCCAACTTCCAAACCACGAGGTGCAATGATGTAACGACGCTCACCGTCTGCATAGCAGACCAACGCAATGTGCGCTGTACGGTTTGGATCGTACTCAATGCGTTCCACTTTGGCTGGAATTGCATCTTTGTTACGTTTGAAGTCAACAACACGGTAGTGATGTTTGTGACCACCACCCTTGTGACGGGTTGTGATGTGACCGTTGTTGTTGCGACCCGATTTTTGATGCTGTGCTTCTAGCAAAGGCGCATAGGCCTCGCCTTTGTACAGGTGATCGCGAGTCACCTTCACCACGCCACGTTGGCCTGGTGAGGTTGGTTTGAGTTTAATGACTGCCATGATTAAGCGGCCTCCCCTGAGAGGTTCAGCTCTTGACCTGGCATCAAGGTGACATAAGCCTTGCGAACGTTGTCGCGACGGCCCACAGTCTTGCCAAAACGCTTGGTCTTGCCTTTGGTGTTCACCACAGACACGCCCTTAACTTCCACCTTGAACATCAACTGCACAGCAGCTTTAATTTCAGGCTTGGTAGCGTCCTGCAGCACTTTGAATGTGACAGCGTTTGATTTTTCTGCAACCATGGTGGCCTTCTCGGACACGATGGGGGCAACCAACACAGCCATCAGACGACCTTCGTCAAACTTTTGTGTGCTCATGCGAACATCTCCTTGAGTTTGTCGACAGCGCCTTTGGTCACGAGCACTTTCTTGAAGTGCACCAAAGACACGGGGTCGGCGTAACGGGGCTCAACAATCAGGACATTGACCAGATTGCGAGAAGCCAAGTACAGGTTTTCATCAACTTCGTCGGCAATGACCAAGACGGAGTCGAGGTTCATGGCTTTCAATTTGGCAGCCAACTGCTTGGTTTTGGGAGACTCAACCTTGAGGGAGTCCACCACAGCCAAGCGGCCTTCGCGAGCCAACTGAGAGAAGATCGAAGCCATACCAGCGCGGTACATCTTCTTGTTGATCTTCTGTGTGAAGTTCTCGTCGGGCATGTTCGGGAAAATACGACCACCGCCGCGCCACAAAGGCGAAGAAGTCATGCCAGCACGTGCACGGCCAGTACCTTTTTGTTTAAAGGGCTTCTTGGTTGAGTGGTGAACTTGTTCACGGTCTTTTTGAGCGCGGGTGCCTTGACGGGCATTGGCTTGATAAGCCACCACGATCTGGTGAATCAGGTCTTCGTTGTATTCACGACCGAACACGGTTTCTGGCGCTTCGAATTTAGAAGCGGCTTGACCTTGGTCGTTCAGGAGTTCGAGCTGCATCAGTTCGCTCCTTTAGCTTTGATAGCGGGACGCACAGTCACGAAGCCGCCTTTGGAACCAGGGATTGCACCTTTGATCAGGAGCAAGCCACGGACTTCATCTACGCGCACGACGTCGAGGTTCTGGGTTGTGCATGTGACATCACCGAGGTGACCTGACATGCGCTTACCTGGGAACACGCGACCTGGGTCTTGCGCCATAGAAATGGAGCCGGGCACGTTGTGCGAACGGCTGTTACCGTGCGACGCGCGCTGCGACTTGAAGTTGTGACGCTTGATGGTGCCCGCGAAGCCTTTACCAATGGATGTGCCTTGCACGTCCACTTTTTGGCCCACAGCAAACACTGTTGCAGGCACAGCAGCGCCAGCGGCGTACTGAGCTGCTGTATCAGCAGTCACTTTGAATTCTTGAATGATTTCACCGGCTTCAACGCCTGCTTTCGCAAGGTGGCCAGCAATTGGCTTGGTCACGCGCGATGCTTTGCGTGAGCCGAACGTTACCTGAAGGGCAACGTAGCCATCGTTCTCTTGGGTTTTCACCTGGGTCACGCGGTTGTTTGAAACATCTACCACTGTGACAGGCACTGCGTCCCCATCATCAGTGAACAGACGCATCATGCCCACCTTGCGGCCCAGCAACCCTAAGGAGTTGCTAAGACTCATGTTTTTTTCTCCAAAACTTCCACCCCAGCGACTTCAATTGGCCCCTGGGTTTGACCTAGAAAACTCTAGGCTTGATATGAAAGAAGGTTAATGTAAATCTCAACCCAAAATGGGCTGAGCCTCGAATTATAGCCGCGTGCCATGCAAGATGGCAAGCGTTTTCAAATTCAAGTCTTTTTGGGGCTTTTTCAGACCCCGAAGAGGACGTTGCTCACCTGGTTTTCCGGGCTGGCAACGCCTCAACTGTCTTGTCAATTGCAGTAATTAAAACTAATTATTGCAATTTGATTTCGACGTCCACGCCAGCTGGCAGGTCCAACTTCATCAATGCGTCCACAGTTTTATCTGTAGGGTCAACGATGTCCATCAGACGCTGGTGCGTACGGATTTCGAACTGGTCACGGCTGGTCTTGTTGACGTGTGGTGAACGCAGAATGTCAAAACGCTTCATGCGTGTTGGCAATGGCACGGGGCCCTTGACAATCGCGCCGGTGCGCTTGGCAGTGTCTACGATCTCAGCAGCAGACTGGTCGATCAATTTGTAGTCAAACGCTTTGAGGCGAATGCGGATTTTTTGTTTAGCTGACATGCGTGTGCTCCAAACTTAGGCTTAATGAATTAAGCGATGATTTTGGCAACAACGCCAGCGCCCACAGTGCGGCCGCCTTCGCGGATCGCAAAACGCAGACCTTCTTCCATGGCGATCGGGTTGATCAACTTCACAGTGATCGACACGTTGTCACCAGGCATCACCATCTCTTTGCCTTCTGGCAATTCGATCGCGCCTGTCACGTCAGTCGTACGGAAGTAGAACTGAGGACGGTAGTTGTTGAAGAAGGGCGTGTGACGGCCACCTTCGTCTTTAGACAAGACATAGATCTCGCCTGTGAAGTGTGTGTGGGGCTTGATAGAACCGGGCTTGCACAGCACTTGGCCGCGCTGCACGTCTTCGCGCTTTGTACCGCGGAGCAAAATACCCACGTTGTCACCCGCTTGACCTTGGTCCAGCAACTTGCGGAACATCTCAACGCCTGTACAAGTGGTTTTTTGCGTGTCAGCAATACCAACGATCTCGATCTCTTCACCAACCTTGATGATGCCGCGCTCGATACGGCCTGTCACCACAGTGCCGCGACCAGAGATGGAGAACACGTCTTCCACTGGCATCAAGAAAGAGCCGTCCACTGCGCGGTCAGGCGTAGGGATGTAAGAGTCCAAAGCGGCTGCCAACTTCATGATGGCTTCTTCGCCCAAAGGACCCTTGTCGCCTTCCAAAGCCAGCTTGGCTGAGCCTTGAATGATCGGTGTGTCGTCGCCTGGGAAGTCGTACTTGGACAACAACTCGCGAACTTCCATTTCCACCAACTCGAGCAACTCGGCGTCGTCCACCATGTCGCACTTGTTCAAGAAAACGATGATGTAAGGCACGCCCACTTGGCGAGCAAGCAGGATGTGCTCACGTGTCTGGGGCATGGGGCCGTCAGCAGCAGAGCAGACCAAAATAGCGCCGTCCATCTGAGCAGCACCTGTAATCATGTTCTTCACATAGTCAGCGTGGCCTGGGCAGTCAACGTGTGCGTAGTGACGGTTTTCTGTCTCGTACTCAACGTGCGCTGTGTTAATCGTAATACCGCGAGCCTTCTCTTCAGGGGCTGCATCAATTTGGTCGTACGCTTTAGCAGCGCCGCCGAACTTGGCTGCCAACACGGTGGTGATCGCAGCTGTCAATGTTGTTTTGCCGTGGTCAACGTGACCAATGGTGCCAACGTTCACGTGCGGTTTTGTCCGCTCAAATTTCTCTTTTGCCATTTCAATTCTCCAAAGAACAAAGCCCGTGTTGTGGTTTTATGTTTGCATCCAATTGCTTGTTCACACCGCACGGGCACAGCGTGGCACTGGATCGCAGACAGGTTAAAAAATTAGCTGGGGACAGAGCAAAACGCTTTGCATTTTGATCAGTCCCGCAAACATTTATACGGTTGAGGACAGAGCAAACTGCTTCGCAGCTTGATCAGTCCCGCAAACTAATTATTTTGCCCTTGAAGCAACAATCGCCTCTGCAACGTTACGGGGAGCTTCAGCGTAGTGCTTGAATTCCATCGTGTACGTGGCGCGGCCTTGTGACATCGAGCGCAATGTGGTGGAGTAGCCGAACATTTCAGACAGTGGTACTTCAGCTTTAATGGCTTTGCCACCGCCGACCATGTCGTCCATGCCTTGAACCATGCCGCGGCGTGAGGACAAGTCGCCCATCACGTTACCAGCGTAGTCTTCAGGTGTTTCAACTTCAACCGCCATCATGGGTTCCAAAATGACGGGATTGGCTTTACGGCAACCTTCTTTGAAACCAAAGATCGCGGCCATTTTGAACGCCAATTCATTGGAGTCAACGTCGTGGTATGAACCGAAGTGCAATGTCACCTTCACGTCCACAACGGGGTAGCCCGCCAACACGCCTTGGCCCAGAGCTTCTTGAATGCCTTTTTCAACGGCAGGGATGTATTCGCGAGGAACCACACCGCCCTTGATGGCGTCCACAAACTCAAAGCCCTTGCCAGCTTCTTGAGGTTCAATTTTCAGAACCACGTGACCGTATTGACCTTTACCGCCTGATTGACGAACGAATTTGCCTTCGGCTTCTTCAACAGACTTGCGAATGGTTTCACGGTAAGCCACCTGGGGCTTGCCGACGTTGGCTTCCACGCCAAATTCGCGCTTCATGCGGTCAACAATAATTTCGAGGTGCAACTCGCCCTGACCACCAATGATGGTCTGGCCAGATTCTTCGTCGGTTTGCACGCGGAAAGATGGATCTTCTGCGGCCAAACGTGACAAAGCCATGCCCATCTTTTCTTGGTCAGCTTTGGACTTGGGTTCGACAGCCTGACGAATCACGGAGTCGGGGAACACCATGCGCTCCAAAGTGATGATGGAGTTGGGATCGCACAAAGTTTCGCCAGTGGTGACGTCTTTCAAACCCACGCAAGCAGCGATGTCGCCGGCGCGAATTTCGTCAACCTCTTCACGGTTGTTGGCGTGCATTTGCACGATACGACCGATACGCTCTTTCTTGCCGCGCACAGAGTTGTACACGGTGTCGCCCTTTTTCAGAACGCCAGAGTAAACACGCACGAAAGTGAGCTGGCCCACGAAGGGGTCGGTCATCAATTTGAATGCCAATGCAGAGAACTTCTCTTCGTCGTCGGCCTTGCGTGTCACTTCTTTCTCGTCTTCGTCAAAACCTTTGATGGCTTTCACGTCGAGAGGAGAAGGCATCAATTCCAACACGGCGTCCAGCATGCGCTGCACGCCTTTGTTCTTGAAGGCGGTGCCGCACAACATGGGTTGAATTTCGCCATTGATGGTGCGAATGCGCAAACCAGCTGTGATTTCTTCTTCAGTCAAGTCACCTTCTTCGAGGTACTTGTTCATGAACTCTTCAGAGGCCTCAGCAGCAGCTTCGACCATCTTCTCGCGCCACTCTTTGGCCAATTCGACCAAGTTCGCAGGAATTTCTTCAAAGGTGAACTTCATGCCTTGAGAGGCTTCGTCCCAAATGATGGCCTTCATTTTGCGAAGGTCGACCACACCGGTGAAGTTTTCTTCAGCGCCGATGGGGATGACGATTGGCACGGGGTTGGCCTTCAAGCGCGTCTTCATTTGGTCGACCACTTTGAAGAAGTTGGCACCGGTACGGTCCATCTTGTTCACGAAGGCCAAACGAGGCACTTTGTACTTGTTAGCTTGACGCCACACAGTTTCAGACTGGGGCTGCACGCCGCCCACAGCACAGTAAACCATGCAAGCACCGTCGAGCACGCGCATGGAACGCTCAACTTCAATGGTGAAGTCAACGTGGCCAGGGGTGTCAATGATGTTGATGCGGTGGTCGGGGAATGAACCGTCCATACCGCGCCAGAAGCAGGTGGTGGCAGCAGAAGTGATCGTGATACCACGCTCTTGCTCTTGTTCCATCCAGTCCATGGTGGCGGCGCCATCATGCACTTCACCAATTTTGTGGTTCACACCGGTGTAATAAAGAATGCGCTCGGTGGTGGTGGTTTTACCCGCGTCAATGTGAGCGGAAATACCGATGTTGCGATAGCGCTCGATGGGAGTATTGCGAGCCATGATCAACCTCTTGGAATTCAGTTAAAACAAAAAATGCAAATGCCCTGCAGGGTCTCTACAGGGCTTTGCGGTCGGTTGGCAGCGCAGCACGAGGCTGCGCGACAACCTCCGGGATTTAGAAGCGGAAGTGTGAGAAGGCCTTGTTGGCTTCAGCCATGCGGTGCACTTCATCACGCTTTTTCATCGCGCCGCCGCGACCTTCATTGGCCTCGAGCAACTCGTTGGCCAAGCGCAAAGCCATGGATTTTTCACCACGCTTACGGGCCGCTTCTTTGATCCAACGCATGGACAAAGCCAAGCGACGGACAGGGCGAACTTCGACGGGCACCTGGTAGTTGGCACCACCCACGCGGCGGGATTTAACTTCCACCATGGGCTTGACGTTGTTGATGGCGATTGAGAAAAGTTCAACAGGGTCTTTGCCTGTTTTCTTTTCCATGTTTTCCAAGGCACCATAAATGATGCGCTCGGCAACCGCTTTTTTGCCGCCTTCCATGATCACATTCATGAATTTGGAAAGTTCGACATTACCGAACTTGGGATCCGGCAGGATTTCACGTTTAGGGACTTCACGACGACGTGGCATATTTCACCTCTTTGCTTCAGTTGATGGCTGGACGTCCGATCCAGACACCCTGCAAATTCATCTTGAATTTGCACTTACTCGACTCCAACATGGAGTCACTTCGTTGAACGGGCTCGTCTAAAAACCTGAACAACACCTTTTTTTGAAAGCTAACTTAAGCTTTCTTCGGGCGCTTAGCGCCATATTTAGAACGCGATTGCTTGCGGTCTTTCACGCCTTGCAAGTCGAGTGAACCGCGCACAATGTGATAACGCACACCTGGCAAGTCTTTCACACGACCACCACGTACCAACACCACGGAGTGTTCCTGCAAGTTGTGGCCTTCACCACCGATGTAGGAGATCACCTCGAAGCCGTTGGTCAAGCGCACTTTGGCAACTTTACGCAGAGCGGAGTTAGGTTTTTTAGGCGTCGTGGTGTACACACGGGTGCACACACCGCGGCGCTGCGGAGAGTTTTGCATCGCAGGGCTTTTTGACTTGGTCTTTTCGACCTCGCGCCCCTGACGCACCAATTGATTGATGGTTGGCATTTAAAAAACGTCCCTAAACGTTTGGAATGAACAAAAAAATCTTCTCCGCCCCAAATGCGGAAAAGCCTTCTAGTATAACGTTGGAAAAGGGCTTGCGCAAAAATTTCTATCAGGCAAGTATTAGCAGTTAAGTTTGCAAGTACCAACTTTTCTCATTTGATCCACAAACGCAAAGCATCCCAAGCACGGCCCAGCACGCCAGCCTGTTCAACGGTGTCTAAAGCTTGCAAAGGCATGTCGACCCAAAGCTGTTCACCACGGTAAATTTGAAGACTTCCGATCGCTTGCCCCCTGATGACGGGCGCCACCAAAGGCTCAGGTCGGACCAATTGAGTTTTGATTTGGGATGCAGTGCCCGTGGGGACCGCCACCACCAGCGCATCAGAGCGCCCCAATTTGACCGTGGCAGCCTTGCCCTTCCAAATGGCCGGTGTGGCAACGGCTTGTCCCGGTTCAAACAACTTGACCGCATCAAAAGCGGTGTAACCCCAGTTCAACAGTTTTTGAGCTTCGTTGGCGCGCGCAATTTCGCTGTTGGCGCCCAGCACAATGGCCATCAAACGACGTGGCCCCAGATTGGGAAACTCTCGCTTGGCGGTGGCCACCAAGCAATAACCTGCCGCATCGGTGTGACCCGTTTTCAGGCCATCGACTGTCGGATCTTTGAAAAGCAACAAGTTACGATTGCTGTCATTGGCTGCCGGGGTGCCGGGATAGCGGTATTTTTTGATGGCATAGGTGCCCATGTATTCAGGGAAGTCACGCATCAAACGCGTGGCAAGGGTGCCGAGATCGCGCGCCGTGGTGGTTTGTCCGGCTTCTGTCTGGCCCTCCGGGTTTTTGTAGCTGGTATTTTTCATGCCGAGTACTTTGGCTTGATCGTTCATCATCTGCACAAAGCGCTCTACCGTACCGCCCACCCCTTCAGCCAACGCCACAGTGGCATCGTTGCCCGACTGAACCACCATGCCTTTGATCAAATCTTCAACAGGCACCTTCATTTTGGGATCAATGAACATGCGTGAGCCAGGCATCTTCGATGCGCGCTCACTGACGGGCAGGCTTTGCTTCAGGTCGATCTTTTTCGACTTCAGCGCATCAAACACCAAATAAGCACTCATGAGTTTGGTCAAGGACGCCGGCTCAACGGGCATGTCCAACTCACGCGAAGCCAAAATTTGATTGGCCGTGACGTCGAGCAACAGGTAGGCCCGCGCGGCAACCTCTGGCGGTTCTGGCGCAGATTGGGCTTGAACATGGAGCGAAGGCAACGCCCACAGCAAAAGTGTTGCAGCCCAACATACAACGCCGCGACAGACCTCGCGACGAGAGGCTTTGAAGAGAGAGCGCATGCTGCCCGTTGTCATTTCAAGCACGCAAGTGGCGACTGACCAAGGATCGAAGCAAAGGCAATTGCCCGTGGAAAAAGTGTTCAACACCAGGAATCACGGTCACAGGCAATGACTGGGGCCGGGCCCAATCCATCACGCTTGCCAAAGGCACGGTGTCGTCGACTTCACCATGAACCACCAAGGTTTTGTCATGCAGCTCTGGCAGAACTGGGGCCACCTGAAAGCGAGAAGCCGCTGTGCCGACCAGCACCAGTTTTTGCAGTTGCCCTGTGGGTGCCAATTTCGCAGCCACATGGCTGGTGACATAGGCCCCAAATGAAAAGCCCGCCAGTGCCAAGCCACTGGACTCAGCGCCTGGATTTTGACTTTGAGTTTGCGCAATGACCGACAACATGTCATCGAGCTCGCCACGGCCTTCGTCGTACACGCCCGCACTGTCACCAACACCCCGAAAATTAAAGCGAATGGCGCGCCAGCCATTTTGAACAAACGCTTTGGCCAAGGTTTGGACCACCTTGTTTTGCATCGTGCCGCCAAACAAAGGGTGAGGATGGGCAATGACCGCAACGCCTTTGAATGCACCCTCCACAGGCTCGTCCTGAAGACCTTCCAACAGGCCGACTGGCCCTTGAAACTGCACGGATTGCGTGGCTGTGTTCATCAGCGTCCCACGTCGGGCGGTGTCACCAAGCGCTGCACAACTTGGCCGTTCTTCAAATGGCTGTCGACAATTTCATCAATGTCCGAATTGTCCACAAAGCTGTACCACGTGCCTTCGGGATAAACCACGGCCACGGGTCCGCCTGCACATCGATCTAAACAGCCCGCCTTGTTGACGCGTACTTTGCCCGCGCCAGCCAAGCCCAAATCCTTGACACGGGATTTGCAATGGTCAAAAGCGGCTTGGGCACCTTGCAAAGCACAACAGGCTTCGCCATTCTTTCTTTCGTTCAAACAGAAAAAAATATGGCGCTCGTAGTAGGGGGGGGTGTTTTCACTCATTCGCTCATTTTAGAGGGGAGAGATGAGGACAGGCGGCGCATTAAATAGACCAATAAAACGAAAGGCCAAAGCCAACCCATCCACTGGATCAAGCCGTGAAAACGTATAAATTGACCTTGCTCCCAGTTTTGCAAAGTCAATGCAAAGTAAGCACTGGCTGACGCATTGTTCAGCATGGTCAGTTGCAATACCAAACCCACCAACGCCATCACTTGCAATGGTTTTTCACGGACCCACATCAAAGGCAAGGCCAAGAGGGCCGCCAGCGCCAAGCCCAATTGAACCGGTGGATTGACCCACCCCCATGCATGCGCAGGCCCATAAGTCAGGGCAGCAGACAAAGCAGTGAAAGCCAAACCCGCAGCGACCAAGAGGGCCCATGCGATGGCTTTTTGATGCACATGTCGAATCAAACTGAATGCCAACATGCAGGGCAACAACTGACCCAAGCTGACACACAAGACTTCATAAACAGGCAGCAGTGGTTGCAACTCCACTTCGCGAACTGGCAACCAATCAAGCCAAGGGGTGTCTTGCAACCACAGGGCCAGCGCATCTTCTGTGCGCTCCAAAATTTGACCCAAGCCTAAAGGGACAGGCGCCGGAAATAACAAGGCCACTGGCCACAAAGCCAGCAGCACCAAGGCGCCTCTGGCGTCTGAATGAAACCAATTGGCGCGAAAACGACTCCATCGGTCCAAAAAGCCAAATCGCTCCAAGGTCCAAGCCAAAGATGCGCCTATCAAGGTGCCCAAAGTGTTGAGCTCCCAATCGACATTGGAGGGCACGCGCGCTGGCAAGAAAAGTTGCAATGACTCAAGGGCAAGCGACAGCAAGGAACCCGCCATGACGGTGATCGTGACGGCAGGTAAATGTCGGGCACTGCGCCTGAGTGCCAACACACCGATGAACCCCAAAGGTGCATAGCCAAGCACATTGGCCAACACGTCAAAGCCGGTCCAGTAGCGAGGCCAAGGGGCCAACAAAAAGGCGGTCCAATCGACCCCTTGCGAGCGCCAGTTGTCGAAAGGGTAAAGACTGGCGTAGACGATCAGTGCGGCGTAAATACCGGCCAAGGGCCAAGCCGCGGTCTTTTGCATAGCCCTTAAAACGGCTTCACAACCACAAAGATCACAACCGCCACCAACATCAAAACGGGCGCTTCATTGAACCAGCGGAACCAAACATGGCTGTGGGTATTTTGGTTCGCCTCAAACTTTTTCAACAGTCCGCCACACATGTGGTGATAGCCCACCACCAAAAGCACCACGGCCAATTTGGCGTGCATCCATGCATTGCCGGGGCCCCACCCAATGCCAATGCCCCACCAAAGCCAAACACCCAGCGCAATGGCGGGCACAGACAACAAGGTGGTAAATCGGAGCAGCTTGCGGGCCATGAGCAAGAGTCGCTCACGCTCAGCCACGGAATCTTCTGGCACCATGGCCAAATTGACAAAGATGCGCGGCAAGTAAAACAAGCCAGCAAACCAGCTGGCCACGAAGACGATGTGAAAGGCTTTTATCCAGAGCATGGGGCAAGTGTAGCGCTGAGGCTTGTTTTTGAACAAGCGCGGCAGCTTGATGTGCCTCAAGATTTCTCAGCCGCCGATCTCTCTCAATGCCCTCAAAACAAGAAACTTCAGGCACAATTTTCAAATGACACCGATTCACACGCCTTACCCCTTGAGCCGGCCTCGCCGACTGCGTCGCACAGACTTTTCACGGCGCTTGGTGCGCGAACATCAACTGAGCGTTGACGATTTGATTTACCCCGTGTTTGTGCTCGACGGCCAAAATCAACGCCAGACCATCAGCTCCATGCCCGGCGTAGAGCGCTTGAGTTTGGACTTGTTGTTGCCTGTCGCCGAAGATTGCGTGAAGTTGGGCATCCCCGTGATGGCCCTTTTCCCCGTCATTGACAGCGCACTCAAAGACCCTCAAGGCAACGAAGCCCTCAACCCCGACGGCTTGGTCCCTACGGTGGTCCGAGCTTTGAAAAAGAACTTCCCCGAATTGGGCGTGATGACCGATGTGGCCCTAGACCCCTTTACCAGCCACGGTCAAGACGGTTGGCTGGACGAAGAGGGCTACATCTTGAACGATCCCACCGTGGGCCAGCTGGTCAAACAAGCCTTGGTGCAAGCCGATGCAGGCGTCGACATGGTGGCGCCGAGTGACATGATGGATGGCCGCATTGGTGCCATTCGACAGGCCCTCGAAGCCAAGGGGCATGTGCACACGCAGATCATGGCCTACAGCGCCAAGTACGCCAGTTCGTTTTACGGCCCTTTCCGCGATGCGGTGGGCTCTGCCGCCAATTTGGGCAAAGGCAACAAAAAAACCTACCAAATGGACCCGGGCAATACCAACGAAGCATTGCGCGAAGTGGCCATCGACATTGCAGAAGGTGCTGACATGGTGATGGTCAAACCCGGCATGCCCTATTTGGATGTGGTGCGCCGTGTCAAAGATGAGTTTGGTGTGCCCACATTTGCGTATCAGGTGTCGGGAGAGTACGCCATGTTGAAAGCAGCGGCACAAAATGGCTGGCTTGACCATGATGGTGTGATGATGGAAAGTTTGTTGGCATTCAAACGTGCTGGCGCCGACGGCATCTTGACTTACTTTGCACGCGATGCCGCGCGTCTACTGAACAAAGCCTAAGCCCTTCACATCTCTCACTCACAAATTTTTATTGCATGCGCGTCTTTACCGTTTCAGGCACCCACGTTCAAGATGCGTTGTCCTTGCCTCGTGCATTGCCTGAAAACGGCTATGTCTGGATTGCTTGCGCCAGAAGCTATTTCTTGTCTGAGCAACAACAAGTGCAAGAAACTTTGCAGAGCCTCACAGGCCATCATCTGCTTGATTTGCATGTGTCAGATTTGCTCAATGGACAACTGCCATCGCGCTTTGATTTGACCTCTTATTACGACGTGTTGGTGTTCCGCCGCTTGGCTGCCAGCAACACCGGTGAGAGAGAAACAATTCAATCCCCCACTGGCCTGAAATCCAAAACCAAACTGTCGGGTCCGCCCGCCCTCAGAAGGGTCGACACCAGCCCCATTGGCTTTGCGATTTTTGACAATGTGCTGCTCACCGTCCATCCCGATGATTGCGCCATTCGGGAAGCCTATGCAGCGCGTCTGTTGGCCGCCAGTAGCCATGAACAAACCACGGTTGCTGATCAATTGCCAAGCTCGCCGACTTCGGAAACATTGGACGACCGCTCAACAGGTGCTCGCGGCATCCCTGTCAGCCCAGCTGACATGATGCTGCGCATGGTCAGCCAAGTGGTCGATGTGTATTTGGATTTGCGCAGAGACCTGACGCGCCAGCTAGACCATTGGCAAGCTGAGCTGATCAACCCAGACACCCGCTTCAACAACTGGTCCGCCCTGTTAGAAGCGCGTCTGTCCTTGCATCACCTTGACGAAATCTGCGAAGACCAACGCAGCGCCATGCAAGATTGGCTCGAGTCATTGAACACGTGGACGCCGCCCACTTCCAATGCTCTGATGAAAGAGCATGAAATATTGAAAGTACGCAGCCGCGATGTTTTAGAGCACATCGACCGTGTGGTGCATCACGTGCGGCGATTAGAGCAAAGCATTGAAACAGCGGTACAAATTCATTTCAATGCACAAAGCAATCGCACCAATGAAACCATGCGAACGCTGACCTCCATCACGGCCATTTTCTTGCCCTTGAATTTGATTGCCGCCATCTTCGGAATGAACTTTGAAGTCATTCCCTTGTTGCACGACAGCGCCGGGTTTTGGTGGACGATTGGCAGCATGCTCCTGATCGCGGCCACATTGGCTTGGCTGTTTTGGCGCAAGCGTTATTTGGCGCGATCAGGTCGCTAAGTACCGATCTGATTTGATCAACCTAAGTGCTGTTTGAAAAAAGCCAAGGTTCTTTCTTGGGCCAATGCCGCTGATTCGGCATGCCATGCGCCGCGGTGATTGCAATTAAAGCCATGGTGCGCGGCATAGGTAAAGACTTGCGCCTGTGGATGCGCCGTTTTGAAAGCCGCCACCGACGCCATTGAAATCCACTTGTCTTCTTCTGCAAAGTGCGCCATTACCGGCACTTTGGATTGACGTGCAGATTCAGCTTCTGTGGTCATGCCACCCCCGTAATAAGGGGCAGCAGCCGACAAGCCGTTGAGCAAGCACGCGGAGCGCCAAGTCAACAAGCCGCCCCAGCAATAACCCACCACGCCGACTTTGCCACCACACATTTTGTGCGCGTGATCAATGCTGGCTTGAATGTCTTGCAATGCGCCAGGTGCAGGCAAGGCTTCAATGGCGGTTTTGAGGGCCATGCCTGCGCCCATGTCAGCCTCTGCATAGCCCAACTCGACATTGGCTTGCGCACGGTGGAACATGGCGGGTGCGATGGCCAAATAAGCTTCTTTGGCATAGGCATCGGCCACTTCACGAATGTGGGTGTTCACACCAAAAATTTCTTGCAGCACAACGACGGCCGCTTTGACCGGTGTGGCGGGTTCTGCCACATACGCTGGAAATTGTGTGCCGTCTGCGGCCGTTAATTGAATGAAAGTTCCCATCAAGTTCTCCTTTAAGTGTGGCTGCTTGCAAGTGCGCGCTCAACAAAGTCAAGTCGATCTTGTCCCCAGAAAATTTCACCGTCAAGCACATACGAAGGTGCACCAAACACACCGGCATCAATGGCCATTTGCGTGTAAGACTCGTATCGCATTTGCGCAGCTTGACTGTAGGACTGCTCTAAACAACTGGCTGGTAAGTTTTGTTCTTTCAGCAACTCCGCCAAGGTCTTCTCATCGGCAATGTTGCGCTGCTGCGCCCACACCGCAGACAAAATAGCACCACTGATGGCCATGGCAGCCTTCGGACCTGCGGCCATGTCGACCGCAATGATGAGCTTGGCCGCGTCGTCGCCGCCGACTGGGAAATAAGTTGGTTTGACATGCAAGGGGGCGCCCAGCCATTTGCTAAAGCGCGCCAATTCAGTCAAGCGGTAGGCCTGCCTTTGGGGCGCGCGTTGACCCAAGGGCAAGCCCCCTGAGATTGGAAACACTTTGCCGCCCAAATCAATGGGCATGACGCGCACACTGGCACCCGCTTTGGTCAGGATTTGCTGGAAGCGCTGATGGCCCAAGTAAGCCCAAGGGCTTTGAGGCGCGAAATAATAGTCGACTGTGTGACTCACAAAAGGCTCCTGGTTAAGGTAATCTGCACCTTCAATGCCGGTGCACCAGACAGTGTTTTAACCGTTTACTCAATATTCTGCAGGAGACAAGAAATGCGCAAAGTTGTTTTGGTCACGGGCGGGAGTCGCGGCATTGGTGCCGCCACTTGCATTTTGGCGGCTCAAAAGGGCTGGGATGTCGCTGTCAATTACACCTCGAACGCGAAAGCAGCAGACGACGTGGTGCAGCAAGTCAAGGCGGCCGGTGGCCGTGCCATGGCCGTCCAGGCCGATGTGGCCCATGAAGATCAAGTGCTGGCCATGTTCCAAAAAGTGCGCGCCGAATTAGGTCCACTGCAAGGCTTGGTCAACAACGCAGGTGTTGTAGACGTTTCTGCTCGACTGGATGAAATGAGCATGGCGCGCTGGCGCCGCATGTTTGACATCAACGTCTTGGGCTCCATGCTGTGCGCACGCGAAGCCATTTTGCAAATGAGCACCAAGCACGGTGGTCAGGGCGGCAGCATTGTGAACTTGTCCAGTGCTGCGGCCAGACTCGGCTCGCCCGGTCAGTATTTGGATTACGCAGCCGCCAAAGGTGCCATCGACAGTTTTACATTGGGCTTGGCCAAAGAAATTGCAGGCGAAGGCATTCGCGTCAATGCCATTCGCCCGGGCTTGATCGACACCGAAATTCACGCTTCTGGCGGATTGCCCAATCGCGTTAAAGACCTGGAACATTTGGTACCTGCCAAGCGCGGCGGCTCTGCCATGGAAGTGGCGCAGGCCATCGTGTGGCTGCTGTCTGATGAGGCCAGCTACACCACCATGAGCTTGATCGATGTGTCTGGTGGTCGATGATGGCTGGTGCACCTGCCGACAAAATTCAGTATTACTGGGAAGACATGCAACCCGGAAGCGTGCGCGATCTGGGCACCATCACACCCACGCGAGAAGAAATCATTGCCTTTGCAACGCAATTTGATCCTCAGCCTTTTCACCTCGATGATGACGCTGCAAAAGCCTCCGTGTTTGGCGGTTTGTGCGCCAGCGGTTGGCACACTTGTTCGATGGCCATGCGTTTGATGGTGACGCAGTTTTTACAAAAGTCTGCCAGCTTGGGCTCACCTGGCCTTGAAAACATCCAGTGGAAGAAGCCCGTTTTCCCCAACGACACCTTGCACCTCCAACACACCATCCTAGAAACTCGCCCCATGCGCTCCAAACCAGATGTCGGTCTGGTCCGAACCGCCTGGGACATGCACAACCAACACGGCGACAGTGTGCTGCACATGGAAGGCTGGGGCATGTTCAGGCGCAGACATCCAGCACAAGACACCGCCACAAACGATTAACATTCAATTTCTATTCAACTCAAGAACTCAGCCATGTCCGTCACCTCCATTGCCCATTACATTTCTGGCCAAAAAACGGCTGGCACTTCCTCTCGCGCACAAGACGTTTTCAATCCGGCCACTGGCGCTGTGACAGGCCGCGTCAGTTTGGCCAATGTGAAAGACGTTGATCAGGCGGTGGCTTCTGCGCAAGCAGCCTTTCCCGCTTGGGCCGACACGCCTCCACTGCGCCGCGCTCGTGTGATGTTCAAATTCTTAGAATTGTTGAACCAACACCGCGACACGCTGGCGCACATGATCACAGCCGAGCACGGCAAGGTGTTCACCGATGCACAAGGTGAAGTGACGCGCGGCATCGACATTGTGGAATTCGCTTGCGGCATTCCGCAGTTGCTCAAAGGTGACTTCACTGACCAAGTTTCAACCGGCATCGACAACTGGACGATGCGCCAGCCTTTGGGCGTGGTGGCTGGCGTCACACCCTTTAACTTTCCTGTCATGGTACCCATGTGGATGTTTCCTGTGGCCATTGCCTGCGGCAACACCTTTGTTTTGAAGCCCAGCCCACTTGACCCCAGCCCCAGTTTGTTCATGGCTGAATTGCTCAAACAAGCTGGCTTGCCCGATGGTGTGTTCAATGTGGTGCAAGGCGACAAAGAAGCGGTTGACGCGCTGGTCGAACACCCCGATGTCAAAGCTGTGAGCTTTGTGGGCTCCACGCCCATCGCCAACAGCTTGTATGAAAACGGCGCGCGACATGGCAAACGTGTACAGGCTTTGGGTGGTGCCAAGAACCACATGGTGGTCATGCCCGATGCCGACATTGAGCAAGCGGTCGACGCATTGATTGGTGCGGCCTATGGTTCTGCTGGCGAACGTTGCATGGCCATCAGTGTGGCTGTGTTGGTGGGCGATGTGGCTGAAAAATTGATGCCCTTGTTGCTTGAGAAAACACGCGCACTCAAGGTTTTGAACGGCACCAATTTGGCGGCCGAAATGGGCCCCATTGTCACTGCTGCGGCCAAGCAACGCATCACGGGTTACATCGATGCAGGTGTGGCCGAAGGCGCCAAGCTCTTGGTCGACGGCCGTCAGTTTGATGGCGCCAAAGCAGGCGCAGGTTGCGACAACGGCTTCTGGTTGGGCGGCACCTTGTTTGACAACGTCACCACCGACATGAAGATTTACAAAGAAGAAATTTTCGGCCCTGTCTTGTCTTGTGTTCGCGTCAAAGATTTTGGTGAAGCGGTGCAAATCATCAACGACCATGAATTTGGCAACGGTGTGAGTTGCTTCACACGCGATGGCAATGTGGCGCGAGAGTTTTCTCGTCGCATTCAAGTGGGCATGGTGGGCATCAACGTGCCGATTCCTGTGCCAATGGCTTGGCACGGTTTTGGTGGTTGGAAGCGCAGCTTGTTTGGCGACATGCACGCTTACGGCGAAGAAGGCGTGCGTTTTTACACCAAACAAAAATCGATCATGCAGCGCTGGCCCGAGAGCATTGGCAAAGGCGCCGAATTTGTCATGCCCACTGCCAAGTAATTCATGAACGACAGCACCTTTGACTACATCATCGTTGGCGCAGGAACGGCCGGTTGCCTGTTGGCCAATCGCTTGTCTGCAGACGCCAGCAAGCGGGTGCTGCTGATTGAAGCGGGCAAGAGAGATGACTATCACTGGATTCACATCCCTGTCGGCTATCTGTATTGCATTGGCAATCCACGCACCGATTGGTTGTACCAAACCGAAGCGGCCGATGGCTTGAACGGCCGCAGCTTGCGCTATCCCCGCGGCAAAGTCTTGGGGGGCTGTAGCAGTATCAACGGCATGATCTACATGCGAGGCCAATCACGCGACTACGATCAGTGGGCGCAACTCACCGGCAGTGATGATTGGCGCTGGGACAAGTGCTTGCCTTATTTCAAAGCACACGAAGACCATTACAAAGGCGCAAGCCCACTGCATGGCGCCAAAGGCGTCAAGCCAGAATTATTTGACAGTGCTGGCGCATCTGACGCCAAGTCTCAAGACTATTTCAAAGTGCTCAAAGCCCGACAAGCCGGTGGCGAATGGCGCATTGAAAAACAACGTCTCAGTTGGGGCGTGCTCGACGCCTTTTCACAAGCCGCACAACAAGCGGGCATTCCGGCCACAGAAGATTTCAACCAAGGCAACAACGAAGGCATTGGTTATTTTGAAGTGAACCAACGAAGCGGCTGGCGTTGGAACACAGCCCAAGCTTTTTTGCGTCCTACCTGTTTTGCACGTCCCAACTTTGAGTTGTGGACGCAAGCGCAAGTGGCGGGCCTTGTTCTCGAAACCGATGCGAACGGTGCCAAGCGCTGCACCGGTGTCAAGGTTTGGGATGGCCATCAACTGGTCACCGCCACCGCCACACGCGAAGTGGCCTTGAGTGCTGGCAGCATTGGCTCTGCGCAAATTTTGCAGTTGTCTGGCATTGGCAATCCCGATCTTCTCAAGCCTGTGGGAGTTGCAGTACAGCACGATTTGCCAGGTGTTGGCGCCAACCTGCAAGACCATTTGCAAATACGCTCGGTCTACAAAGTGAAGCATGCCAAGACACTCAACACCTTGGCCAACAACTGGTGGGGCAAAGCCAAAATTGGTTTGGAATATGCCATGTCACGCAGTGGTCCGATGAGCATGGCGCCCAGTCAATTGGGGGCCTTCACCAAAAGCGATCCCTCTCAAGCCTGGGCCAACATTCAATACCATGTGCAGCCCCTCAGCTTGGATGCATTTGGTGAGCCGCTGCACAACTTCCCGGCCATCACGGCCAGTGTCTGCAACTTGAATCCCACCAGCCGCGGCAGCGTCACTTTGAAGAGCCCTGACTTCAAAGACGCACCAGCCATTGCACCCAATTACCTGAGCACCGATGCAGACCGCAAAGTAGCGGCCGACAGTCTGCGCGTCACGCGCCGCATCATGTCACAAGCGGCCATGGCACGGTACGAGCCCGAAGAGTTCAAGCCTGGGGTGCAATACCAAACAGATGAAGAGCTGGCCAAACTGGCCGGCGACATTGCCAGCACCATTTTTCACCCGGTCGGTACAACACGCATGGGCCGCGATGATGACGCGATGGCAGTGGTCAACAGTCAACTTCAAGTCCGCGGCATCCGCGGTTTGCGTGTTGTCGATGCGGGCGTCATGCCCACCATTACCAGCGGCAACACCAACAGCCCCACCTTGATGATTGCGGAAAAGGCGGCGCATTGGATGGCTTTGGACGCCACGGGAAATCCCTGATGGGAATGGCCTGTGAAGCACGCTACATTTCATGCACTCGATGAACTGCAGTTTGGGTTCGTTTTGAGGGCAGAGGAGACACCCAAACTACTCGAACATGAACATCCAAAACGAGATGTAACTTTTGATAGGCGCCGCGAAAGCGGCGCTTTTTTTTCATGGAATTGCTGATCGTCTCTCTCGCGTCCTTGTTTGCCGGCATGGTCGATTCGATCGTTGGCGGGGGTGGCCTGATTTTGGTTCCCGCACTCTTCGCCACATTTCCATCTGCTCCCCCAGCCACCTTGGTCGGCACCAATAAAAGCGCCGCCATTTGGGGCACTGCATTTGCCACGTACCAGTTCAGCAAAAAAGTAGACATGCGATGGGGCGCCCTGATGCCTGCTGCCAGTGCAGGCTTGCTCGGCTCCTTGCTAGGCGCATGGACGGTCACGGAGGTTGACCCCAGTTTTTTGCGCAAAGCCTTGCCCTTTATTTTGTTGGCCTTGCTGGCCTACACGCTGGCCAAGAAAGACATGGGGCAACGTCACGAGCCTCGCTTCAAAGGTCGGCAAGAGGCCATTGCGGCCATGGTCATGGGGCTGTTGATTGGCTTTTACGATGGCTTCTTTGGCCCTGGCACTGGCAGTTTTTTTGTCTTTGCGTATGTGCGCTTGTTGGGTTACGACTTTCTCAACGCTTCAGCTTCTGCCAAGTTGATGAACACCGCCACCAATTTTGCAGCGCTGGTGTTGTTCACCTTGCAAGGCCATGTGTGGTGGCATCTGGCACTGCCCATGGCTTTGGCGAATGTGCTCGGCAGTTTGCTGGGCACCCGCTTGGCCTTGAAACACGGTGCGGGCTTTGTGCGCTATGTATTTTTGGCTGTAGTGGCGGCCCTGATTGTGAAAACGACTTACGACGGATTTTTCCGCTGAGGCGCAAACTGGGTATAGGCCACGCCCATCAAGGCAATGGCCGCGCCAACCAGCTTGATCACGGTGTATTGCTCACCCGTAAGGGCCCAAGCAAACAAACCCGCAACAGGCGGCATGAGGTACATCAAGGGTGCGGTTTTGGCCACTCCCCTTACTTGGTTCACCCAGCCCCACACCAACCAACCGCCAAACGCTGAAATCAAAATGGACCACGCCATGGCCACCCAGCCTTGCAAACCCAAACTGTCCCAAGGCGCTTCAAGGCCCGCAGGAATAGACAAGAGCATGACGGGCAATCCACCCCACAAGGTGGCGTAACCCATCGTGAGCACGCTGCCATGTTTCTCAAGCAGGGGCTTGGCTTGAACGGTGTAATAAGAGAACAATACCGCAGCCACAAACAACATCACATCGCCGCCACTGGCGCGCCAGTCACCTTTGAGCAATTTGTCAGACAAGAAAAGTAGCACGCCTGCGAATGCAACCATCACACCGATCGCTTGGGTGCGCTGCAACTTTTCATGGCCTTTCCAGCGCAAGATCAACAGGGTAAAGATGGGACCACATGCCAAGATCACAGAGCTTGAAAATGGCGTCGACAAATGAATGCCGTAACACACGATGCCCACATGCAAGCTGTGTCCCACAAAACCCAAACGGGCCAAGGCCATCACATCTTGGCGCGGCAACGGCGGCAGAAATTGACCCAGCGTGACGCGCATCAAGATGAGCGCACACACAGGCATGATGAGATAGCGCGCCAGCAAAAATCCACTGGGCGTGAGCGTGTTCAGCAGGTACTTTTGCACACTGAAGTTGGCACCCCAGATCAAAATCAAAACAAGGGCGGCGCTCAGCGCCAATCGCTGTGGTGCCGAATGTTTCAATCCTTGACCACCACTGGCACGCGTGCTGCCAAAGCACACATCAATTCGTAGCCTACCGTACCGGCTGCATGCGCAACTTCGTCAATGACAACGCCCGTTGTGGAACTTGCTTGGGATGTGCTTTTTTGAGGCAGGCCCCACAAGGTCACTTCGCTGCCCACATCGGCATGCGGCAAATCAGTGAGGTCCACCGTGAGCATGTCCATGCTGACACGGCCTAGCGTACGCGTACGATGACCGTCCACACAAACGGGAGTGCCCGTTGGGGCAATGCGCGGATAGCCGTCGGCATAACCACACGCCACCACGCCAATTCGCATTGGGCCGTCGGCTACAAATGCCGAGCCATAGCCCACCGTGTCACCTGCTTGCAAATGTTGCACAGCAATGATGTTGGCATTCAAACTCATGACGGGTTTCAAACCCCAGTCTTGGGCTGAGTGCAAAGGGAAATCGGGCGAACTGCCATACAAAGCAATGCCAGGTCGGATCCAGTCTGCGCGCACAGCCAAATCTTTGGCGTGGCGCAAGCTTGCTGCGCTGTTGCACAAACTTCGTTCGCCAGACAAATCATGGGTGTATTGGTGAAAGATGGACATGGCCGCTGCAATGCCTTTTTCACCGTCGGCGTCACTGAAGTGTGTCATCAGTGAAATTTCATCCACTTGCGGCAATGCATTCAATCGCGTCCAAGCAGCCCGGAAGGCCTGAGGGGCAAATCCCAAACGGTTCATGCCACTGTTCATTTTGAGAAAGACCCGATGCGGCTGATGGGTTTTGTGCACCGCCAGCATGTCGATTTGCGCTTCGCAGTGCACAACGTGCCACAGGTTCAATCGAGAACACAACTCCAAATCACGCGTCTCAAACACCCCTTCTAGCAACAGAACAGGTCCACGCCAACCCAGTTGGCGAACGCGTTCGGCCTCAGCCAAATCCAGCAAGGCAATGCCGTCAGCCGCCCGCAAACCCTCGAAAACACGCTCGATGCCATGGCCATAGGCGTTGGCCTTGACCACGCCCCAGACCAGCGCATCGGGGGCCGCGGCTTTGATTTGCGACAGGTTGTGGCGCAAAGCTTGAATGTCGATGGTGGCCTGAATCGGTCTTGGCATGGCGGATCGTTACAAAAACGGCGATCAATCTCGCGGGTTGAAGCCTAGATTGTGGCACTACAGAGCGTGATATAACTGAAACTTACGCCAACACACGCTAGCGAGTGTTGCTTTGATACTTTTTCTCATTTTCGAATTCGGCCTTTTGCCTGATCGATTCACTGCATGATTTCATGAAGCGCGGTTTTTACACCATCATGGCGGCCCAGTTTTTCAGTTCGTTGGCCGACAACGCGCTTTTCGTCGCGGCGGTAGAACTGATTCGCACCAGCGGTGGCGCGGAGTGGCAGCGTGCGGCCTTGGTGCCCATGTTTGCTTTGTTTTATGTGGTGCTTGCGCCCTTTGTCGGCGCCTTTGCAGACTCACGGCCCAAAGGCGAGGTGATGTTCATCAGCAATGCCATCAAAGTGGTGGGCTGTTTGTTGATGTTGTTTGGCACGCACCCCTTGCTGTCCTACGCCATTGTGGGATTGGGCGCCGCAGCCTATTCACCCGCCAAATATGGCATCTTGACCGAATTGTTGCCCGCCTCTCAATTGGTCAAGGCCAATGGTTGGATTGAAGGCCTCACCATCGCCTCCATCATTTTGGGCGTGTTGGTCGGCGGCCAATTGGTGGGCACGCATGTCTCTGAGTATTTGTTGAGCTTTGATTTGCCGCTCGTCGATACAGGCATTGACACAGCGCCAGAGGCTGCCATTTTGCTGTTGATCACGTTCTATGCTTTGGCCGCTTGGTTCAACACCCGCATTCCCGATACAGGCGTCGCCATGCGCGCCATGCCCAAAAACTTGTTGGCCTTGCTGCCCGACTTCTGGGATTGCAACACTCGCCTGTGGAAAGACCGCTTAGGCCAAATCTCCTTGGCGACAACCACCTTGTTTTGGGGCGTCTCTGGCAACTTGCGCTACATCGTCTTGGCATGGAGCGCAGCGGCCTTGGGCTACAGCACCACACAGGCTTCTAGCTTGGTCGGCGTGGTGGCCATTGGCACTGCAGTTGGCGCCGTGGTGGCCTCTGTGCGAATGAAGCTGCATCAGGCCACGCGCGTCATGCCATTGGGCATTGCCATGGGCGTGTTGGTGATGGGCATGAATTTCATCGACAACGTGTGGGTGGCCGCGCCCTTTCTCATTTTGTTGGGCGCCTTGGGCGGTTTCTTGGTGGTGCCCATGAACGCATTGCTGCAACACCGAGGTCACAACTTGATGGGTGCAGGTCGTTCGATTGCGGTCCAAAATTTCAACGAGCAAGCATGCATCTTGTTGTTGGGTGGCTTCTACAGTTTCTCGACGGGCATGGGCTTGTCAGCCTTTGGCGCCATCACCGCCTTTGGCTTTGTGGTGGCCAGCATCATGTGGGTCATCAAGCGCTGGCATGAGCACAACCTGCGCGAGCACAGTGCAGTGTTGAATCACTTGATCGACGTTGCCAAAAACGACAACCTTCACGGCTAACAAGCCATTCTGAATTTTTTGAAGCAGGTGCAACCCATGAAATCAATCTATGACTTCGACGCCATTCAAATGAATGGTCAACCCTTGGCGCTGGCTTCACTGCGCGGCCAAGTGATGTTGATCGTGAACACCGCCAGTGCCTGTGGCTTCACACCCCAGTTTGGGGGTTTAGAAAAAATTCACCAAGCCTACAAAGACCAAGGCTTGGCCGTGTTGGGATTTCCTTGCAATCAGTTTGGCAGCCAAGATCCTGGCAGCAACGAGTCGATTGCCAGCTTCTGCCAACTGAACTATGGCGTGAGCTTTCCCATGATGGAAAAGATCAAGGTGAATGGTCCCGAAGCACATCCCCTGTACCAATGGTTGTGCGCAGAAGCTCCCGGCTTGTTGGGCAGCAAGGCCATCAAGTGGAATTTCACCAAGTTCTTGATTGGCCGCGATGGCCGCGTGCTCAAACGTTATGCGCCCATGGACAAGCCAGAGAACATTGGCAAAGACATTGAAGCGGCTCTGAGCGCTGCTTAAGCACTCAGCGTCAAGGCCTCGTCCACCAACTCCACCCAGTGCCTTACGGGCACGTCAGCGCCACTTTGTAAATGGGTGATGCAGCCAATGTTGGCGCTCAAAATGGCCTTGGGTTGCAACTTGTTCAGATGACCTAATTTGCGATCACGCAAGGCATACGCGGTATCGGCTTGCAAGACAGAGTAAGTACCGGCTGAGCCGCAGCACAAGTTGGACTCTAGCTCGGAAACTCGCAACTGAAAACCCAATTGCCCTAACTGCGCTTCAACGCTGCCCTTCAATTGCTGCCCATGTTGCAAAGTGCAAGGTGGGTGATAGGCCAGGGGTCCTGCTGCGGCCACCACCTCGGGTTTCAAACGCTTTTGAAGTTCAGGCAAACACAAAGGCAACAACTCACTCAGGTCCCGTGTGAGTTCTGAAATGCGCTTGGCTTTGTCTGCATACTGCGCATCGTGTTGCAACAAGTGGCCATATTCTTTGACCGTGACACCGCAACCCGAAGCATTCATCACAATGGCTTCCACGCCTTGAGTGACCCATGGCCACCATGCGTCAATGTTGCGCCGCATGTGGTCCAAGCCGCCTACTTGATCGTTCAGGTGAAATTTAACAGCGCCACAACAACCCGCCTCAGGTGGCACCACCACTTGAATGCCGCATGCATTGAGCACACGTGCCGTGGCGGTGTTGATGTTGGGCTTCATGGCAGGCTGAACACAGCCTGCCAACATCAGTACTTTTCGTGCATGGGTTTGGGTGGGCCAAGGACCAGCGTCTTGAGGCGCGGGCACCTTGGCTTGAAGCGTTGCGGGCAACAAAGCCCTCACACTTTGTCCCAGTTTCATGGCAGGCGCAAACAGAGTGGATGTCAGGCCTTCTTTCAAAAGCCAACGGACTGCGCGTTCTTGGACGGGCCGCTGAACTTTGGCATCCACCACCTTGCGACCCAGGTCCACCAAATGACCGTACTGCACGCCACTGGGGCAGGTGCTTTCGCAATTTCGACAGGTGAGGCACCGGTCTAAATGCATTTGCGTTTTGCGGGTGGGCTCGGCACCTTCAAAGACTTGCTTCATCAAGTAGATGCGGCCACGCGGTCCGTCCAGTTCGTCGCCCATCAACTGATAAGTGGGGCACGTGGCCGTGCAAAAACCACAGTGCACGCACGAGCGAAGAATGGCCTCGGCTTCTTGGCCAAGCAGGGTATTTTGAAACTCAGGTGCGAGTTGGGTTTGCATGTTGAGCCTCAGAAATGCGCGTTCAATCTGCGAGGGCCAAACAGGCCGGCAGGGTCAAATTCTTGTTTCAGTGCGTGCTGAATGCGTTGATGTACCGCATCCAGCGGCGTGAAGACGGGCACCGACACTGGCAAGGCCGCACTAGCTTGCTGCGGTCTTCTGAACAAGGTGGCCTGACCCCCCACCGCTGCGGCGGCTTTGCGAAGGGCTTCAGCTTCTGACAGCGGCGCCCAGACCCAGCGCTGAGCGCCATGCCATTCAATGAAAGGCGCGCTTGTACTTGCCGGCAAATTCAAAACGGGCGCCGTTTGAGGCACCGACAAACGCCACAAGGCCGCATCGGGCGATGCTGCGGCTTGCGTAAAAAAGGGCAAGCGTTGGTCTGCACAGGCGATCCAATCTTGGGTTGCACTCTCGGATGCTTGCACCAACAATTCACTGTTCAAGGCCGCAAGGTCCTGCGACATGCGAACTTTGGCGGCCTCAACGGCTGCGTGTGCGCCGCGAAGACGCACGAACAACATCTCGGGCTGGCCTGGCATGCTGTTGTCTTGGACCCAACAACTGGCATTCAAAGGCAAAGGTTGACCACCCCAGCGATGCAACAATGCCAGCGCTTGAGCTTGTGGCAACCGGCACATGAGGTGAGCCTCTGCGGGTGCGACGGGCAATACTTTCAAAGAGACTTCGGTGATCAAACCCAAGGTGCCCCAGCTACCCGCCAGCAATCGGCTGACGTCGTAACCTGCCACATTCTTCATGACCTGGCCACCAAAAGTCAGGTGCTCGCCGCGGCCGTTGATGAATTTCAAACCGAGCACAAAGTCGCGAACTGCGCCCACACTGGCGCGCGCTGGACCACTCAAACCCGATGCCACCATGCCACCCACGGTGGCTTGGCTGTGGGTGCGGTCGGCTGCAAACACCGGAGGTTCAAACGCCAAGCACTGGCCTTGCGCTGCCAGTGTTTTTTCCAAATCACACAATAGCGTGCCAGCGCCGACAGTGATGACTAACTCACTGGGCTCGTATTGCACAATGCACGACAGGCCGCGTGTTTCCAGCAACTCGCCTTCCAAGGCCTCGCCATAAAAATCGTGGCTCCCCGAACCGTGGATCCGAAAGCTTTTGCGTGGTGCAGACCCCGTCGATGCAGCGGCGCGCACGGTGTCCAACAAGGCGGCCAGATCTGGGTGCGCGCTTGGACTTGAGCGAATGGTTGGACTGTCGTTCATGTCGCCATGTTAAACGGACACGCTCTGTTTCTGGCCACTTTTGCAGAACGCAAGCGTCAAAAATAGGTCAATTCAGTTGTTGAAAAAACTCACAAGCAAACCAGGCGTGTCGACCCGCATGGCAAAAACACAACCCGATTGGGGCAAGGCTTGAAGCTCTGCCGTACTTCGGCCATGTGCCGATGTGGTGATGAACAGGGTTCGCAAATCTTCTCCGCCAAAACATGGCATGGTGGGGCACTGAACAGGCGTTTCAATGTAAGCGACACACCGACCATCGGGCGCAATTTTGGCCAAGCGATGACCCTCGTACATGGCGGCATAGTAAAACCCCTCCGCATCCACAGCGGCGCCATCGGGTCGGCCTGCGTAAGACTGCGCCACATCCGATCCATAAATCCAGTCTTTGGGCTTGGCTGGAAATTGTGCAAAGACACGTTCATGGGTCATTTGCTGTGATGTCACATCAAAGTCCCAAGCGCGAATGCAATGTGCGCCCGTGTCGGACCAGTACATGGTTTTGCCGTTGGGTGACCATGCCAAGCCGTTGGCCACTGTGGCCTGATCGGCTTTGGACTGCAGTGCGTGGTTGGCTTGTAAGGCATACAAAACACCGGCGGCTTGATCGCGCGGCTCGTACATCGTGCCACTCCAAAAATAGCCGGCAGGATCGCACTTGCCATCGTTGAATCGCAGTTTGCTTGTGTCGTAGGGTGCAGCGGCCAACAATTCCAACGCACCTCCCCACTCACGTGCGCGGTAAATACCGCTTCGCAACGCCATGACCCAGCCGCCTTTGCTTGCAGGCGCAAAACAACCTGGCTCTTCTTGCAAAGGCCAATCTTCAACTGCATGGCTTTGCGACAAATCAGATGAAACCTTCATGCGCCGCAATCGGCGTCCCGGAATATCGACCCAATACAAACATTTTTCTTGAGGATGCCAAAAGGGCGACTCGCCCAAGACATCGGCTTGGGTTGTCATGCAGTGCCATTCGGGTCGCACAAAAGGAATTTCAGCAGTCATCGATACGCTCAGTTTGAAACATTGCTGGCATTGTCAATTAATTTGGGTATGTAACCCTTGGTAACAAAAACAACAGGCGAAAAAAAGCCCGCCGAAGCGGGCTGTGAGGATGGAGACTAACTTCTCGGAAAGTCTTTGGGAAATCTTGACAGATTAACCGTGATAAGCAGTTTCGCCGTGTGAGCTGATGTCCAAGCCTTCGCGCTCTGCTTCTTCAGAAACACGCAGTCCAACTGTCAGGTCAACCAACTTGAAAGCCACAAAGGAAACCACACCAGACCAGACAACTGTCACGAGCACGGCTTTGGCTTGTGTCCAAACTTGTGCAGCGATGGAGTAATCAGCAGCTGTGATGCCAGTGGCTGTGACCCAGTCGGCCACGAAGCCAGGGCCGCCCAAGGCTGGTGAATTGAACACACCGGTGAGCAACGCGCCGACGATACCGCCCACGCCGTGAACACCGAAGACGTCCAAGGAGTCATCTGCGCCCAACATTTTCTTCAGGCCATTGACGCCCCACAAACATGCGAAGCCAGCAATGATGCCAATCACCAAGGCGCCGCCGATACCGACGTTGCCAGCCGCTGGCGTGATGGCCACCAAACCAGCCACTGCACCGGATGCAGCACCCAACATAGAGGCTTTGCCACGCATCAACGCTTCACCAACACACCATGCCAACACGGCAGCGGCTGTGGCCAACAAAGTGTTCACGAAAGCAAGGGCTGCAAAACCGTTGGCTTCGAGGGCAGAGCCCGCGTTGAAACCGAACCAGCCCACCCACAACAATGAAGCACCGACCATGGTCAATGTCAAAGAGTGAGGTGCCATGGCTTCGCGGCCATAACCAATGCGCTTGCCAACCATGAAGGCACCAACCAAACCAGCCACCGCAGCATTGATGTGAACCACGGTACCGCCAGCGAAGTCGAGGGCGCCCCATTGCCAGATCATGCCTGCTTTGCTGTTCATTTCGTCCACAACTTCTTTCGCTGTGTAAGCGTCAGGACCCATCCAGAACCAGACCATGTGAGCGATGGGCAAGTAGCTGAAAGTGAACCACAAAGTCATGAAGAGCAAAACTGCGGAGAACTTGATGCGCTCTGCAAATGCACCCACGATCAAGGCACAAGTGATGCCAGCGAAAGTGGCTTGGAAACCCGCGAAGGTAATTTCAGGAATGGCGACGCCTTTGCTGAAAGTCGCAGCGTTGGCAAAGGTACCTGCTGCGTTGTCCCAGATGCCGTTCATGAACAAGCGATCCAGACCACCAATGTAAGCATTGCCTTCAGTGAACGCCAAGCTGTAGCCGTAGATGAACCACAACACAGTGATCAAGGAGAAAGTGACCATGACTTGCATCAGCACTGACAACATGTTCTTGCTGCGGACCAAGCCGCCATAGAACAAAGCCAAGCCTGGCACGACCATCAAGATCACCAAGATGGTGGAAACCATCATCCAAGCTGTATCGCCTTTGTTAGGAACAATGGCAGGTGCTGCTTCAGCGGCTGCGGGTGCTGCGGCAGGCGCAGTGGCAGGTGCTGTTGCTTCGGCTTTGGCTTCAGGCTTGGCTTCCGCTTTGGCTTCTACTTTTGCTTCCGCTGCTGGGGCAGTTTGTGCAAATGCCGCACCGCCAAAACACAGCGTCAATCCCAATGCGAGGGAGGCTAGTAATTTTTTCATTCTGTTCTCTCTTTCTGGGCCATCAAAGGGCTTCAGCCCCAGTTTCACCGGTGCGAATGCGAATGACTTGTTCCAAGTCGTACACAAACACTTTGCCGTCACCAATCTTGCCGGTGCGAGCACCCGATTCAATGGCCTCGATCACGCGCTCGACCAACTCGTTAGAGACGGCGGCTTCAATCTTGACCTTGGGCAAGAAATCAACCACGTACTCAGCGCCGCGGTACAGCTCGGTGTGGCCCTTTTGGCGACCAAAGCCTTTGACTTCGGTCACAGTAATGCCTTGCACACCAATACCAGACAGGGCTTCACGCACCTCGTCCAGCTTGAAGGGTTTAATGATGGCGGTCACCAGTTTCATGATGGCTCCTTGTAATTCAGAAAATTAGAACGTGTACTTGAGGCCAACAACCAAGCCGGCTTTGCCCAATTGCTTGCCAGCGGGGCTGACGTAAGAACCGGTTTTGGCGTTGGTGCCAATGACAGCAGCAGAAGCGGTCAAACCATTGCCCAAGTCTTTGCCCAATGTCAGGGCTGCGTCTGTGTACGAGTAAATGCTGTTACCAGCACCTTTGACACTTTGGTAGCCGAGGTGAGGTGTGAATGTGTAGCCATCACCCAAATCAAAATTGGCGGTCAGATCCACATAAGAGCTGCCTTTGCTGTTGGCAAAGCCAAACAAATTGCCTGTGCTTTGTGAATACTTCAATGTGGTGGGGCCCATGGTGACGGCGCCATACAACTCATTGGTGTTGGCGCTCACAGCCAAGCCATTGCCAGAATATTCATAGTGCAAGAAGCCCACGTCGTAAGCAACTTCTCCCACGGAGAACTTGTAACCACCGTAGTAGTCAACTTCTGCATTGGATTTACCACCAGAGTCTTTGATCCACTTGATGCTAGAAGCCCAAACGCCGACATAAGCGCCGCTCTTGTCTGCGTAATCAGCACCGCCTTGCAATGCGGGGTCCAAACGGCTTTGTGAAATACCGCGGTAACGGTATTCGTTCACGCCACCTACATTGAATGACAAAGAAGACTCGGGTTCTGCGGGGGCGGCTTGGGCAAATGCACTGCCAGCAGCGGCCAAAGACATGGCCAACATCAAGGGGGTAACGATCTTTTTCATTGGGAGCTCCTGTTAAATGAGAATGAGACTGGTGGCTTCAAGCATTTAGCATGCCAAAGCGCAAAAGGCCTACCTGATGAACCCGCTCGCCCCTCTGACGGGGGTGCATTTTGTACAGACCGGTGTTCCAATGGGCTTTGCACCGCCCTAGGTCCGGCTGATTTCAGTCTTACACGCCTCGCACCGGTTTGGTGCAAGGAGTGTTTATGCGTCTTTCTTTGGTGCAAAGTAGGGCCTTGGTGGGCCTTCTATCCCCTGGCGTCACCGTTGAGGTGCATTTGGCCAATGGCTTGCCCAGCTTCACATTGGTGGGTTTGGCCGATGTCGAAGTCAAAGAGGCCAGGGAACGGGTACGGTCGGCTTTGTTGAACTCAGGCTTTGAATTCCCCAACAACCAGCGAATCACGGTCAATTTAGCACCCGCTGACTTGCCCAAAGATTCAGGTCGCTTTGATTTGCCCATCGCACTGGGCATCTTGGCGGCCAGTGGGCAAATTGACGGTAGCCGCCTGCATCGCTATGAGTTTGCTGGCGAGTTGTCCTTGTCCGGCGCGCTGAGGCCCGTACGTGGTGCATTGGTCATGGGTTTGGCACTCTACAAGCTGGCAAATGCGCCCCACTTGGTGTTGCCCCCTGGCAGTGCCGAGGAGGCTGCTTTGGTGCCTGGCGCCACGGTTTACCGGGCCAAACATTTGCGAGAAGTGGCTCAGCCATTTTTGCCAGTGGGTCAAACATCCGATGAAGCCACCAGCACTTGGGAGCGCCTGCCAGAGCCCGTGAACCCGCCTCAGGCAGCCTTCTCGCCGGCCTTGGACTTGGCCGATGTCAAAGGCCAAACAGGTGCCAAGCGCGCCTTGGAAATTGCAGCCGCGGGTGGACACAGTTTGCTCATGGTGGGGCCTCCCGGTTCAGGCAAATCGATGTTGGCGCATCGCTTCGCCGGCTTGCTGCCTGATTTGAGCGTGGATGAGGCTTTGGAAACAGCATCGGTGGCCAGTTTGGCTGGCCGCTTTCGAATTGAGAATTGGCTGAAACGGCCCACACGCCACCCCCATCACTCGGCCAGTGCCGTGGCATTGGTGGGCGGTGGCTCACCGCCCCGCCCCGGCGAAATTTCCTTGGCGCACCATGGCGTTTTGTTTTTGGATGAGTTGCCTGAATTTCCAAGGTCCGCATTGGAGGCGTTGCGCGAACCCTTAGAGTCGGGCAGCGTCACCATTTCACGCGCAGCACATTCGGCTGAGTTTCCAGCACGTTTTCAGTTGATTGCCGCCATGAACCCTTGCCCCTGCGGTTATGCAGGTCAGGTTCGAACGCCCGGTCAGGTAGGTCCCGTCTGCCGTTGCACCCCCGACCAAGTGCACCGGTACAGCAACAAAATCAGCGGGCCCTTGCTTGACCGAATTGATCTGCACATCGAGGTTCCCAGCCAAAGTGCTGCACAGTTGATCCATGTAACGGTGGGAGAAAGCACCGCCACCATCAAGACGCGTTGTGATCGGGTGAGGCGCAGATCACTTCAACGGCAAGGCTGTACCAATCAAGCGCTCAGTGGTCCGGCGCTCGACCTTCATGGCAAATTAGGTCCAGAGGCTGCGGCCTACCTGACCCAAGTAGCCACGCATTTTTCGTGGAGTGGCCGAAGCACCCACCGCGTTCTGAAAATTGCCAGAACCATTGCCGACTTGGCAGAGCGTCAAGACATTTTGTCTGTGCACATCGCTGAGGCTGTTCAATATCGCAGGCCGTTTGCGGGGCACCGATAATGCAGTCATGCGCAGAATCAGGCCGTACTGGGATCTCACAAGAATCTCTCATCACGCTCCCGAATTAGCGCCCTTTGCAGTTTGGCTGTCTTGGGCTCAATTGATCACTTGGGGCAGCGTGTTTTACACCTTCTCATTGATCATGGGACCGGTGGAGCGCGAGCTGGGCCTCAGCCGCGCAGATGCTTCACTGGGTTTCAGTTTGGCCTTGTTGGCAGATGGTCTAATGGCTTATGCCATAGGGCGCTGGATCGACCGCGGTCACGAACGCCGGGTGATGACTTGGGGGTCTGCTTGGGTGGGTTTGTGTTTGTTGGCACACAGCTTCATTGACAGCCTTGCGGGCTTTTATGCGGTGTGGTTAGGCCTGGGCTTGGGCATGTCCGCCACCTTGTACGCGCCCGTGTTTGCCGTGGTCACGCGACGTTTTCCAAATGACTTTCGGCGCGCCATCATCATCATGACTTTCTTGGGCGGATTGGCCAGCACAGTATTCATACCGCTGTCGTCTTGGTTGATTCAAAGCTTGGGCTGGCGGCATGCCTTGTGGGTCTTGGCATTGATGCAGTGGCTGATCTGCATGCCCTTGCATGCATGGTTGCTGAAAGGTGCAGCGCCTCAAAAGGCACTTGTGAATGCAATCACAAGTACAGACGGCAATGCAGATTCAAATGCGCGCCTCGCCACACCAACAGTTTCCATCAAAGTGCATTTAAAGCGCGCGCCCTTTTGGTTGCTGGCGGGCTTCATGCTGATGACTGCCATCGTCAGCTCTGCATTGCCTGCACACATGGTGAGTTTGTTGGAAGAAGCGCACCTGTCACCAGCATGGGTCATTGCCATTCCAGCTTCCATTGGCGCCATTCAAGTGCTGGGGCGATTCTTGTTGTTTTTGTTTGAAAAACATTTGGATGTTCATGCTGCCAACCGATGGATTCCATGCCTGGTACCTTTGGGCTTGGTGTTTTTGGTGGTGGGTGGATTGGCTCCCTGGGCGGCTTTGCTGTTCGTCACGTTTTATGGCCTCGGCAATGGTTTGAACACCATCGTCAAAGGCACTGCCATGGCGCAATATGTCAGTCGCGACCACGTAGGGCAACTCAATGGCGTGTTGGGCGTGCCATTGGCCATGGGGCGCGCTGTCGCGCCTTGGGCTTTGGGTTTGATGTGGACACCCGAGGTGGGCTATGCGCACGGCCTGCGTTGGATGTTGCTGGCCGGCGTTTTGGGCGTGGCGTGTTTGTGGTGGGCGCAAAAGAGCGCGCACCAAACACACATGAAGGCGCTCACAGATTAGGCGCCAACAATCTCTGAATGTCTGACACTTTCAAGTTCTGACGCTTGGCCAAGTCTTGCACTTGGTCTTCACTCACTTTGCCCACGTTGAAGTATTGACTGTCGGGGTGGCTGAGGTAAAAACCGGATACGCTGGCGGCAGGCGTCATGGCCAAACTCTCCGTTAAGCCCATGCCAATCTCTTCGCATTGCAAGAGTTCAAACATTTGCTTTTTAACCGAGTGGTCAGGGCAGGCAGGGTAGCCTGGTGCAGGTCGGATGCCTTGGTATTTTTCGGCAATCAAGTCGTCGAGCGATGCGTTCTCTGTGGCGGCGTAGCCCCACAAATCTTTGCGAACGCGCTCATGCATGCACTCTGCAAAGGCTTCTGCAAAACGATCGGCCAAGGCTTTGAGCATGATGGCGCTGTAATCGTCGTGTGCCGCTTCAAAAGCTTGCTCGCGTTTTTCAACACCGATGCCAGCCGTGACGGCGAAGACGCCAACGTAGTCTTGTAGTTTGGTAGGTAGACCTTTTGCGTCAAGCAAAGGCGCCACAAAATCTGCCAAACAACGGCTGGGCTTGCCGGTTTGCTTTTCTGTTTGTTGACGCAAGCCATGCCATGTGAGCACAGGCGTTTGACGCGACTCATCGGCATACAAAGCAATGTCGTCGTGGTTCACACTGTTGGCAGGATACAAGCCCATCACACCGTGCGCGGTGATCCAACGGCCTTCAATGATTTTTTGCAGCATCTTCTGCGCATCGTGGAAGACTTTTTGCGCTTCAACGCCCACCACTTGGTCTTTCAAAATGGCGGGGTACGGGCCGGCCAAATCCCAGGTTTGGAAAAAGGGGGCCCAGTCGATGTAACGCGCCAATTCGGCCAGGTCAAAATTCTTGAACACACGGCGACCAATGAACTTGGGCGTGGGTGATTTAAAACTTGTCCAATCGATTTGCGTTTTATTGCCACGCGCTTTGGCCAATGGCCACATGGGCGTTTGCTTTTTGTTGGCATGCATCTCACGCACTTTGGCGTAGTCGGCATTGAGTTCGTCAATGTAGGTGGCAGCTTGGTCAGACAACAAACCTTGCGCCACGCTCACGCTGCGCGAGGCGTCGGGCACATAGACCACCGGGCCTTCATAGTGCGGTGCAATTTTGACGGCAGTATGGACACGACTTGTGGTGGCGCCACCAATCAGCAAAGGCATTTTGCGCAAACGGAAATGCGCGTCCTTTTGCATCTCGCTGGCCACGTACTGCATCTCTTCCAAGCTGGGGGTGATGAGACCGGACAAGCCAATGATGTCAGCGTTCTCTTCTTTGGCCTTGGCCAAAATTTCGTGACAAGGCACCATCACGCCCATGTTGACCACGTCAAAGTTGTTGCACTGAAGCACCACGGTCACGATGTTCTTGCCAATGTCGTGCACGTCGCCTTTGACGGTGGCAATCACAATCTTGCCTTTGGATTTGACGTCTTGACCTGCGGCTTCTTGCTGGCGCTTTTCTTCTTCGATGTAAGGGACCAAGTGCGCCACGGCTTGCTTCATCACCCGCGCAGACTTGACCACTTGCGGCAAAAACATCTTGCCTTGACCAAACAAATCGCCCACCACGTTCATGCCATCCATGAGCGGGCCTTCAATCACGTGCAAGGGCCTTCCGTTTTTGGCCAAAATTTCTTGGTAGGCTTCTTCGGTATCTTCTGTGATGAAGTCGGTGATGCCGTGGACCAAGGCGTGTGACAAGCGTGCCGATACAGATACGGGCGCATCGGGTGTGCCGCGCCAAGCGAGCTTTTGGGAATCGTCCTTGGCCGCGCCTTTGGCGTTTTCTGCCACTTCCACCAAACGCTCGCCCGCATCGGGGCGGCGGTTCAAGACCACGTCTTCTACGCGCTCACGCAAGTCGGATTCGAGTTCGTCGTACACGCCCACCATGCCGGCATTGACAATGCCCATGTCCATGCCTGCTTGAATGGCGTGGTACAAAAACACCGTGTGAATGGCTTCGCGCACAGGGTCGTTGCCGCGGAAGCTGAAGGACACATTGGACACACCGCCCGACACTTTGGCGCCTGGCAAATTTTGTTTGATCCAGCGCGTGGCCTCAATGAAATCGACCGCGTAGTTGTTGTGCTCTTCAATGCCGGTGGCAATGGCAAAAATGTTCGGATCAAAAATAATGTCTTCGGGTGGAAAGTCCACCTCATCGACCAACACGCGATAGGCGCGTTCGCAAATTTCTATTTTGCGTTGGTAGGTGTCGGCCTGGCCTTTTTCATCAAACGCCATCACCACCGCGGCAGCACCATAGCGCTTGATCAAATGCGCTTGTTGTTTGAAGGCATCGACGCCTTCTTTCATGCTGATGGAGTTGACGATGCCTTTGCCTTGAATGCAACGCAGGCCGGCTTCAATCACGCTCCACTTGGAGGAGTCGATCATGATGGGCACGCGGGCAATGTCGGGCTCGGAGGCAATGAGGTTCAAGAAACGAACCATGGCCGCTTGGCTGTCCAACATGGCTTCGTCCATGTTGATGTCAATGATTTGTGCGCCGTTTTCGACCTGCTGACGGGCCACGGCCAAAGCTTGTTCGTATTCGCCGTTCAAAATCATGCGGGCGAAGGCTTTAGAGCCTGTGACGTTGGTGCGCTCACCAATGTTCACGAAAAGAGTACCCGTGCCGATTTGAACCGGCTCTAAGCCAGACAGTTTTAACGGGGGAACAGCAACTGAAGACACAACTCACCTCTTGGATCGCAGGTGAGCGTGGTTTGCAATAAGAATGGGGCATGCCCCAGATTGAACTCCAAGCCTGACTCGCAACCTTGATGGGCGGCGAGCTGCAACGCTCCTTGGAGATGGCTTATTTTAACTGGCTAAACGGGACGATCAGGCCGCCTCTTTGTAAAACGCCGCCGTGTGCAAGCCTCTGGGTGCCAAGGGGCCCACGGCCTTTTGAATAGCACCGATGTGATCTGGCGTGGTGCCGCAACAGCCGCCCACAATGTTGACCAAACCTTCCGCTGCAAATTCATGCAGCAAACGGCTGGTAACCTCGGGCGTTTCATCAAAGCCGGTCTCACTCATGGGGTTGGGCAAGCCCGCGTTGGGGTAGCAACTGATGAAGGTGTCGTCTGCCACTTTGGCCAACTCTTGGACATACGGGCGCATCAAGGTCGCGCCCAATGCGCAATTCAAACCAATGGCCAAGGGGCGCGCATGGCGCACACTGTGCCAAAAGGCAGTGACGGTTTGACCACTCAAAATGCGACCCGAGGCGTCGGTCACGGTGCCGCTGATGATGAGGGGCAAGCGTTCGCCACTGGCTTCAAAATATTCCTCAATGGCAAACAAGGCAGCTTTGGCATTCAAGGTGTCAAAGATGGTTTCCACCAACAACACATCCACGCCGCCTTCTACCAAGGCCTGGGTTTGCTCGTAATAGGCTTTGCGCAAAGTTTCAAAGTCCACGTTGCGTGCGCCAGGATCGTTTACATCAGGACTGATGCTGGCTGTTTTGGGGGTGGGGCCCAAAGCGCCAACGGCAAAGCGTGGTTTCTCTGGTGTTGAAAACTTGTCGCATGCTGCACGGGCCAAGGCCGCAGAGGCCCGGTTCATTTCGATGGCCAAGTCGGCCATGTTGTAGTCTTCTTGCGCAATGGTCGTCGCACCAAACGTATTGGTTTCGATCATGTCTGCGCCAGCGGCCAGATAGCCTTCGTGAATGTCGCGAATCACATCGGGACGTGTGAGGCTCAGCAATTCGTTGTTGCCCTTCACGTCTTTAGCAAAGTCTTTGAAGCGCTCACCACGGTAATCGGCCTCGCTCAATTTGAAGCGCTGAATCATGGTGCCCATGGCGCCGTCCAAAATGGCAATGCGTTTTTCCAGAATCTCTGGCAGGGCTTTCGCGCGGGTGTAATTCAAGGCTTTCATCCCCCTATTGTAGAAAAACAAACTGACTCATGAGAATTCGTCACAGTCAGGCCCACCCCCAATTGAAGCTTGTTGCCAATCTCTCTATATTGAGCACATGAAAAAACGTCAATTTTTGGCCTTGAGTGGCAGCGCCCTGCTCTCTGGTTTAACACCCTCCGCCGCCTTCTCCCAAGCCAAATTTCCCGATCGCCCTATTAAGGTCATTGTGCCTTTCGCCCCGGGTGGCGATGGCGACATCATTGGCCGCTTATGGGTCAAATTTGCCATTGCGCATACCGGCGCCAATTTCATTGTCGACAACAAAGCGGGCGCTGGCGGGGCCATTGGCGCGGCAGAAGCCTCCAGAGCCAAGGCCGATGGTTACACCCTCTTGCTGGGCACTTCTTCCACTCAAATCATCAATCCTCTGGCTTCTGGCACGGCCACCTACGACGCGATCAAAGACTTCAATTTGGTTGGCATGGTCAGCATCAATCCCACCTGCATCGTGGTCAACCCCAGCGTGCCGGCCAACAATCTCAAAGAGTTGGTGAATTTGATCAAGGCCAGCCCCGGCAAGTACGCCTATGGCTCAGCCGGCCCAGGCACCATCACCAACCTCACAGGTGAACTGTTCAAACTGCAAGGCGGCAAGCTCAATGTGCAGCATGTACCCTACAAAGGCGGCGGTCCCGCCATGCAAGATTTGGTGGCAGGCCATGTCCCCATGATCACGCCCATCATGTCCTCCGCTGTACTGACGCAGCACCGTGCAGGTCGTGCACGCATTTTGAGCGTCAACAGCGATGCACGCCTTAAAGCGGCACCTGATATTCCAACATCGGTTGAGGCGGGTATTCCAGACATGCGCGTGCAAGTTTTCAATGCGGTGTTCACACCCGCCGGCGTGCCGCGCGAGGTGATGGACTTTTTGCGCGCCACGCACAACAAGGTGCGCAACGACCCCGCTTTTTTGCTGGACCTTGAAAAAGCCGGCGCTGACCCCTTCACTTTGGCAGACCCCGAAAAATTCATTGCCGACGAAGTGGTCCGTTGGACCAATGTGATCAAAGCCACGCAGTTCAAGACCACCTGAACCGCAATTCTTAACGCCGCGAATCTTGCATTGACTTAAGAATGCAAGGCGGCGTCAACCGTCTACAAAATCCAGGCAATCACATGGTGGACAATACCCGCTGTGACAAGCTCTGTTTTATCCACGCCCTCTAGCAACATCCTGCGCATTCTCAGTGAGGTGTTTGGCTACGAGTCGTTCAGAGGCCCCCAGCAAGACATCATCTCGCATGTCACCGGCGGACACGATGCCTTGGTTCTCATGCCAACTGGCGGCGGCAAAAGTTTGTGTTACCAAATTCCCGCCATTGCCAGGCAGCAAGCTGGCTTGGGCATCGCCATTGTGGTGTCGCCGCTCATTGCGCTCATGCACGATCAAGTGGGCGCATTGCATGAGGCGGGTGTCAGTGCCGCATTTTTAAACTCCACGCTCAGCCCAGACGAAACCAGTGTCATCGAACAACGCTTGCGCAAAGGCGACATCACGCTTTTGTATGCTGCCCCAGAGCGCATCAACACACCCCGCTTTTTGGCACAACTCGATTCGCTGTATGCCCAAGGCCTTCTCAGTTTGTTTGCCATTGACGAAGCGCATTGCGTCAGCCAATGGGGCCACGATTTCCGCCCAGAGTACCGCAGCCTTACGGTCTTGCATGAACGTTTTCCAGGTGTACCGCGGGTTGCCTTAACGGCCACGGCCGACGCCCTCACACGTGCAGACATCATTGAAAGACTGCAACTTGAAGAAGCCCAACTCTTCATCAGCAGCTTCGATCGCCCCAACATTCGCTACACCATCGTCGAGAAAAAAGATGCGTCTACCCAACTGCTGCGATTCATCGAGCGCGAGCACGAAGGTGAGGCTGGCATTGTGTATTGCCAGTCACGCAAACGGGTTGAAGAAGTGGCCGAGATGTTGGCCCAAACCGGCATCGATGCCCTGCCGTATCACGCCGGCCTAGACGCGGCCCTGAGGCAAAAACACCAAGACCGTTTTTTGCGCGACGAAGGTGTTGTCATGGTGGCCACCATTGCATTTGGCATGGGCATCGACAAACCGGATGTTCGATTTGTGGCGCATCTGGACATGCCCAAAAACATCGAAGGCTATTACCAAGAAACAGGCCGTGCAGGGCGCGACGGTTTGCGTGCAGATGCCTGGATGGCGTATGGTTTGCAAGATGTGGTGAACCAACGCCGCATGATCGATGAAAGTCCTGCCGAAGAAAACTTCAAGCAAGTCATGCGCGGCAAATTGGATGCCTTGTTGGCATTGGCCGAAGCCACCGATTGCAGACGTGTTCGCTTGCTGTCTTATTTTGATGAAGCCAGCCAGCCCTGTGGCAATTGCGACAACTGTTTGAACCCACCCGCCGTTTGGGATGGCACCGATGCAGCCCGTAAATTGCTCTCCACCGTTTTCCGCGCTCAACAACACAGTGGTTTTTCTTTTGGCGCTGGTCACATCATGGACATCTTGCGGGGCAAGGCCACCGAAAAGGTCACGCAATACGGGCATACCCAACTCAGCACCTTTGGCATCGGCGCCAACTTCAGCGAAATTCAATTGCGCGGCGTTTTACGCCAACTGATTGCCATGGGTGCTTTGAATGTGCAAGGACAGGTCTTTAACACCCTGCAACTCACCGAAGGCTCACGTGCGGTTCTGAAAGGGGAGGTCAGTGTGCAGTTGCGTGAGTCTTTAAGCCAAAAACCCGAAAAACGCAGCCGCAAACCTCAGGCCCCTGGCCCAGCGGCCGCTAACCTCAGTCAAGACGCCTTGGTGCGCTACATCAACCTCAAAGCATGGCGGGCCGAAGTGGCCAAAGAACACAACTTGCCAGCCTATGTCATTTTTCACGATGCCACTTTGGCAGCCATTGCTGCAGCTTCACCCCAAAACCTCGAAGACCTGCATGGCATCAGCGGCCTGGGCGCTAAAAAGCTGGAAGCCTACGGTCAAGAGGTCTTGAGAATCTGCAAAGGCTAAGGCTGCCATAGCGCCGGCTAACTTTATGCAAGTTTTGCATATATTTTGAGCTGATTCGGCAATTAGTCATTCCCAATTCAGGTCAGCCTCCCTAAAATTCAAGTGTGGTTACAAGACGGGTACATTGCCGTTGGAAATTGACCAGCCAAGCGTGCCTTTTGGCGCGCTTTGGTCGTTTTTTGCAAGTGTCGTTTGCCATCGCCCAGGAAACTGTGCAGAAGAGGACATTTGCAAAAAACGATTTTTAAACTTTGGAGCTTTTCCCATGAACTCACCCGTGATGCAGGGCTTGAACCTGAATACACCCACGTACGTTAAAAACCCCAAGCTGATTGCTTGGGTGGCTGAAATGGCTGCCTTGTGCAAGCCCGCCAATGTTTACTGGTGTGACGGCTCCGAAGAAGAATACGACCGCCTGTGCCAACAGTTGGTTGACAGTGGCACCTTCAAAAAGCTCAATCCTGCCAAGCGTCCTGGCAGCTTCTTGGCTTGCTCAGACCCCTCGGATGTGGCCCGTGTTGAAGACCGCACTTACATCTGCTCTGAAAAGAAAGAGAACGCCGGCCCCACCAACAACTGGATGGCCCCCGCCGAGATGCGCAAAACCTTGAACCCTTTGTTCGATGGTTGCATGCAAGGCCGAACCATGTACGTTGTGCCATTCTCTATGGGCCCCTTGGGTTCTCACATTGCACACGTTGGCATTGAGTTGACCGACAGCGCCTATGTGGCCGTGAATCAAAAGCTCATGACGCGCATGGGCAAAGCGGTGTTCGACGTCATTGGCACCGATGGTGAGTTCGTGCCTTGCTTGCACACCGTGGGCGCACCTTTGGTCAATGGCGCCAAAGACACCACGTCTTGGCCTTGCAACCCCACCGTCAAGTACATCGTTCACTACCCTGAAACACGCGAGATTTGGTCTTACGGTTCCGGCTACGGCGGCAATGCTTTGTTGGGCAAAAAATGCTTGGCTTTGCGCATCGCGTCCAGCATGGGCCGCGAACAAGGTTGGTTGGCCGAGCACATGCTCATTTTGGGCGTGACCAATCCTCAAGGCAAAAAGTACCACGTGGCTGCGGCTTTCCCCAGTGCGTGTGGCAAAACCAATTTCTCGATGTTGGTGCCGCCCGAAGGTTTCAATGGCTGGAAAGTCACCACCATTGGCGACGACATCGCTTGGATCAAACCTCAAGCCAACGGCAAGATGATGGCCATTAACCCCGAAGCAGGTTACTTTGGCGTGGCACCAGGCACCAACCACCACACCAACCCCAACTGCATGGCCAGCTTGGACAAGAACGTGATCTTCACCAATGTGGCTTTGACCGATGACGGCGACGTCTGGTGGGAAGGCATGGACAAAGACACCGGCAAATTGCCAGACCATTTGATCGACTGGCAAGGCAAAGACTGGACCCCCCAGATTGCCAAAGACACGGGCGCCAAAGCGGCGCACCCCAATGCGCGTTTCACAGTGGCTGCCACCAACAACCCCGCACTCGACCCCGCATGGGACGATGCGGCTGGCGTGTCGATCGACGCCTTCATCTTTGGCGGTCGCCGCTCCACCACCGTGCCTTTGGTCACAGAAGCACGCAATTGGACTGAAGGCGTTTACATGGCCGCTACCATGGGCTCTGAAACCACTGCCGCTGCATTTGGTGCACAAGGCGTGGTTCGCCGCGATCCTTTTGCCATGTTGCCCTTCTGCGGTTACAACATGAGCGACTATTTCCAACACTGGTTGGACGTGGGCGCCAAGATTGAAGCGGGCGGTCACAAGTTGCCCAGCATTTACTGCGTCAACTGGTTCCGCAAAGACGAAGCCGGCAAGTTTGTGTGGCCCGGTTACGGCGACAACATGCGCGTTTTGAAGTGGATGATCGACCGCTTAGAAGGTCAGGCCCAAGGTCAAGAAACCATGTTTGGCATCACGCCAACTTATGGCGAACTGAACTGGACCGGCTTGAATTTCACAGCCGACCAATTCAAAACCGTCACCAGCATTGACAAAGCTGCGTGGCAACAAGAGTTGCAATTGCACACGACCCACTTTGAGCAGTTGGCTTACAACATGCCCAAGGCTTTGCTCGACACCAAAGCAGCGTTGGAACAGCGCTTAGCGGCGGTCTGACAAACGCTGCCTCGCGCCTCAAACTGGCGCAAGCTTTGTTGTGGTTCACACCGGCCATGTGGTCGGTGAACTACGTGGTCGCCAGAACTGCGCCAGGCATCATCAGCCCCCACGTGCTCGCACTGGGCCGATGGTTCTTGGCGGGGCTCATCCTGGCCGCCATCTCGCGCAACGAGCTTTGGCGGGAGCGCCATCACACCACCAAAGTTTGGCCTCAATATTTGGCGCTGGGCACATTGGGCATGCTCATTTGTGGTGCTTGGGTTTATTGGGCGGCTGAAACCACCACGGCCATCAACATTGCCTTGATCTATGCCGCATCTCCTGTCTTGATCACACTTGGCGCTGTGGTGGGCCTCAAAGAAAGCTTCTCTTGGCGTCAAGGCTTCGGTGTGGTGCTGGCCTTGTTGGGCGTCTTGCATGTGGTCGTCAAAGGCCAGTGGACGGCCCTGTCGCAAGTGGTCTGGGTACTGGGCGATGGCCTGATTGTGATGGCCATGGTGTCGTGGGCTGCTTATGCTTTGCTGCTGAAAAAATGGGCAAGCCCCTTGAGTTCCACAGCACGATTGGCTGCCACTTGCATGGGTGGCAGCTTGGTTCTGTTGCCCTTTGCTTTAACGGAATGGGTAACCACACCTCATGCCGATTGGAGTTGGACGGCCAGCCTACTTGTCATCACCGCAGCGCTTTTCCCCGGAGTGGGTGCTTACTGGGCTTATGGTTTTTGTCAAAAAACCTTAGGCGCCAGTCGCGTCGCGGCCAGCCTGTACATGGGCCCTTTGTATGGCAGTTTGGTCGCTTGGCTGTTCTTGGGTGAGACCTTGGGTTGGCACCATGCCATGGGGGCTGCCATGATCTTGCCTGGCATCTACTTGGCTTCGCAAAAATCGGTGACGCAGTGATGCGTCCTGAGCAGGCGAAAAAAAACCTCCCGAAGGAGGCATGGATCATTGACGTCCAGCCAGGCTGAACGCCAACACAGGATCAGATGTAGTACTGGCGTTGGTTCAACAAACGGGCTACTCGGCGTTGTGTGCTGTTCTCGCCCAACAGAGTTTCCTCATCGCTGCGCGACGTGGCAATTTGCAACTCCGACATCAAGCGAGCATCCGTTTGTGCAATGGCCCACAGACGCTCATCAGAGCGACGTTGTGCAGCGCTGGCCGCCCAACGGTCCAAGCCAGTTTTCAACTGAATGGCCACTGACTTGGAAACGCCAGCGAACAAACCCACTGCCGCAAACACCACAGCCCACAGTGCAACCCATGCGGCCAACAAGTGACCTTCGGCCCATGTGTCAATCATCTGATCGGCCACCACAACGAATGCCGCCAGAACAGCAGCCAACAGCATGATGGCCAAAGTGCGTGTGGGGCTGAAGGTGTCGCTCAAGCGCTTGAAGTTGTTGACAACTTTTTCAGCTCGGTCAACACCGGGGTGGGTCAGGGGGTACTCTAAGTGAACAAAATTGTGGTTCATGACGTTTCCTCTTTGCGAGATTGAATGCTTTGCTGATCTGGGGTTGATGCAAAAACGCATCATTTGCCCGATCAATGATTGAATCATAGGGTTTACTCTGATATTGTTCAACTTTATATTCATGATGCCTATCATTCACAACGGAAATGATTGAAGCCATACAAACCAACTTCCGCACCCTGGATCTGAACCTGCTTCGGGTCTTTGACGAGGTGATGGCGGAGCGCAGCTTGACCAAAGCGGCGCGCAACCTGTCCATCACGCAACCCGCGGTCAGCAATGCCTTGCGCCGCTTGCGTGAAACCCTGGGCGATGATTTGGTTCGCCGTGATGGCCAAGGCATTACGCCAACGCCTTTTGCCTTGACTTTGTGGCCTAGCGTGCGAGAGGCACTGGACCAACTCCAATCTGCCTTGGTGCCACAGCAGTTTGTGCCTAGCCAAGCGCGCAACTCGTTTGTGTTGGCCATGGCCGATGCCACCGCGGCTGAATTGATGGGCGGCCTTGCACAAGAGCTTGAACATCACGCGCCCAACATTTCGGTGCGCGTTTTGCCGCTCACCACGCGCGACCCCAGGGGCTTGTTAGAAAACGGTGTGGTGGACTTGGCCTTGGGTTATTTTCCAGCTGTCTTGGCCGACTTGACCGCCCGCGCGCAAATCGGTGAAGCCACCGCCTTTGAACATCACCGCTTGTACGACGGCGAATATGTGTGTGTGATGCGCAAAGACCATCCACTGGCGAAGAAGGAAATCACGCTGGAAGATTTTTGCAATGCGCGCCATTTGCTTGTGAGCTTTTCGGGTCGGCCGTATGGCTTCATTGACGAAGCTTTGGCATCGATTGGCAAACAACGGCGTGTGGTGATGACCGTGAATCAATTTTTCACCGCTGGACGCGTGGTGGTGAACTCCGATTTGCTAACCGTGTTGCCGCGTCACTTTGTGCCCACCACAGGCATTTCAAAAGAGTTTTATTTGTGCAATTTGCCATTCAAGGTTCCGACTTTGCACGTGGACGCTTTGTGGCATCGCCGCAAACATGCACAAAGTGACCATGTGTGGTTGCGCGATGTGCTGATCAACATTGCGCACGATGTCTTCAAAGCTCAGGGCAGATGATGAACATTCAATTGCTGTCAGACCTCCATCTGGAAACTCACCCACATTTTGTGCCCGAATTTGCACCGGGTGCAGACGTGTTGATTTTGGCTGGTGACATTGGTTCCTATCAAGAAGGCTCCATGCTGGTCACTCAAGATGACCACAATTTTGGTCTGGCTCGGTTTTCACCTCGGGCAGATTTGGCCGCATGGCCAGTACCCGTTTTCTTTGTGCCTGGCAATCACGAATACGATGGCATGCCCTTTGAAGAAGCACACACACGATTGCAAGAGACCTGTGAGCGTTTGCAAATCACATGGTTGCATCGGCGTGTGAAGGTGATGAACGGTGTGCGCTTGATCGGCTGCACTTTGTGGAGTGATTTTGAAGCCTTGGTGCCCCAGCAAGGGCCGCTCACGCAACAACTCAAAGCCCGCGAAAAAGCAGAGCGTGCCGCCGATTTTTATTTGCGCAAAACCGGTACCACACTTGACGGAAAACCGTTTTTATCGGATGCAGTCAGAGCTCAAGCGAAGGCCGATCAAGCTTGGCTAACCCATGCATTGTCAGAGCCCTTTGAAGGCGTGACAGTGGTCGTGACACACTTCGCACCCAGCTTGAAAAGTGCCGACCCCCGTTACGGTTTAACGCCCGGTACCGCAGGCTTTTGCAACGCGCTGGACCACTTGTTGCCCAAAGCCAATCTGTGGTTGCATGGTCATTTGCATTGCGCACATGACTATGTGCACGCGGGTTGCCGAGTGGTGGCCAACCCTTTGGGCTATGCACGCAAGAATGAACAACTGGCATTTGAAGCGCGCAAAATTTGGCGCGTTGATGCTTGAAACTGTGGGTGACTTTGGATGACTAGGGCTTAATTGGCCCGTGCACTCAAGCCAGCAAAACAAGTGGTCATGATGATGTCGATGATTTCCTCATCGGTGTGCAGTTCACTCATCTTCAAAAACTCCACCACCGGATCACAGGCCCTGGCATACAGTGTGTAAAGCACGGCCAAAGGCGGTAATGCCTGATTAATGAAGCCTTCTTTTTGCGCTTGCAAAATCCATGCACCCAACAAGTCGCTGACCTTCATCAAGCCATCCATGTAAGGCTTGCTGCCCATCAAACTGGCGCGCAAGGTAGAGTTTTGGCTAGGCAAGCTTGGCATTTCACCGGCCAATTTCAACTGCAAAACCCAACGCGCCGTCGCCATGAGTTTGTTCATGGACACACAGCTTGTAGGTCCCTGTTCTTCGGTTTGGTTCAAGTCCAACAAAAATGCCTCGGCCTTCTGCATCGCTTGAACCATGGCCGCGCAAGCCAATTCTTCTTTGCTGTTGAAGTGTTTGTACAGGCTGGCCTTGGCAATGCCCACTTCGGCAGCGACCTCGTCCACCGTCATGGCATCAAAGCCTTTTTCCGACAACAAGCGGTTGACGGAAGCCGTGATGGCTTGCTCACGTGCTTCGAGCATCTGGGCTTTGAATGACTTTTTAAGTGGCGCGGCTGCGGTGTTCATGCGGGCATTTTAGCGAGGGAAACTCAAAATTGAACTGAACAGTCATAAAATATCCAGAGCGTATACATTTTCAATACTGCCAAGGAACAAGACCCTCATGGACCGTCGTCAACTGCTCCAGACCACCCTCTACAGCACGCTGCTGTCTGGCCTTGGCGCATGCGCCAGCAACAACAAAGCTTTGGTGGAGACATCTGGAACGACACCTGCTTGGCCAACGCACATCCAAAAAATTGCATTTGGTTCGTGCATCAACCAAAACAAAGAGCAGCCCATATGGCAAGCTGTTCTGGCCAATCGTCCCGATCTGTTCATTTTTGGAGGCGACACCGTCTATGCAGACAGCCAACCATGGCTGTTGGCCAATCTCGAGCAGGCTTATGCCACCCAAGCGGCGCAGCCTGGTTTTGCGCAACTCCGCAAAACCATTCCCCATATGGCCATCTGGGATGACAACGACATGGGTCTGAACGATGGCGGCGCAGAGTTTCAACACAAAGAAGCATCCAAAAAAGCCTTCCTTGACTTTTGGCGCTTGCCCGCCAACGACCCACGCCGTTCACGAGAAGGTCTCTACCATGCCGTGAGCTTTGGCAACGCAGGACAGCGCGTTCAGGTCATCTTGCTGGACACGCGCTCATTTCGATCTGCACTGCGCAGAACAGACCAACGCGATGCGCCTGGCAAAGAACGCTATGTGCCCGATGCGGACCCTGCCAAAACCATGCTGGGAGAGGTCCAGTGGCAATGGTTGACGGCGCAACTGCAAACGCCTGCAGACCTTCGCCTCATTGTCTCTGGCGTGCAGGTGGTGGTGGAAGGTCATGGCTGGGAAGGTTGGCACAATTTGCCCTTAGAGCAAGAAAAACTGCGCCAAGTGATTCGGCGCACAGGTGCCAAAGGCGTGGTTTTGTTGTCAGGCGATCGCCACATTGGCGCTGTCTATAAAAGCCCGTCGGCCGACTTGTACCCCCTTTACGAGTTCACTTCCAGCGGCATGACGCATGCATGGCAGACCGCAAAGGAGGCCGGCCCCAATCGCTTGGGCGAATTGGTGACACAAAACCATTTTGCAATGATCGAATTGGACTGGCAACAAAGGCAAATTCAATGGGGCTTTAAAAACACACAAGATCAATGGCTTCAACAAGGCCGCATTGCCTTGGCTGAACTTGAATAAAAACAAACCCTTCCACAAAGCCCGATAATCTCGGTTTTGATTTTCATAACGCACGACAGGATCGTGACATTTCGCGGAGTACACCCATGCAAACCCCACCCATGATTCAAAGCGGCGCCATTGCTTATGGCTTGGCCACATTGGCCAAAGACGGCACTGTGTTGGACACTTGGTATCCAGCACCTCAGTTGGCTGAAGGCGTCAAAGAAAACGGCAGCCACGTGTTGAGCGATGCTGATGTGCGCACGCACTTGGGCGAGTCCTTCATCAAAGCACTGGGCACTTGCGAGTTGCGCGGCGTGAACGTGGTCGCTGTTAAAACCAGCATTTCCACATTGGCCGAGCCACCCAAAGACACACACGATGTGTTTTTGCGTTTGCATTTGCTCAGCCACCGCTTGGTCAAGCCACACCAAGCCAATGTCACCGGCATCTTTGGTCTGTTGGCCAATGTGGCCTGGACCTCCATGGGCCCTTGCCCACTGGACCAGTTGCAAGACGCTCGTTTGCGCGCTCGCGCAGCCCGCGTGGTGTTTGACGTCAAGGCTGTGGACAAGTTTCCCTACATGACCGACTACGTGGTGCCCTCCGGTGTTCGCATCGCCAATGTGGACCGCGTGCGCTTGGGTGCGCATTTGGCCTCTGGCACGACCGTCATGCACGAAGGTTTCTGCAACTTCAACGCAGGCACTTTGGGCGCTTCCATGGTGGAAGGCCGCATCAGTGCAGGCGTGTTGGTGGACGATCAAAGTGACGTGGGCGGCGGCGCCTCCATCATGGGCACCTTGTCGGGTGGCGGCAAAGAAGTGATCTCTGTTGGCAAGCGTTGCTTGTTGGGCGCCAACTCTGGCATTGGCATTTCATTGGGCGACGATTGCGTGGTGGAAGCGGGTTGCTATGTGACCGGCGGCACACGTGTGAAGATGCCCGATGGCAGCGTGGTCAAAGCGCGTGAATTGTCGGGTCGCAACGGCATCTTGTTCCGCCGCGATTCACAAACAGGTGCGGTGCAAGTAATTCCCCGCACTGAGAGCTGGGGCAGCTTGAACGCCGACTTGCACAAAAACTGAATATGAATTTGCGCTTCATGCGCAGTTCAATGTCGCTCAAAGCCAGTGTGTTCTCACACTGGCTTTTTTCATGCCGTCTTTGCCAAATGTTGTTTGGCCAATGCCACATACCAATCTAAGCATGCGGGATTGGCCATGGCATCTTTGTTCACCACTTTTTCCAAGGGCTGACCCAGCATTAGTTTCTTGATGGGCAGCTCTTGTTTCTTACCCGAGAGGGTGCGCGGAATTTCTGCTACTTGAAAAATTTCATTGGGCACAAAGCGCGGACTCAAAGCCGTTTTGATCGCGTTGTTCAAACTGTTTTTCATGTCTTGCGTCAATTGCAAACCGGGACGCAACACCACAAACAAAGGCATGTAGCTTTCGCGACCTAAATATTCCAAATCAACCACCATGCTGTCGATCACTTCAGGCAATGCTTCGACGGCACTGTAGAGTTCGCTGGTGCCCATGCGCAAACCATGGCGATTGATGGTGGCATCGCTGCGACCAAAAATCACACAGCCTTCGCCGCCGTTCTGACCTTGATCGGCTGCGCCAATGCGCAACCAATCGCCGTGGCGCCAGACACCACCATACTCAACCGGCGCATCACCACCGCCAGGTTTGCGCCCATGGCCTGCGGGATACATTTCGAAATAACTGGCCAGGTAGCGCGCGTTGTGGGGATCGTTCCACAAATACAAAGGCATGGAAGGAATGGGTTGCGCGCACACCAACTCGCCCACCTCACCGTGCACGGGATCGCCCGCTTCGTTCCACGCTTCAACTGCGCAACCGAGCAAACGGCATTGCATCACGCCCGCCTCTTGCGGCAGTTCGCGGTTGCCACCAATGAACGCACCGCAAAAATCGGTGCCGCCCGAAATGTTGCACCACCAGATATCGCCATCTGTTTCGCGATGCAAATGAGGCGCTTGGGCATGCTGCGCTTGGATGCGTTTGAATTGTTGTGTGCCCCAGTTTTGCGTATCAGCAGACAAAGGGGAACCGGTGGTACCCAAAGCTCTGATGCGGGACAGGTCACCGCATTGCGTCAGATCTAAATTTGCCTTTTGGCAATTGGCAAAAAATGCTGCGCCTGCGCCAAAGTAGGTCACTTTGTTCTCTGCAGCAAATCGCCACAAGGTACTCCAATCGGGATTGTCTTTGCTCCCACCAGGATTGCCATCGTAAATGACACAGGTGGTGCCATTCAACAAGCCACCCACCTGCGCATTCCACATCACCCAACCCGTTGAGCTGTACCAATGAAAGCGCTCACCCCAGCTGTTGGGGTGATAGCTGCAACCCACATCGTTGTGCAAAATTTTGAGTGCCAAGGCCACGATCACAGTGCCGCCATGACCATGCACAATGGGCTTGGGCAATCCGGTGGTGCCACTGGAATAAACAATCCACAAGGGATGCTCAAACGGCAAGGCCATCGGTTCAAAGGCATCGACATCGGCGCCGTGCTTGGTCGTTGTTTGAGAAAAGCGCGTGGCTGCAGCCACTTCATTGCTCGCTAAATCGACCACGCCTAAATTGTCGTGCACGATCACATGTTGCACGGAGGGCAATGCATCTTTGAGCTCTTGCACCACTGTCATGCGGTCGTAGTCTTTGGCGCCATACGAGACGCCATCGCAAGCAATCAGCACTTTGGGTTCGATCTGTTTGAACCGGTCCAAGACCGCCAAGGTACCCATGTCTGGCGCGCAAATGCTCCATACACCGCCCACACTGACGGTGGCCAAAAATGCAACGATGGCTTCTGGAATATTGGGCAAGTACGCTGCCACGCGATCGCCAGGCTGCACCCCATGCGCCTTCAAATGAAGGGCCATCGAGGCCACTTGACGCCGGAGTTCAGGCCAAGAAATTTCTTGATGTTGTCCCTTTTCGTTTTGCGCAATCAAGGCCGGAAAACCTGCCGCATGCGCAGCGTCCACGTGCCTCAATACTTGGCTAGCGTAATTGACGTGAGCGCCAGGAAACCACACTGCACCGGGCATGGCATTCTTGGCCAAGACAGCGGTATGCGGTGTGGGGGATTGCATGGCAAAGTAATCCCAAATGCTTTGCCAAAATGCATCGAGGTCGGTGATGGACCAGCGCCACAAATCTGGGTACTGATCAAAAACGATGCCGCGGTTTTGTTGGAGCCAGTTTTGGTACAGGCGAATTTGCGGGACCAACGGAAACGGTGCTTGGGGCGCCACTTTGGGCAAGTCGGCGGCCGAAGCCAAATAAGGCGTGGACTGGATGCTAGCGTTCATGTTGCAAGCCTATCTTGCGTCTGGCTTGCTGTCACCCTGAAAAGCCCGAATGTTTGCGCGTAGGTGACAGCAGCTTTTGTGACTGCGCTTATTTTTTCATGCGCTCGCTTTGCCAATACACGTCGCTGCCACCATCCATTCGGTTCAAGACCCGCGACAAAACAAACATCAAATCCGACAGCCTGTTGAGGTATTGGCGCGGCGCGTCGTTCAAAGCCTCTTCATTGCCCAATGCCACGGTAGCGCGCTCTGCACGTCTGGCGACCGTTCTGCAAATGTGTGCCTGAGAAGCGGCTCGGTTCCCCGCCGGCAAAATAAATTCTTCAAGCTTGGGCAACTGGGCGTTGTATTTTTCAAGTGCCTCGTCCAAGACCACCACCGCTTCTGCTTTCAGTAACTCAAATCCAGGGATGGACAACTCGCCACCCAAATTGAACAACTGATGCTGCACCTCGACCAACAGGGTACGGACATCATCGGGCATGGTCTCGCACAAGAGCAGTCCAATGTGGGAGTTCAATTCATCGACATCGCCCATGGCATGCACGCGCAAGCTGTTTTTGGACACACGCTGGTTATTGCCCAAGCCTGTGGTGCCTTCATCGCCGGTTCGTGTGGCGATTTGTGTCAGTCGATTACCCATGGTGTTTCCCCTGTGCTCTGCGCACTGCAAAAAAGCTTGTCTCAGCGTAAACTCTGATTTTGACCGAGTTTGCCAACATTGGGCTGACCAAGGTCAACGGGCTTTTCCCGCCCCCTCACAAGCGATGACTGCCCCCTTCTTTTTGGAGCCTCACTATGAATGCACCCACTCCTGCCGCCCACTTGGCACCCGACGTGCAAGCCCGCCCAGTGCCTCAAGCATTTATCGACGCACTCAAGGCGCGGTTCGGCGACAACTGCTCCACGGCACTCGTCATTCGTGAGCAACATGGTCGCGACGAATCGGCTTTTGCCCCCGTGCCACCGCCTTCTGCTGTGATCTTTGCCGAATGCACCCAAGATGTGGCCGATGCCGTGAAGTTGGCCAGTCAATACCAAGTGCCCGTCATTCCGTTTGGTGTCGGTTCGTCTTTGGAGGGTCATTTATTGGCCGTTCAAGGCGGGATCAGCATTGACCTGACGCGCATGAACAAAGTGCTGAGCATCAATGCAGAAGATTTAACCGTCACGGTTCAGCCTGGCGTCACACGCAAGCAATTGAACGAAGAAATCAAATCGACCGGTTTGTTTTTCCCCATCGATCCAGGAGCAGATGCCACCATCGGCGGCATGAGCGCAACCCGCGCCAGTGGCACCAATGCCGTTCGCTATGGCACCATGCGTGAGAATGTTTTGGCATTGGAAGTCGTTACCGCTTCGGGTGAAATCATCCGAACCGGCACCCGTGCCAAAAAATCCAGTGCAGGCTACGACTTGACGCGCTTGTTTGTCGGCAGCGAAGGCACCCTGGGCGTGATGACCGAGGTCACGGTCCGCTTGTATCCCTTACCTGAAGCAATCTCCGCGGCCATTTGCTCTTTCCCCAGCATTGAGTCGGCTGTGAAAACCGTGATTCAAACCATTCAATTGGGCGTGCCCATCGCACGGGTGGAGTTGATCGACCACAACACTGTGCGCATGGTCAATGCCTACGCCAAGTTGGGCTTGCGCGAAGAGGCTTTGCTGTTGATGGAGTTTCATGGCTCACCAGCCGGTGTTAAAGAACAAGCCGAAACTGTGCAAGAAATTGCCAGCGAGCATGGCGGCAATGCATTTGAATGGGCCACAACCCCAGAAGAGCGAACGCGTCTTTGGACGGCTCGCCACAACGCTTACTTTGCAGCACTGCAAAGCAAGCCGGGTTGCCGGGCCATTAGTACGGACACTTGTGTGCCCATCAGCCGATTGGCCGACTGCTTGCTGGACTCGGTGGCCGAAACCGATGCCAGCGGCGTTCCATACTTCTTGGTCGGTCACGTTGGCGATGGCAATTTCCACTTTGGCTATTTGATCGATCCTGAAAATCCCCAAGAACGTGAAATCGCCGAAACCTTGAATCACAAGTTGGTCAACCGCGCACTCAGCCTGGGTGGCACCTGCACGGGTGAGCATGGCATTGGCTTGCACAAAATGGACTTCTTGGTGACCGAAGCTGGCGAAGGCGCGGTCAACATGATGCGCACTTTGAAGCAAGCACTGGACCCGCATAACATCATGAACCCCGGAAAAATCTTCCGATGAAAAAAGGGCCTCTGTTGTGAAACGAGGCCCTTCTTTTTGGATGCGACTGTTTAATCGCGCAACCGTTCAATCAGTCCATTGAGTTCGTCCAATGAGCCAAACTGGATGGACAACTCGCCCATCTCTTCAAAACGCCCATGGCGTTTCACACGCTTCTTGATGCGCACTTCGACCTCGGCCATGAGCAAGTCTGACAACTCTTCTTCCACACGTTTGATGTCGCGGGATTTTTCTTTTTTCGGTTTTTGTTGAACCAGAGAAAACTCGGCGCTGAGTTTTTTGACCAGGCTTTCGGCTTCGCGCACCGACATTTTTTTAGCACTGATTTGATTGGCCGCTGTGATTTGAGCCGCCTTGTCCAAGCCCAACAATGCGCGCGCGTGGCCCATGTCAATGTCACCAGCCATCAGCATGGTTTGGACAGGGTCGGCCAAATTCAACAAACGCAACAAGTTACTGGCAGCACTGCGCGAGCGGCCGACAGCTTGCGCTGCCGTTTCGTGAGTGAGTCCAAACTCTTTGATCAAGCGTTGCAAACCCATGGCCTCCTCCAAGGGGTTGAGGTCTTCACGCTGAATGTTTTCAATCAAGGCCATCGCCGCTGCAGCCTCATTGGGCACATCGCGCACCAGCACCGGCACCTCGTTCAGACCTGCCAAACGTGAGGCGCGAAAGCGACGCTCGCCCGCAATGATTTCAAACTTGCCAGCGTTGGGACCTTCGCTTAACTTGCGGACCAAGATGGGCTGCATGATGCCCTGCGCCTTGATGGACTCGGCCAGTTCGTAAAGTGCGCCTTCGTCCATGCGCGTTCGCGGCTGGTAAATACCGGGCACCATCTCACTCAAAGGCAAGGTCGATGGGAGTCGATTGGCCGCCGCTTCGACGGCTTGAGGTGAACTGGGTTCGTCTTGAACTTTGGGACCCAAGAGGGCTTCAAGACCGCGTCCGAGGCCTTTCGGTTTTTTAGTGACCATGTTCTTTTTCTTTCATCAAACTGTTCAGCATTGCGCGGCCTTCTGGCCAGTCGCCTAAATTGGAATCGGCATTGACATGCCCTTTGTTCCCAAGGTTCAGGAAATCAGAACCCCAGGCCTTGGCAAAAGCTTGCGCACGTTCAAGCGTGCAAAAAGGATCGTTTTGACTGCCCACCAACAAACTCTTGAAAGGCAATCGATTCATGACGATGGGTTGCCAAGTGGAAAAGACGTCTTTGAAATTCGAGGCCTCGACATCACCTGGCGCCACCAACAGCGCCGCTTTGACCTTGTGTGTCTGTGCAGAAACGGCGGCCCACGCAGCGACTTGAATACAGCCCAAACTGTGGGCCGCCAATGAAACTGGCCCCTCTAAATCAGACAAGACATCGTCCAATCTTGACAACCAGTCGCCTCGCAAGGGTCTCATCCAATCGTGCTGCTCAACCACCACATCGCCATGCAGGGCAACCCACCTCATTTGCCAATGTAAGGGCCCACTTCCTTGCCATCCAGGCAAAATAAGGACTGTAGACTGTGACATTTATAGTATTGCTTGCTTCAAAGCGTTGGAATGCGGATCACCAGTTCTTTGGCAAACTCTACAAATGCTTGGCTTCCCTTGGCCGATGGATCAAACACTACGCCAGGCAAGCCATAACTGGGCGCTTCGGCCAAGCGCACATTGCGCGGAATCACGGTGTTGAAAACCTTGTCGCCAAAGTGTGACTTGAGTTGCTCGCTGACCTGTTGTTGCAAGGTAATGCGAGGGTCAAACATCACGCGAAGCAAGCCGATGATTTTCAGGTCGGGATTCAAATTGGCGTGAACTTGTTTGATGGTGTTGACCAAATCGGTCAAACCTTCGAGGGCAAAGTATTCACATTGCATGGGCACGATCACGCCATGGGCTGCACACAAACCATTCAAGGTGAGCATCGAGAGCGAGGGCGGGCAGTCGATCAAGACAAAGTCAAAGTCTGCATCGGCCGCATCCAGCGCCAACTTCAAACGCTGATCGCGTCGCTCCAGATCGACCAACTCCACTTCGGCGCCGGCCAATTCACGGTTGGCACCCAAGACATGGTAGCCACATTTTTCAGAAAAAATAGCCGCCTCTTTGATGCTGGCAGACTCCAGCAAAACATCGTAAACGCTGAGTTCAAGTTGGCGTTTGTCGACACCCGAACCCATGGTGGCATTGCCTTGTGGATCGAGATCTACCAACAAAACCCGCTGGCCCACCTTGGCCAAACCTGCCGCCAAATTGACCGCGGACGTTGTTTTGCCCACGCCACCTTTTTGGTTTGCAACACAGAAAATTTTTGCCATGACTTACTCTTTTAATTTTCGGTTGATGCGTTCATTTACCAAGGGCTAACTTGAGGCCGAAGCCAATCAAAAACAGGCCCGCTACTTTTTGCAAAAGCCCCGACATTTTGGGGTTGGCGCGAATTCGTTCTGCCATGGTGTGTGTAATGTAAACAACACCCAAACAATACAGTGCACCCAAGACAGCAATGGTTGCCGCCATGAATGAAAAAGTAATCATTCCTTGATGCTTCTCTGGGTCGATGAACTGAGGAAAAAAGGCGAAATAGAACATGATCGCCTTGGGATTGAGCAAGGTGATGAACATGGTTTCTTTGAAGTATTTGCCGGGCGTGATTTTGATGGAGGGACCTTCCCCCGCTTTGGCGAAAACCATGCGCGCACCCAACCATGACAAGTAGGCAGCCCCCACCCATTGCATGGCCATGAACAAATGCGGGTAGGTTTGCAACAAAGCGGCCACGCCTGCGACCGTCATCCACAACAAAATCTGATCGCCCAGAATCAAGCCCAACACAGAGGCCACGCCACCCCGCACACCACCTTGGCTGGTTGAGGTGATCAAAGCCAAATTGCCAGGTCCTGGCAAAAACAAAAGAAGGACAAAGGCGGCCACAAAGGCGCCGTAATCTGAGATTCCAAACATGCAAGGCTTTCTTATTTGGCCCAAGTGTAATGGGCGATCACCAGATCTGTCCGCTCAAGCCAAGGAACTTGGTGCTTTTTTCATCCAAATCATGCAGCGCTCGGCATCCAAACCGGGCACTTGAAGCTGTTCCACGTGAAACACCTTGGCAAAAATCGGCAAAGCGTCCATTTCCTCTGTGGGCAATCTGCCTTTCATGGCCATCCAAACACCTGCGTCCTTCAAAGCAGCGGCGGACCAAGTCACGAAGTCAGGCAAGGAAGCGAAGGCTCTTGAACACACGACGTCAAAATGCTCGGTCAATGTTTCGACGCGCGCATGGACGCCTTTGAGGTTTGGCAACTTCAAACTGGCCGCAACCTGCTGAACAAAAGCAGCTTTCTTGGAAACCGCATCAACACAGGTCACGCGCACATTTGAGCAGCAAATGGCAATGACCACACCTGGCAAGCCACCACCCGAACCGACGTCGAGCAAAGTGCTGTCTGCACCCCGAGTGGACGGGTCATTTTGAAGGTGACGATGCAAGGGGCCAATGGCCGACAAGCTGTCCAGCAAGTGGTGCGTTAGCATTTCATTGGGGTCGCGCAAGGCCGTCAAGTTATAGACCTTGTTCCACTTTTGAATCAAGGCCATGTAATTCATCAACTGTTGCAGCTGCGACTCACTCAAGGACAAGCCCAGGGTCTCAACCCCAGACGCCAACTTTGACGCCAAGTCATTCTGCAAAGCGTCACCCATCACGAAACAGCGCCCTCAGCATCCTCAACACCCTCCACCGCCTCAGGCTTCACGGCCATGAACTCTTTAAAGCCGCCCTTTTTCAGGTGAATCAACAACAACGAAATGGTCGCGGGCGTGATGCCGGAGATGCGAGAGGCCATGCCCAATGTTTCGGGGCGATGCTTGGCCAATTTTTGGCGCGCCTCAATGGACAAAGAAGAAACCTGCAAATAGTCCAGCTTGGCTGGCAGCTTCAAGTTTTCGAAATAGGCCGAACGCTCTACTTCCACCTTTTGCCGATCAATGTAGCCCGAGTATTTGGCCGTGATCTCGACTTGCTCAATCACCGCCGCCGCCAAGTCACCCAATGTTTCACGTGAAACCTCTTGAGCCTCAAAGCGCCCACCGTCCAAGCTCATCAGCTGCGAATACGAAACGTTGGGGCGGCGCAGCAAGTCCAACAAGTTGTGCTCATGTTCGATGGCCTTGCCCAACACCCGCTCTGACTCAGAGGTTGGCAGGTTTCTGGGATTGACCCAAGTAGACTTCAGTCGCTCTGTTTCACGTGAAACAGCTTCACGCTTGGCGCAGTAGGAAGCCCAGCGCGCGTCATCCACCAGGCCCATTTGGCGACCCACTTCGGTCAGCCGCATGTCGGCATTGTCTTCTCGCAATTGCAAGCGGAACTCTGCCCTGCTGGTGAACATGCGGTAAGGCTCGGTCACGCCCTTGGTAATGAGGTCGTCGACCAATACACCCAAATACGCTTGATCTCGTGTGGGCAACCAAGCGCCCCCCATGTCATTGGCCTGTCCAGACATGCTGCGGCACTGAAGTGCGGCATTGATGCCTGCAAACAAACCTTGCGCTGCTGCCTCTTCATAACCGGTGGTGCCGTTGATTTGACCTGCAAAAAACAAGCCGCCAATCTGGCGAGTTTCAAAGCTGCTCTTCAAAGAGCGTGGGTCAAAGTAGTCGTACTCAATGGCATAACCGGGGCGAAGAATGTGAGCGTTTTCTAAACCCTTCATCGATCGCACCAATGCATACTGGATGTCAAAGGGCAAACTGGTGGAAATGCCGTTGGGATAAAACTCGTGCGTGGTCAAGCCTTCAGGCTCTAAAAAGATCTGGTGACTGTCTTTGTCGGCAAAGCGATTGATCTTGTCTTCCACGCTGGGGCAATAACGTGGACCCACACCTTCAATTTTTCCGGTGAACATGGGGCTGCGGTCAAAGCCCGAGCGAATGATGTCGTGGGTGCGTTCGTTGGTGTGCGTGACCCAGCAAGGCATTTGCGCGGGGTGCATGTCTGCCCTGCCCATGAAGCTGAAAACAGGAACGCCTGCTTCAGGATTCAGTCCGCCAGGCATGCCGTCCCCAGGTTGCTCTTGGCATTGACTGAAGTCGATGGTGCGGCCATCCAAGCGAGGCGGCGTACCCGTTTTCAAGCGCCCTTGTGGCAACTTGAGTTCTTTCAAACGCGCAGACAAACTGACCGCAGGCGGATCACCCGCACGGCCGGCCGCATAGTTTTCTAAGCCGACATGAATCTTGCCATCCAAGAATGTACCGGCAGTTAAAACCACAGTTTTTGAACGAAAGCGAACGCCCACTTGCGTTACAGCCCCCACCACACGGTCTTCCGTGCCATTGGACTCCACCATCAAGTCATCGACGGCTTGCTGAAACAACCACAAGTTTTCTTGGTTTTCCAGCCGATGGCGTATGGCTGCCTTGTACAAAATGCGATCGGCTTGAGCGCGCGTGGCGCGAACTGCTGGGCCTTTAGAGCTGTTCAAAATACGAAACTGAATGCCACCTTCATCGGTGGCCAAGGCCATGGCGCCACCCAAGGCGTCAACTTCTTTGACCAAGTGGCCTTTGCCAATACCGCCAATGGACGGGTTGCAGCTCATCTGACCCAAGGTCTCGATGTTGTGCGACAGCAGGAGTGTTTTGCAACCCATGCGCGCAGACGCCAAGGCAGCCTCGGTTCCCGCGTGGCCACCGCCAACGACGATCACATCAAATTCTTGTGGATAAAGCATCAAATCACCCGTTCATGGCCATGTTGGCCGGCGCTGCCCGCGCCGTGGGAGGCCAGTGGCCAAGGGGGTTGATTTTATCTGTAACGGGTGTTCCATGCGCGACTGCTGTGCAATCACGGCTCAGGCTAAGCTTGGCCCCAATATGGAGACCTTATGACACAGCACAACAACAACCGCTTCCACCCCGATGAATGGCAACTGCGTGTGGACTTGGCCGCCTGCTACCGATTGGTGGCCTTGTATGGATGGAGTGATTTGGTGTTCACACACATCAGCGCCAAATTACCCGCCTCTGTGTCGGGCGAAGAACACCAGTTTTTGATCAACCCCTATGGCTTGATGTTCGATGAAATCACCGCCTCTAGCTTGGTCAAGATCGACATGCATTGCAACAAACTGGACGAAGACAATCCGCACCCAGTGAACCCAGCCGGGTTTGTCATTCACAGCGCCGTGCACGAAGCGCGTCCTGATGCGGCTTGTGTCTTGCACACCCACACACGGGCAGGCGTGGCCGTCAGCGCACAAAAACACGGTGTGTTGCCCATCAGCCAACAAAGCACTTTTGTCTTGGCGTCACTGGCCTATCACGACTATGAAGGCGTTGCCATTCGTGACGATGAAAAAACCAGGTTGCAAGCCGATCTAGGCGAGGCCAATTATTTGATGTTGCGCAACCATGGACTCTTAACGGTCGGCAAATCCATCCAAGATGCTTTCTTGCAGATGTACACATTTGAGAACACGTGCCGCATCCAAGTGGACGCATTGTCGGGACTAACATCACCGACAGATCTAACGCCCGTCAATCCCCAAATATTAAGCGGCGTGTCTCATGCGATGAAGGTTCAGACAGGCGGCCTGGGGGGCTCGTTTGTGTGGCCCTCTTTGCTGCGCAAATTGAACCGAGAAAATCCGGGCTACGACGTTTGAGACTGAAGCGGTTTTTGTTGCCACGCCACCAAAGCGCCTAGCAACAACGCAGCGGCCGAGAAAACCAAACCCCGCTGTAAACCACCAGGACCATCGGCAATCCAACCCACAACAGTAGGTCCCACAATTTGCCCCACCGCAAACACCACGGTGAATGCGCTGATACCCGAGGCCCATTGCGAGGCTGGCAAGTTGTGTTTCACCATGGCGGTGGTCGAGGCCACCACAGACAAAAACACACCGCCAAACAAAATGCCCGACAACAACATGGCCGGCCATGCAGAGGTCAATGCAGGAATGAGCGTGGCCACACTCAACAAAGCATTCAAGATGGCCAAAGCTTGGCCGCCTTTGAAATGATTCAGTAGCCCCGCCCAAATTCTGGAGGACGCCACCACCGCCAAACCCAAAGCGGCATAAAAGAACGTGATGTTGTCCGAGGGCGCCCCTTGCTCACGCAAGACCGCCACCACAAAGGTCATGTAACCGATGTAGCCCACACCAAAGAGGCCGTAGCCCAACAAGCCAGGTGCCCAAACACGCCATGCGGGCTGGGTGGGTGCACTCAGCGTTGTCGTCGGCAATGACGCTTGATATTCGTTTGACGGCGCAGGCGAAGCCGTCGACAACTCTGGCATCCAACGATTCAAGTGTGATCGAATCAAAAAAAGAGCGGCACTGATGATGGCGCAAATAAACGCCAAACACCACCAAGCCCATGACCAGGTGTGTTGCGCATGATGGGCAGCAGACAGCGCGATGGCCGCAGGCACACACAACGCTGAAATGACAATGCCCCAACCCGTGCCGCCATAGTAAATGCCCAGCAGCAAGCCGGACTGAGAAGGCAAGTGCGCACCCAACCTGGCCGCCAACAATCCACCGGATACAAACACAGCCGCACTGGCCACACCCGCCAAAAAACGTTGTAACAACAAATACAAAGCCTGCGTGAAAAATCCCGTCATGGCCATCAACAAAGAAGCCAAGACAGAACCCACAATCAAGACTCGCACCGCGCCCCAGCGTTTAAGCGCCCAAGGTGTCAGCAGCGCACCCACCAAATAGCCCAGCGCATTGAAAGTGTTCATCGCACCTGCTAAGGTGTAGGTCCACGACAAATCTTCTCGCATGGGCGGCAACAAGAGTGCGTAGGCAAACCGCGTCATGCCCAATGACACCGCGGCCGCCATCGACACGCTCACAGCCAAGCCCAGCGACGTCCATAACCTGATACTTTGTGACATGAAAAACTTATTCGAACCTTGCCAAGCGGGCGCACTTCAATTGGCCTCACGGATTGTGATGGCGCCGCTCACGCGCAATCGAGCACCCAACGCGATGCCCAATGCACTCATGGCTGAATACTATGCGCAACGCGCCAACCCCGCAACCGGCGCAGGCCTCATCATCACAGAAGCAACTGCCATCAGCCACCAAGGTCAAGGCTATGCCGATGTCCCTGGCATCTGGTCAACTGAACAAGTCAATGCATGGCAAGCCATCACGCAAGGCGTTCATGCCAAAGGCGGAAAAATCGTGATGCAACTCTGGCACGTTGGCCGAATTTCACACACCAGCTTGCAACCCGGCGGTCAAGCACCCGTTGCACCTTCTGCCATCACGGCCAAATCAAAGACAGTATTGATCGTGGACGGTGTCCCCAGCTTTGTGCCAACATCCGAGCCTCGCGCACTGCGCTTAGACGAGCTGCCTGGCATCGTGGACGATTACCGCAAAGCCGCTCGCAATGCCATCGCTGCAGGTTTCGATGGTGTTGAGGTACACGCGGCCAATGGCTATTTGATCGATCAGTTTTTACGCGCTGACAGCAACCATCGCACAGATGCATACGGCGGCAACATTGAGAATCGCGCTCGGCTTCTGAAAGAAGTGATGTCTGCTGTTTGCGAAGAAATTGGCGCAGGTCGCTGCGGCATTCGAATTTCGCCTGTGACGCCGGCCAATGATGCCAGCGATGCCGCGCCGCAGGCCTTGTTTGAACACGTCACACAATTCTTAGGCACCTTGGCCTTGGCTTATGTGCACGTCATTGAAGGCTCAACGGGTGCCGCCAGGGATTACCAACAAGGCGATCACGCTTTTGATTACAAAGCCATGAAAGCGGCCTACCAAAAGGCGGGCGGCAAAGGCGCATGGATGCTGAACAATGGCTACGAGCGCGATTTGGCCGATCAAGCCTTGCAAGCCGATGCCGATTTGATTGCCTTTGGAAAATCTTTCATTGCCAATCCAGACTTGGGTGCACGCTTGAAACAAAACGGCCCCTACAACACGCCTGATCGTGCAACGTTTTATGGTGGCAAAGAAGCGGGCTACACAGACTACCCAACGCTGGCGAAAGCCCACTGATCAAATTTAACAGTGCCTGTGCACATTAACCCAAACCAATGGGTGCAGGCGCTTTGCTCACGATTCGGCTAAAGAGTTTTTCAAATGCAGGGCCTGGTAGATGCTTGCCAGTTAAAGGGTCCGCATTGAGATCAAAGGCTTGGTCTACTTCCAACCAATCCTCGTCTGTCAGCGCGCTTTGTGCCGCTGGCAAGATCACGGTCTCTTCTAAGCGCATATGGTCGAGATAAGACTCGACATAAGGGCCGAAGGCATCGACAAAGGCGGCCTTGCGGGAGCTTCCCACCATTTCCCAAGCCATCAACAAATGAAGCAAATCGCGCACGGCTTTTTCACTGTGCATGTGATCACGTTCAAGACGATCGATGGCCCCTCTCACCTCCGGTGCTTTTTTGGCAAGCTTAGGAAACAACAAATTCGACTCTTTGGGGTGATGCAAACGCTCAGGAAATTCATCGATGTAAAACAACATCGCGCGCATCACATCGAAAAATTGTGCGGCATCTTCTGCGGGTCCAAGCTCTAACAGTTTCGACATAGAGTGAAGCATGGCAGCCAACGAGGCGTGCTCATCGCGAATGATGTGAAGGCTTCTTCTTTTCATAGATCTGTTGCTTTCTTTGCCAAACGGCCTCAAAGTCTGATTCACAAACAAACCCAGTTTGCTGTGAATTGCACTTTTGGAAAATGATGCAGATCAAGAAAAACATGCAAAATCTTGTCTTATGAACACACCTCCCACATCTTTTCAAGGTCGTCGCATCGAACAACAAGTTCAAGGTCAAGCAACACGTGATGGTGACGGCGTCAAGCTCACACGCGTGCTGACACAAGCGCATCAACGACGCTTAGACCCTTTCTTGATGCTTGATAACTTTGGCAGTGACGATCCCAAAGACTATGGTGGCGGCTTTCCTGACCATCCACACCGTGGCTTTGAAACCGTAACCTACATGATTGCTGGCCGCATGCGTCACAAAGACAGTGCTGGCCATGAGGGCTTGCTCCAAAACGGTGGCGTTCAATGGATGACCGCAGGCAGGGGTGTGGTGCACAGTGAAATGCCGGAGCAAGAAGATGGTGTGATGGAGGGCTTTCAACTTTGGCTCAATTTGCCTTCGCGCGACAAAATGTGCAAGCCTGGCTACCAAGACATTCAAACTGAAAACATCCCAGAGTTTTCAACGCACGACGGTATCAAAGTTCGTGTCATTGCAGGCCAATCACATGGCATCCGTGGAGCAGTCCAAAGACCCATTGCTGAATTTCCAACCGATGCTTTGTATTTGGACATTCATTTTGAAAATGACGCTTCATTTCAACAAGCATTGCCAACCCAGCACAATGCGTTTTTGTTTGTCTACAGAGGCAGTGTGAATGTCATCAGCCCCGGAGAAAAATCACCCGTGGCACTGCACCGAATGGCCATTTTGCGAAATGAAGGCGAAGGGGTTGAAATTCAAGCTACTGCAGGCAGCAAAGTTTTGTTGATTGCTGGGCAACCTTTGAACGAACCTATTGCGCAATATGGTCCCTTTGTCATGAACACACGTGACGAACTCATTCAAGCGGTCGACGATTTCAGGGCGGGTCTTTACAATTCGTGACAATTTCTGCAAAGAAGGGATACATGAAATTGCCAGACTGCAAGCAGCCCTCTGACAAGTCATGCAAAGCTTGCTTCGACAAATCTGAGGCCTTTGACTCAAAGGAGATCTCATGACCACTTTTCACCGCATTGCGCTTTCTGCCGCCCTCTTGATCACTTCAAGCATTCATCTGACTGGCTTTGCACAGCCTGCAAATCCCCCTCAAGGTGGGCGTCCCATGATGGGGGGCGCTCAAACGGAATCGCACCGTGAAGCAAAGCATCAAAAGCATTTGAATGATCTGAAATCTGCATTGCAGTTAGATTCAACTCAAGAGGGCGCATGGAATGCTTTTTCTGCAGAAATGAAAATGCCAATGAAACGTCCTGCAAGGCCCCAGCCAGCTGAGATGGAAAAAATGAGCACGCCAGAAAGAATTGACAAAATGATGGCGTTCAAGGGTGAGAGGGATGCAGAAATGAGCAAACGCATGACAGCAACCAAAAACTTTTATGCAAGTCTGAACCCAGCTCAGCAAAAAGTTTTTGATTCACACACTCACAAATTGATGAAACAAGGACCCATGGGACACCATGACAAAATGCATCCATGATCTGGGGACTGACTGAAGAACAAATTGCCGCCTATGGGCTGACCTTTGGTGTGACAGCATTCATGCTGTACATGCTGTTCATCATTGGTCAATTGGCTTGGGAATCCAAAGCTGGAAAATTTGGGACCTTTGTTCTTTTTCTGGGATTGGCTTTTGGCATGGTGGGTTTTGTTGCAAAAGCAGGGATCCAGTGGTTCCTTGAAAAATAAAATTGTCAACGCACAAACTTGTGGACAATTTTTGGATAACCGAACAGTTATCCACAGAAATTGAAATTTTCAAAACTTGTTCATTCTGGTGTGACACCAAGATTGCAGTGCCATGCACACCCTTCAAAATGATCCAATGCATTGATCTGTAAAGAAAAAAGGGACTTGTCCACAAGACAAGCCCCTCTCTATCTACTACTACTATGTATTAATCTATATAAAAGAAGAATACAGAGACAAAGTCAGCAATCAAATTAAATTGATTTTCTGAACGCATCCATGCTGTTTTGCCACTGCACCATCGCAGCAGACAAGTTTCGCTCTTTCACATGACCAAAACCTTTGATCTGCTCTGGCACCTTGGCCACTTGCACAGCCAATGCATGGTTGTCAGCCTTTAAAGATGCAATGACTTCAGATACAGCATCCTTGTATTCCTGAATCAATGCGCGTTCAGTTTGACGTTCTTCAGTTTTGCCAAAGATGTCGAAAGCTGTACCACGCAAAAACTTGAAATGCGCCAATGCTTTGAAAACCAGCAATGTGGAAGGACTCATTTTTTGCTTGATCAAATGGCCCTTCTCATTGCGTTTTGCAATCAATGGAGGGGCTAAGTGGTAGAAAACTTTGAAATCGCCTTCAAACTGGGTTTTAACGCGTTCTAGGAACTGTTTGTCGGTATGCAAGCGGGCAACTTCGTATTCATCTTTGTAAGCCATCAATTTGAACAATTGACGCGCCACAGTTTCAGTCAACAAAGATTGACCTAAAGCTTGCTCCTTTTGCTTGACAAGGCCCACAAAATTTTCGTATTGCTTGGCATATGCCGTATTTTGATAAGCCGTTAAAAATTCAACACGTTGCGCGATCAAATCTTCTAAGCGATCACGCTTTTTAAATTGAATCACTTGTGCTGGCGTTAAAAGGGCTTCAACAGCCTCTAAATGTTGCGCTGCATGGCGGCCCCACTCAAAGGCTGCCAAATTGTTTGCAACAGCCACTTCATTCAATTCAATGGCGCGTTGCAAAGCTTCTAGGCTTAATGGAACCCAACCTTTTTGCCAGGCATATCCCAGAATCATGGGGTTGATGTAGATGGTGTCCCCCATCAGTTGTGCAGACAATTTGTCTGCATCAAACGCAGCGAGGCCTTCCAAGCCAACGGCATTTGCAATTTCTTGAGCACAACTTTCAGCTGGGTTGACCCATTGAGTGTCTTTCACAAATGCTGCTGTGGGTGTGCTGTGAGAATTCAAAGCCACATGCGTTCGACCTTGCCGCATTCGAGACAGGGTTTCTTTTCCTGCACTCACAATGGGATCGCAACCCAAGATCAAATCAGCGGCTGCCATGCTGACACGTGTGGTTTGAATGTGATCTTGATGTTTGGCCAAGAGCACATGGCTCCAAGTGGAACCGCCCTTTTGTGCCAAACCTGCAGAATCTTGTGTCACGATGCCCAAACCGTCTAAGTGGGCTGCCATGCCCAACAATTGACCAATGGTGATGACACCCGTGCCGCCTACGCCGGCGACCACAATGCCATAAGCGTTGAACGAAGAACTTAAATCAGGCAAGCGTGGCAGGTTTAAAGCCGGCAATTGCGCAGGACTAAATTTTTGTTCTTTGGATTTTTTACGCAGTTGGCCACCTTCAATGCTGATGAAGCTGGGACAAAAACCTTTGAGGCAACTGGTGTCCTTGTTGCACGTGTTTTGATTGATCGTGCGCTTTCGCCCGAAGTCGGTTTCCAAGGGTTCAACTGAGAGGCAATTCGATTGCACACCGCAGTCGCCACAGCCTTCACAGACCAATTCATTGATCATCACGCGCACAGCCGGATCGACCATGGTGCCGCGTTTGCGGCGGCGACGTTTTTCAGTGGCACAGGTTTGGTCGTAAATGATGACCGTGCAACCCTTCACTTCACGCAATTCCCGTTGAATGGCATCCAATTCATCACGGTGATGAACCAACACGCCTTCGGCCAATGCAACACCGTTGTATTTCTCAGGTTCGTCAGTGACCACCTTGATGACCACGGCACCTTCAGCACGCATGCTTTGTGCAATTTGAACAACCGAGTGCCCCTCTGCGCGCTCACCAACACGTTGGCCGCCTGTCATGGCAACGGCATCGTTGTACAAAATCTTGTAGGTGATGTTCACGCCTGCTGCAATGCTTTGACGAATGGCCAAAATACCGCTGTGAAAGTAAGTGCCATCGCCGATGTTGGCAAACACATGTTGTTCATTGCTGAAATGTTGTTGACCAATCCAAGGCGTGCCTTCACCGCCCATTTGGGTAAAGCCCACCGTGCTGCGGTCCATCCACAAACTCATGAAGTGGCAACCAATGCCCGCCATGGCGCGTGAGCCTTCAGGCACTTTGGTACTGGTGTTGTGAGGACAACCAGAGCAAAACCAGGGCATGCGATCGGCAGCGGGGTTTAAAACCAAGCTGTTTTGCGAACGCTCTTTGCTTTCGATGATTTGCAGCTGCGCATTCATGCGGGCCACAATGTCGGAAGGCAAATCCAATTTCAACAGACGATGTGCCAAAGCTTTGGCAATGAGCGTGGGTGTGAGATCGGCATTGGCACGCAACAAGCGGTGAGCCATGGGGTTCGGCACGGACCACTCACCGCCTGCATCGTCACCATCGAGCTCATCAAACTTGCCCACAATGCGCGGACGTTTTGAGTCAGGCCAGTTGTAGAGCTCTTCTTTCAGCTGGTACTCAATGATTTGGCGCTTTTCTTCAACGACCAAAATTTCTTTCAAGCCTTGCGCGAATTCGCGCGTGGTTTGTGCTTCAAGCGGCCACACCACAGACACTTTGTGAACACGAATGCCCAAGCGTTGACACGTCTCGTTGTCGAGGCCCAAATCAACCAATGCCTGGCGCGTGTCGTTGTACGCTTTTCCGCTGGCAATGATGCCGTACTGATCTTGAGGACCTTCAATGACGTTGTGATTCAAGCGATTGGCGCGAATGTAAGCCAATGCGGCATACCATTTGAAATCAAACAAACGTGCTTCTTGTTCAAGCGCAGAATCGGGCCAGCGAATGTGCACACCGCCTGGTGGCATCTCAAAATCAGGCAGCACGATCTTCACGCGATCAGCGTTGATGTCTGCGGTTGCACTGGACTCGACAATTTCTTGAATGGTCTTCATGCCAGACCAAACGCCTGCAAAGCGGCTAAGCCCAATGGCATGTACGCCGAGGTCTAGTACTTCTTGAACGGAAGCTGGAAAGAAAACGGGCAAACCACAAGCTTTGAAGATGTGATCACTTTGGTGTGCGGCGGTTGAACTCTTGGCGACGTGATCGTCGCCTGCAACCGCCAACACGCCGCCCCAGGGCGTGGTGCCTGCCATGTTGGCATGCTTGAACACATCAGAACATCGGTCTACCCCTGGGCCTTTGCCGTACCAAATACCGAACACCCCATCCATCTTGTTGCTGCCAGGCGGTGCAAAGCCAAGTTGTTGTGTACCCCACAAGGCCGTGGCAGCCAGCTCCTCGTTTACACCCGGCTGAAAAACAATGTTGTGCTTTTCTAAATAAGGTTTGGCTTTCCAAAGGGCTTGGTCATAACCGCCCAAAGGCGAACCGCGATAACCACTGATCAGTGCGCCTGTTTTTTTGTCGGCCAGTGCGTCGCGTTCTTGTTGCAGCATGGGCAAGCGAACCAATGCTTGAACCCCGCTCATGAAAGCACGGCCGGTTGCCAAGCTGTATTTGTCGTCCAGTGTCACGTTGGCCAATGCTTGGCGCAAATGTTCGGGCAAGGGAGCGTTCATGGTGTTCCACTTTCAAATGCAATGGATCGCAGTGTAGAACGACCGAGCTTATCGTGGAAGCAAAACCCATGCTTTCATGTCTTGTTTGAGACGGCCCGCCAATTCGCCCGCAGCATCACCCGAACCCACATAAAAATCGGCGCGAACGGCACCCAGAATGGCGCTGCCAGTGTCTTGGGCAATGACCAGCCGCTGTAACTGGGTTTGCGGCCCTTGACTGACCAGCCAGACCGGCGATCCGTAAGGAATGCTGCCAGGGTCAACGGCGATGGACCGCCCTGCCGTTAAGGGAACGCCTTGTGCACCCTTGGGGCCTAACAAAGCGTCTTGGGCAGTTAGCGCTTCTTCCTTAAAAAAAACGAAGCGCGGATTTTTGGCGAGCAATTCCTGCGTTCGTTTTGGGTTTTGCGCAAGCCAAGCTTTGATGCCCGGCCACGTGGCATCTTTGGTGAGGTTTTGGTCCAGCAGCCAACGCCCAATGCTTTGATAGGGCTGGTCATTGGTCCCAGCAAATGCCAAACGAACTTGCTTGCGCGAGCCATCGGCTTGTGTCACCCACAGCCTGCCAGAACCTTGGATGTGCAAAATCATGGCATCAATGGGGTCTGCAAGGTAAGCAAGCTCCTTGCCCTTCAGTGCGTTTTGCGCAGCAGGTAATTTGCCAATTTCTTCACGTGTGTACCAAGGCGAGCGCGACTTCAAGTTGGCCGGCGGGCTGTACAGAGGCACTGTAAAACCAGGTTTGGACACCTTAGACGCCTCTAGGACCGGTTCGTAATAGGCCGTGAGCAAGCCGTTTGCAGGATTGGGCGTGCTTTGAAGGCTTTCAACGCGGTAGGGTTGAAAATTTTGAATCAACCAAGCACGCTGATTGGCAACGCTTTGGCCATCCAAGCGCTTGATGGTTTGACACAGCGCACTGGTTGCAACAGCGTTCCTCGAACAGCTTTGCAACCAGGCCGCCCAAGCCTCGTTCAGGTTGTCGTTTTCGACGCCGGGCAGATCAGACCAATTGCTCTTGACCCACCGGCTTTTGCTTTGATTGACAACGGAGGGGCCATTGCTGGTAGATGGAGGGGGTGCTGCTGATGGTGTTGATGCTGTGGGCGCTTCGATGACGGCCTGTTTCTGAGGCGAGGCGCACGAGAGCAACAGGCCAATGGATGCCATGACAAGGCTGTACTTAGCGAAAGACCGGATCTTCACGATTGGATTTCGCGCAAAAGATTGGCCAACTCAACAGCGGATTTGACATCCATCTTTTCAAACACACGCGAGCGATGAACCTCAACGGTTCGAACACTGATGTCGAGCTGGCTGGCAATCAATTTGTTGGGCAAGCCTTCGACCACCAAGCGCATGACATCACGTTCGCGCTCGGTAAGCTCTTCCAGGCGCGTCACCAAACCGGCGCTCTGAAGCCGCAAGGCCAAACGCTCTTTCGACAAAGCCAAAGCTTGTTCCACGCGATCAACCAACGCATTGTCAGAAAACGGTTTTTCGCAAAAATCAAAAGCGCCACGTTTGACACTGTCAACGGCCGTTGGCACATCGGCGTGCCCGCTTAAAAAAATCACAGGCCAGGTGTGCGCCAAACCGTTGCCGATCAAGGTTTCAAACAAGGCCAAGCCACTTTGACCGGGCATTCGCACATCCAACAAAATGCACCCGGCCTCGGTGGGCACGGGCGCATTGGTGCCGGGAAACTTGCCGCTGAGCATGCGCTCAAATGCGTCGGCACTTTCGAAGGACTCGCTCATCAGACGACGTGAGCGCAACAACCAAGCCATGGCATCGCGAACGATGGCATCGTCGTCAATGATGAAAACACAGGCGTTGAGAACGGGTTGCATGCTGGAATTTTAAGCGCTGCTTAAACCTCTGAGGCGGTTGGCAGTGTGAATCGAAAAAGCGTGCCGTTGGGCGCTTGACGAACAAACTCTAGGTGACCACCGTGCTGCTCGACCACCGTGCGGCAAAGACTCAAACCCAATCCCATGCCTTCAGATTTGGTGGTGAAAAAAGGCGTGAACAATTGTTTTTCAATGTCATCAGAAATGCCAACACCCAGATCGCTGACTGAAAACTCAATCCACCCGTGGGACAAACTAGACGCCGCACGTTTGACTTGAAGCGTTAGAACGCGGTCTTGACAATCGGGGTGGTCCATGGCCTGCATGCCATTGCGAGCCAAATTCAAAATCACTTGTTCGACCATGGTGCGATCGCACAAGACCGGCGCCAAGCCCTCGTCAATGCGGGTGGCAACCTTGACGTGCAACTTATGCGCTTGCAATTGAATCAAGGGCATGACCGCATCCATGATCAAGCCAGGCCGCACAACTTCGCGGTCTTGGTCGCGCCGGCGCACAAAATCATGAACACTGTTGATGACTTTGCCTGCGCGGCTGGCTTGTTCTGAAATGCGCTCAAGGGCCATTTTCAAATCACCCATTGTGTGGGCGGGGCTTTGAGCTTGTTGAATCAAATTCAGCGAGCCCGTGGCATAACTTGAGATGGCGGACAAGGGCTGGTTCAGTTCGTGGCTCAGCAAAGAAGCCATCTCACCCACCGTGGCCAACCGCGCCGTTGCTTGTAAGCGTTCTTGACTGGCACGTGACAGCTCCTCGATGCGGCGCTGCTCGCTGACGTCCAAAAAGGCGCTCATCCAGCCGGTTTGTTTTCCCAACACGTTGATCAAGGGCGCTTCAAAAATCAACACGGGAAAGCGCGTACCGTCTTGACGAACAAAGACCGACTCAAACCCTTCACGAGGTGGCGCATTGCCCGCCAAACGAACGGCTTGTCTTTGTTGGTATTCGCCCACCATTTCCGGAGGCCAGTAAGGCATGGGGGCTGATTTGCCAAGGAGTTGCTCGGCTTCAAATCCGACCATTTGACAAAAGGCGGGGTTCACATAAGTGATGCGGCCATGCAAATCTCGGGCCCGTAAACCTGTGACCAAGGAGTCTTCCATGGCTTTTCGAAAAGCCAGTGCATCGGCCAAATCGCGTTCGGCTTTGAGGCGTCTGCGGGAGTCTTTGACCAACAATACCAACACGGAGACCAAGGCAATGGACATGGCCGTGACCAGCGCAGGCAAGATGCTTGGAAACACATCGGGTGCGCTTCTTCTGCCGTCCATCCGCAGCACCAAAGTATTGCCTGGCAAATCGAGCAGTTGTGTCGCTGAGAACAATCGTCTGGAGCGCGGCAGTGTGCCGTGAATGGCCAAGCGTGTGCCGTCGGATTCGATGAAAGAAATTTCGTTGCGCCGGCCATACGTCTCGCCCAATTGGCTGGCCAAAATATCTTGAAGACCATAGGTCACCAATACAAAGCCAACGGGGATGCCACTTTCTAGAGTGGGCAAACACATCTCAATGACTTCAAAACCCAGGCCATTGTTTTGTGGCACAAAATAACTTCTGGAATAGGCGGGGCCATTCAAACGTTTGGCGCGCAGACAAGTCTGGATGATTTCCGCTTGTTCATTCATCCGAGTTTTGGCGTTGAAAACAGGCTCTCGCAAAGGCGAGTCAACACCCTGAACCACAAGGCCTTGTGCGTCGCGCCGTTCAACGCGCAACCATTCACGGTTGAGGCTGAACATGTTTCGCACCTCGGACTCCCACAATTTGGGAGACAGTCCTTTGGCATGCAAATTTTGCAAACTTAAAACATGGCGACCCAAGCTGCTGCGAATGTCGCTCACGGCATCTGCTGTATCACGGTCCAATTCGGCTTGGTATTGACTGGCTTCATAGCGTCCTGCCAGCCAGACGAGGGTGACCAACAAGGCCACCACCAACCCAACCAACGCAATCCACAAGGAGATTCGACGGTCGGTGAAAGACCGCGTTGCAGACTTAAAGAACTGCCATAAAGGCTGTAGCTTCATCAGATCGCTTGCGTGAAGGGACGGCATGAACTTTGGACCCAAGCGCCATCAAGGCGTCGCAGATGAAGACGAGATCTTGGTGACCTTGGGATCGCTCCATGTGCCATCAATTGAAAACTCTTGCGTATTGACGCGGCTTAAAGGCTGTTTCAAGACAAGTTGCGCCAAAAACGTGCTCAATCCAATGGCCGGATTCAAGGCAATGCCCGCCAACAAAGAGGCTGTGCCCGCGTCAACCTCGGGCAGGATCAACACCCGTAAATTTTGTGTTTCGCGTGCAATGTCCGAGCTGCCTTCCATTTGGACAATTGCATTGACGCCTTTCATTTGTAAATTGCGCGTGTTGGCAATGCCTTGCTGAATCGTGACATCGCCCCGAATGGTGTCAAAGGCAAAACCTGCACTGAAGACATCGCGGAAATCCAGCAACAGTCGCCGCGGCAAGGCTTGTAAGCTCAGGACGCCCAACAACTTCGCAACCCCTGGCTCAGCTTGTAAAAACTGACCGCGGCCAATGTTGACATTGAAGCGGCCACCCAATGTGGGGTAGTGCAAAGTTAAAGGCGAACCTTGCCAACTGACTTGACCCTCTAACTTGCCGCCACCACCGCGAAGTGCATCTTTGGTGCCCAAGCGGTTCAACAAATCACCAGAGTCGGACACATCCAAGCGGAAGTTCATGTCGGTGATGGCCTGTTGCGTGCCATCTCTGGAGGTCACCCATTTGCCGCTGGCCTTGAAGCTGGCTTCGGGCACGGTGATGTTCAACTTGCTCAAGCGCCATTCGCGACCGGCATTGCTGCGCGGTGATGTGGGGTCGGTGTTGATGGCTTCAATTTCAACGCGGCCCATTTTCTTGCCGCGCAACTCAAGGTCTTCTACCACAATGTCCAAAGCGGGAATGGCCACGGGTGAATCTTCTAGCAAGGACTCCACGGTTTGATCCGCGGAGGGCGGTAAGCTCAAACGTGCCAGGCGTGCATAAATGCGGCCGGCATTTTGGTTGTTGGACTGGCGGTACTCTAAATAACCGCTGAACTCGCGGGCATCTGTTTGCGCACGCCAAACATAACCTTCGCGCGAACCGTTGACAGACACGTTGTGCAAATTGCGTCCCTGCACAGTCAACTCGTTGGCTTTAAGCGTCATGCGATTGGGCAAATAGGTTTGGCTTGCAGCAGACAAGCTGCTGTTGCTGGAGGCCACGTAAGCAGGGCTTGATTTGGGCGGGGAGAGAATTTGGAGCCAGTCGTCAAGCGAGATGCTGGGCAAATTGACAATGGCCAATACACCGCCGTCCGTTTGACTTGGATTGCCGACCACGTCGCCGACCTGCCACCGACCATTGATTACGCGAGGCTCAGTGCCAGTGAGGTCGCGCACATAGGATGCAGACAATGCGCGGCCCCAGGACATTTGGATTTGATCGCGCGTCGCTTTGTTTTGATTCAAACTTTGAACGGTGTTGTCGTACTTGAAGGCCACCATGTCGTCGCTGCGCTTGTTCAATGGCGAGGGCAGGTTCAGCGCAAGTCCTTGAAGTTGAGATTGAATGCTGAGCTCGCTTTGACCGCCCTTGAATCCCAAGCTGGCGGTGTAAGTGGTGCTGCCATTGGCTTGTTGGGCCAAAGCGTTGAGCCATGGAATTTCTTTGGCCTGGCGCATGCCATTGGCGGTGGCTTGACCTTGGATTCGGATGAGCGGGTTGGCCTCTGTGCTTTTCGCTGGAAGTTTTCTGGATCCACCATCAAGTTTGATCGGGCCACCCAAGAACTGTGCGTTCACGCCCACCAAGCTGAAACCCGACTCATTGAAATTGATGTTGCCTTGGGCTTTTTCAAACAGAGGCAAGGCCGATTGCAAGCGCACATCGTTGTTGTTCAAGCTGACGTTACCTTGCACGGTGGTTTTATCAAGCTCGGCCAAGGGGAAGCTGAGCTTGAGGCGCGCATTCAGAGTTCCTGTGCTTTGAGCTTGTGCAAACAAACCGCCCAACATGTTGTTGACGGGAGATTGGCGCAAGTCTGTTAACGCAAGGTTGGCACCTGTTTTTGATTCCCCCTGCACATTCACCACCACCTTGCCGTTCAAATTGGGAATCTCGGCTTTGATTTGGGTGAAGGGAACGTTGCCCCATTTGCCAGAAGCGCCATTGACTTTGAAGTTGTAACGGTCAAACACAATGTCGCCATTGACGTTGTTCATGGCGGGCCAGTTGGGCTCTTGCGTTGAGTTGCGTGTGCTGCCACTGGGCGGCACATAAGCGTATTGAATGTCTTTGACTTTGCCAGCAAATCGGAACTCTCCGTCTTTGGGGTTGGCAAAAGGCAATTGTTGCAGGTCGCCCTTGATCTTGACAGCAACACCCTGCACTTCACCTTTCAACACCGAATCACGCACATAGTGACGCACGCTTTGTGGCAGCGTGAGGGGCAAGTAGCGATGAACGCGTGCGGCATCGCCTCGGGCAATGGTGCCTTGCAAGTCCAAAATGCCCAAACTGTTGGCAATGGGGCTGGGCTTCCATTTGCCCTGCCACTCTCCGGTGACATCAGAATTGGACACTCGCAATTGCCAATCGGGAACGGTCACTTGATCCTTTTGCTTGACCCATTTCACGGAGGCTTGCATCGCGTCCAGTTGGATTCGTGGCTCTTCAAAGATGCGGTGAATGCTGATGGCACCGTGGTCAATGGTGGCCTTGATTTGTCCGCCGTCAGCATTCATGTCAAAGCTGATGTTGGCGTTTTCAACGCTTGGCCAGCTCTCTGTTTCAGTGCCAACTTTGCCACCTTCAAAATAAAAGTTGTCAAATCGACCGTTGGCCACGGCGACATGGATGGCTTTGTCTGACTTGCCCAATTCTTCAGACCATTCGATGTGCAACGGGTTGACCAAACCGCTGACTTTGTGTTCGAGCAATGTTTTTCGCGCAGACTCAGGCAAGGGCAATTGCAGCGCAATGTTGCGAAGAGCAAACAAATCCAATTTGTCGCCGTGAAAGAGCCCCTTGGCGCTTTGACCGTTATCGGCTTCTGCGTAGGAAAAGTTCACATTGCCGCCGGGCCAATGCAAGCCATCGGTGGTGTCAAAGCGCAAGCCTTCTGTTGAAAAGTCCAGACCTTTGTGGAGGGGCTTGACCGACAGGCGGCCCGCAATATTTTTAAATGACAAGGCCTGAAGCTCAGGACTGAGCTGCGCTTGAACATTCTCTAAGACCAAGTCAGCGGTTGCTTGTTTGACGTTGCCATGGTTCAAATCGACCCACATGCGCAAAGCGCCTTGTCCTTTTGTGGCATTGACTTTCCAGGGCAGGTGCGGGCCAAGTTGCGACAAATCGACATCAGGAAACTCAGCGTGAACCTGACCACTCCAGTCCTTGAAGCGACCGGGATGCGTTGACAACAGATTGCGTTTTAAATCGCCCATCAACACAAAACGATCGCCCCAGCCACTGGGCGGTGTGGCATCCAAACGCCATTGATGGTGCCTTGCCGAATTGCGCAAGATCCATGAAACGTCTTGTAAGTCGAGAGCGCTTTTGTTGCGTTGCAGCGGATTGAATTCGTCGGTCCAGAACACGGTGCCGTGTTGGATGACAATTTCTTTTTGCGCAAAAATCCAATCGGCGGCGGCAGAGTCGGGCGTGTTGTCCTGCTTCAATGACAAACCTGCAATGCGCCACTCGCCTGTGCTGGTTCTGCGAATGTCCAAGGTCGGTGAATCGATGACCAGTTGCTCCACGCCCAAATCCAAGATAGAGCGAACACTGATGGCAAACACGATTTTGGGCAAAGTCAGTGCGCGTCTGCCTTCTGGGTCTAACAAAGCCAAGTCGTGAATTTCAAAAGTGGGCATCCATCCCGAAGAAACCGCCAACAGTTTGCCCATCTGAACTGGAACGCCGATGGTTTGTGTGGCCAAGTTTTCTAGCTTGGGACGGAAATCTTCAATTCGGGGCACAATCCAAAAATGCAAAGCTGCCCAAGCCATGCCCAAGACGCAACCTGCCACCAGCATCATCCAAGCGATGACGCGCAGGCCGTGGCTCAGCAACTTGGACAGTGTGGAAAACTTCAGCATTCGGCTCACAATACAGACATAAAGACTCAGGCAGGGAATTATGACTGCCGCAGGCCCATTTGAGACAGGCGACGACATGGATTCAAAACGTCCCCCACCCCTCTCAGAAGGCTCGCGTTTTTATCAACGTCTGCAAAGACGGTACGCCGATGTCTTTGCAAACCTGCCATCCGCAGTCCCCCAGCGTGAGTCTTTAACGCAGGCCTACACTCAATTGCGGACACAAGGCTTGGAAGTCGGTGCGGCATTGCGTGTCTTGCGCCAGTGGACCATGGCCCGTTTGCTGACCCTGGATTGCGAGCATCAAGCAAGTCTTGAGACGGTCACTTTGGGCGTGACGCATCTTGCCGAAGTTGCGCTGGACGCGGCTTGTCAGCAGGCATTCAAAGACCTCGATGCCCGACATGGCGTGCCTTTGACAAGTGCCGGAAAGCGTGCCGAGTTTTGGGTCATCGGCATGGGCAAATTGGGCGCACGAGAGTTGAATGTCTCGAGCGACATCGATCTGATTTATGTTTACGACGAAGACGGTGAAACCACAGGCAATGAACAAGGCTTGGGGAAAATTTCAGTCCAAGAGTACTTTGCCCGCGCAGTCAAAGCCATCTACACCCTGATAGGTGACACCACAGAGCATGGTTTTGTGTTTCGCGTTGACTTGGCCTTGCGCCCCAATGGCAACTCGGGCCCCAGCGTGGTTTCGCTGGGTGCATTGGAAGAGTATTTGCTGGTTCAAGGCCGTGAATGGGAACGCTTTGCTTGGATGAAGAGCCGAGTGATTGCGCCGCGCAGCAGCATCCAAAACGGTTCTGCGGCCAATTTGCGCTCGGTGGTGTTGCCCTTCGTGTTCAGGCGCTACCTCGATTACAACGTGTTTGAGTCCTTGCGCACCCTGCACCAGCAGATCCGTGACCATGCGGCCAAACGCAGCGCCGGCCATCCAGAGCGTGCCAATGATGTGAAGTTGTCGCGAGGGGGAATTCGGGAAATTGAATTCACCGTGCAATTGTTGCAAGTGGTCCGCGGCGGGCAATTCCCAGAGTTGCGTACGCGGCCGACCTTGGATGCTTTGCAAAGGGTGGCAAAGGCAGGCTTGATGCCTTTGGATACGGCCAAAGCATTGGCCGAAGCCTACGTTTTCTTGCGCCGGGTAGAGCACCGAATCCAATATTTGGACGATCAGCAAACCCATGTCTTGCCGACACAAGATCATGACTTGACGTGGATCGCCAACACCATGGGATACGCCGACAGCTGTGATTTTTTAAGCGATCTGGACGCGCATCGTGAAATTGTGGCGCACGAATTTGACATCTTGTTGGGCGGCGACCGGGAGTGCAAAGGCTGCCAATCACAGGGGACGCGTGAACGCCCCGAGCTTGAAAAGATCCTTGATTTGTTTACAGGCGAGGCCCGTCAACGCTTGGCCCATTGGCAGGACAGCCCCAAAGTTCAAAGTTTGCGGGATGACGCCAGAGGCCGTTTGATGCGTTTGCTGCAACGCACGGCGCAGTGGCTGAAAGAGGGGCGTGTCGAAGAAGTGGCCGTTGTCCGGATGGCTGACTGGATGGAGCCCTTGATGCGCAGGGAGAGTTACCTGGCCATGATGCTGGAGCGTCCAGCGGTTCATGAAAGACTGCTTCGATTGCTAGGCGCTGCCAAGTGGCCGGCCCGTTATTTGGTGCAACACCCAGGCGTCATTGATGAGCTGGCGGGAGGCGATGTTCTGAAACAACGCTTTGTGGCCACCGATTTTGAAGCCGAGCTTCAGGCCCGTCGGGCGGCCCTCCAACGGACCGGCGAAGACGACGAAGAAAACATCCTGAATCTCTTGCGGCGAGCCCACCATGCCGAAGTGTTCAGAACCCTGGCACGCGATGTGGAGGGCAATTTGACCGTAGAGCAGGTGGCCGATGATTTGAGTGCCATGGCCGATGCGGTGCTGCGCGTGACCGCGGCGTGGTGTTGGTCTTATCTCAAAAATCGGCACCGTGAGGTGCCCCAATTCGGCATCATTTCCTATGGCAAATTGGGTGGCAAAGAGCTGGGCTATGGCAGTGATTTGGACATCGTTTTTGTATTTGAAGATGCCGATGAACGGGCACAAGAGGTCTATGCGGCCTTTGTGCGCAAGCTCATCAATTGGTTCACCGTGAAGACGGCCGAGGGCGATTTGTTTGAGATTGACACGGCCTTGAGACCCAACGGAAGCTCAGGTTTGTTGGTGACCACTTTCGACGCATACGCCGACTACCAACAGCAGCGCGGCAGCAACACTGCTTGGACATGGGAGCATCAAGCCATGACGCGGGCGCGCTTTGTGATGGGCGATGCACACATGAGGCAGCGCTTTGATCAGGTTCGACTTGCTGTGATCAGTGCGCAACGCGACCCCCATGCGCTAGCCCAAGAGATCGTCAACATGCGAAATCGGGTGCGAGGTGCACACCCCATCAAGCCTGGTTTCTTTGATGTGAAACACAGCCCAGGCGCCATGGTGGATGCCGAGTTTGCTGTTCAATATTTGGTCTTGATGCACACCACGGCCCACCCAGAATTGGCAGACAACGTGGGCAACATTGCCTTGTTGCAACGGGCTGAGGCGGCCGGCCTGTTGCCGCCAGGGGTGGGCATGGCTGCGTCAGCTGCCTATCGAGAATTGCGCAGGGTTCAGCACAAGGCTCGTTTAAACGAAGAGCCAACCCAGGTAGAAGGCAGCTTTTTAAAGACCGAACAAGAGGCCGTTTTGGCTTTGTGGCAAGCCGTTTTCCCGTTTGATAACAAATCCCACAAAGGCGCGTGACAAGCTGGGAAATTGGAAGTAAACTGTCCAGTCACAAAATAGAATGGACAGTTCAATGGCCAATTTCAAAGCACTCCAGCGCATCCTTGCCTTGGCAATTTTGCTTGCCATGCCTGCCGCATGGGCGCAGTCAACAGCTGCCATGCCGACGGCATCTGCGGCTTGTCCTACATTGTTGAATCACACATTTGCAAGGCTGCAAGATGAAAAGCCGCAGTCCTTGTGCCAATACAGCGGCAAAGTGATTTTGGTGGTCAACACCGCCAGCTACTGTGGCTTCACGCCTCAATACAAAGGCTTGGAAGCCCTTTACGACAAATACAAAGACCGAGGTTTGGTGGTGCTGGGCTTTCCTTCCAATGATTTTGCGCAAGAGAAGGCCACCAACCAAGAAATTGCAGACTTTTGTGAAAACACTTTTGGCGTGAAGTTTCCAATGTTCACCAAAACCGCGGTAACCGGTGAAGCAGCGGTGCCATTTTTCAAACAACTGGCCCAAGCTCCTGGACAGCGTCCTAAGTGGAACTTTTACAAGTACCTGATTGGCCGCGACGGCAAGTTGATCGACAGCTACAACAGCATGACCAGTCCCGACAGCAGAAGTCTGGTGCAAGCGCTTGAGAAAAGCTTGGCGGGCAAGCCCTCCTAAATTGATTGCGAAAGTCTGACATCTTGAAGTACAAAAAAATTGCCGTTGTCGGCTCAGGCATCTCGGGCTTGGCCGTTGCACACAGCTTAAAAGGACAAGCCGAGGTCACGCTGTTTGAAGCGGGTGATTACTTTGGTGGACACGCCAATACCGTTGACATCAGTTTGCCTACGGCCGCAGGCATGGTCACGCATGGCGTCGACACCGGGTTTTTGGTATTCAACGAAAGAACCTATCCCAACCTGATCAATCTGTTTGCAGAGTTGGGTGTCGAGACGTCCTTGTCTGACATGTCTTTTTCAGTGCAAGCACCCAAGGCTTGGGGCAACGAGTCCTTGGAGTGGAGTGGCAGCAATTTAGACACGGTCTTTGCACAGCGCCGAAATTTGGCGCGCCCCGAGTTTTACAAAATGTTGTTGGATGTGCTGCGCTTTAACAAGTTGTGCACGCACATTGCACAACAGCAAACCGAGTCCGCACTGCGCCAACCTTTGTCGGAATTTTTAAAGCAGCATCAGTTTGGCAAGGCTTTCCAAAATTGGTATTTCTTGCCCATGATGGGTTGTATTTGGAGTTGCCCCACGGATCAAATGCTGGCCTTCCCAGTGGCCACCATGATTCGGTTTTGCCACAACCATGGCCTGCTGCAAATCAGCAACAGGCCGCGGTG